>NZ_AP022853.1:2937500-3237500 GCF_011764585.1 Sulfurimicrobium lacus
TTCTTCAGGCCCCACAGTACGTGGATGGAAATATTGGTCTCGGGGAACAGCGCGTAGATCATGAAGCGGTTGCCCGCGTAAATGGTTTCTTCATTGCGCAGGTCCAGCACCACCAGGTTCTTGTGCACCGTGGCACAGCGCTTGATCTGGTCCTTGAACTTGTCCTCATGCTCGAAATACAAGTCCACCCGTTCCTTCACATCGGGCAAGGCCATGATCTGGTCGATAACGTGGTTCTTGCAGTAATCGATCAGGTCCATCATCAGGTTGTAGTTGGAAATGCGGAAATCGCGGAAGCGCCCCAGACCGGTACGCGCATCCATGAGGAAATTCAGCAGCACCCAGCCGGAAGGATGGAGGATTTCCTCGCGGCTGAACTGCGCCGCGTCGCCCTTGTCCACGGCCAGCATCATTTCGTCCCACGCGGCGGGGAAAACCGTCCTGCCGCCGAAGTGGTCATACACCACGCGCGCAGCCGAAGGCGCGTCGGGGTGGATGATGTGATTGGGGCGCTCGCCGGTGTTGCGCACCGTCTCGGACAAATGGTGGTCGAGCACCAGGTGCGCGCCGGCTACGTACGGCAGGTTGGTGGTGATATCGTTTGCGGTGATTTCGATCTTGCCGTCCTGCATGTCCTTGGGATGAACGAACTTGATGTCGTCGATCAGGTCCAGGTGTTTCAACAGCACTGCGCACACCAGACCATCGAAGTCGCTGCGCGTCACCAAACGGTATTTTTTTGTTTCTGCGGACATCTAGACCACCTCTCGTCAAAATTAAGGTTTACGACTCGCCGAGGGCACCAGGCGAGTTTTTATAACTATGCATCCTCCAGAAGTTTCTGGTAAATCATATTTTGCATGAGCAGGGAAACATCTGTCGGGACATCGGTGAACTGCACGCCGTAACGTAGCGTATCGGCGGCCGCACCGACTTCCGGCTCGCTGCTGACAGAACGCACGACACAGCACACCGTGATCGCCACGCTGGTGTCCGTTTCATTGAGTTTGACACGAAATACCAGGCTGAGGCCGTCGCCTTTCCCCCCGATGCTCCCATCCACCGAGAAGGAAGCGCCGGATACGCTCAGATCGGATATCCGCATCGGCCTGTTTGCCGCCAGGTCCGGATTGGTGGTGTTCGTCACCGTGCCGATGAGGTTGAATTCAGCTCGCGCCGTTTTCCTGACAGTAACGCTCTGGACCGTTTTGGGGTAAGCCAGGTGCAGGTAAGGCAGCGGGGAGTTGCACACGCGCAGAATGCTGGATGAAAACGCGTAGGCGTCCTTGCCGGAAAACGATCTCACCACCACCGGCTGCCCCTCGCGCAGGAGGATCACGCCGCCGTTGACCACCGGCGACGAAACCATGATGGTGACGCCTTTTGCATACCCCATGAGCTTCACCGGGTAACGTTCGTCCATGACCTGGATCTGAACGGCATCGCCTACCCGCGGTTTCAGCTCTTCGAAACTGTAACTCTTCGCCTCGACTGTCTCCTCCGCCTGCTTTTGTTTTGGCTCCTGAGGTGCGCCTTTGCCCCGCAACACGGAGCCCCCCCACGTGTGGCTGCGATACACCCCGTCCTTGACCAGCACCTCGAGCTGGCGCTGCGTTTCGATGACGAAACCCTCGCGCAGCAGCAACTTGTGGTTGGGCCCATAGACCGGCCACGGCAAGGGCTTGCCCACGGCGATGTCGCCAATCCTGAGCGGAACAAGGCTATCTTTCGTAGACATGGCTAAAATTTGGTACCCCGGCTTATTGAACTCCGATCCTCACACCCCCTGAGCGGGGCAGAATCATGCGGCATTTCAGCACCGATCATGAATTGGCGCAAGCATAACGCCTGTGCCCCATCCCGCAACGCTACGGCTGGTTTATAATCATCCCGGTCAAATCATCACGCACGGCAGCCATGAGCACACTCAAAATCGTCAAAACGACACCGTTCGAAGGTCAGAAGCCAGGCACATCGGGCTTGCGCAAGAAAGTAACGGAGTTCCAGAAGCCCCATTATCTGGAAAACTTCGTCCAGTCCATTTTCGACAATCTGCAAGGCCACCAGGGGGCAACTCTGGTGCTCGGCGGTGACGGCCGCTACCACAACAAGCCCGCCATCCAGACCATCCTGAAAATGGCTGCGGCCAACGGCTTCGGCCAGGTGCTGGTGGGGCGGGACGGGCTACTCTCCACCCCGGCGGTTTCGGCGGTGATCCGCAAAAACAAGGCATTCGGCGGCATCATCCTGTCGGCCAGCCACAATCCTGCCGGCCCGGACGGCGATTTCGGCATCAAGTACAACGCCGGCAACGGCGGACCGGCGGCGGAAAAGATCACCGACGCGATCTACGCCAGCAGCCGCACCATCAGCGAATACCGCATCGAGGATTTGCCCGATATCGACTTGAGTCTGCTGGGTGAAAATCAGCTGGGCGCCATGAAAGTCAAAGTCATCGACCCGGTGAGCGACTACGCCGACCTGATGGAGCACCTGTTCGACTTCAGCCGCATACGCGCCCTGTTCGATTCCGGACTTTTCTCCATGCGCTTCGACGCCATGAGCGCCATCACCGGCCCCTATGCCAGGGAAATCCTCGAACGCCGCCTCGGCGCGCCGAGCGGCACGGTGATGCGCGGCGAACCGCTGGAAGATTTCGGCGGCGGCCACCCCGATCCCAACCTGGTCTACGCGCACGACCTGGTCGAAATCATGAACAGCGCCAGCGGCCCCGATTTCGGCGCGGCCTCGGACGGCGACGGGGACCGCAACATGATTCTCGGGCGCAAGTTTTTCGTCACCCCCAGCGACAGCCTGGCCATTCTCGCGGCCAACGCGATGCTGGTGCCGGGTTACCGCATGGGCCTTTCGGGCGTCGCGCGTTCCATGCCGACCAGCGCCGCCGTCGACAAGGTGGCCGAGCGCATGGGTATCGAGTGCTACGAAACCCCGACCGGCTGGAAATTTTTCGGCAACCTGCTGGATGCCCGCAAAATTACCTTATGCGGCGAAGAAAGTTTCGGCACCGGTTCCGACCACGTGCGCGAAAAGGACGGCCTGTGGGCCGTGCTGTTCTGGCTCAACCTGCTGGCGGTGAAGCAGCAGTCGGTGGCACAGATCGTACGCGAACACTGGGCGAAATTCGGCCGCAACTACTATTCGCGCCACGACTATGAAGAAGTGGACGCCAAGGCGGCGGAAGGCCTGATGCAGCACCTGCGCGACAGCTTCGGCACACTGCAGGGCAAACGATTCGGCGCGCTGCAGGTAAAGCAGTGCGACGACTTCAGCTACACCGACCCGGTGGACGGCAGCGTGACCACCGGCCAGGGCGTGCGCATCCTGTTCGACAACGGCACGCGCATCGTCTTCCGCCTCTCCGGCACCGGCACCGTCGGCGCGACCCTGCGCGTGTACCTGGAAACCTACCAGCCGGACCCGTCGAAACACGACATGGACACCCAGCAGGCCCTGGCGCAGCTCATCCAGCTGGCCGAGGAAGTGGGCCAGATTCGCGCGCGAACCGGGCGCGAACAGCCGACCGTGATTACTTGATAGCTATCAGCTAATCAGCCATCAGCCATCAGCCATCAGCTGGCTGCTGACGGCTGATGGCTGAAAACCCCCAGCGGTGCAAACCCAGCCCGAGCAGGATCAGCGCCGTGCCGGCCCAGACCTGGGGCAGCACGACCTCGTTGTTCAGGCCATGACCCAGTAGCAGCGCCATCACCGGGGTGATGAGCGTGATCAGCGCTACGTGCCCCGCCTCCATGTGCTTGATCATGTAGAAATACAGCATGAAGCCCAGCACCGAACCGAACACCCCGAGGTACACCGTGGCGATCAGCGCGCGCTGCGGCAGCGCCGCTGGGAAGCTTCCATCCGCCCACCACCAGGCGATGAAGAACAGCGGCAAGCCCACCGCCAGCGTGCCCAGCGTCATCGCCAGCGGGTGGCTGTCGTCCCCGATGCGCTTGATCCATACCAGCCCGAGCGACTGCGTCGCCACCGCCGCCACCAGCGCGAGGATGCCTGCCAGCGCGCCCGGCCCCAGCGCCAGGCCGCCCCGGAACACCAACCCCAGCCCGGCCAGGCCGAGCACCATGCCGAGTATCTTGTTGACGCTCAGCGCTTCCTCTTCCAGCCACAACACCGCTCCTAGGCTGGTGATCAGCGGCGACAAGCCGAACAGCACCGATATCAGGCCGGAAGAGACGTATTGCGCCGACCAGTAGGTGAGCGACATGGCGCCGAACAGGCTCAGCCCGCTGGCCAGATAGGCCAGCCGCGCCTTGCGGTGCAGCGGGACGCGGATGCGCAGGGCTGCCAGCAGGACCACGCACAGCAGCGTGCCGATCGCCATGCGCGAAAACACCGCGAAGCTGAACCCCACCCCCAGCGCGCTCCACTTGATGGCGAGCGGCGTGGTTGACCAGATCAGGATGACCGAAACGAACGCGAGCGGCAGCGACATATCAAATGCTCCAACGGAAACGAACGACAAAAAACAAAAAGGCCACGGAGATTGTCCGTGGCCTTTGGGAAAACTGCTGAAACTAAATCTGTTTAACGCTGGCTCTCCCGGCCACGGCACGCCATAGCCCACGCCTTGCGCAGGCAGGCGACTGGGCGGACGCGGAAGAGATGGATGAGGGGCAGCGAATTCATGACCCGATTATCGCGGGACGAGCGGAGAAGTGTCAACCCCGAAAATGACAAAACCATGTTCCGGCCTATTTCATCAGGTCCACAGCAATACCTTTTGCGCGCATGGCGTCGCCGCGCGCCTCGACGAAGCGCTGGAACTCCGGGTATTGCCGGTAGGCGGCGCTGGCCACGTAGTCCAGCGCCGACTGCACGTGGAAAGCCTTGAGATAGGCCTCGGCGCGGAACAGCTCGCGGCCCTCGCCATCGAAGAAAATCATCGTGGGCGCGTAATTCACCTTCAGCGCTCTGGCCCAGTCCCGCGCGGTGCTTGCCTTGCCGTCCGGCGTGACCAGTTCGGTCGCGGCCCACTGGTCGAATTGCGCGATATTGAACTTGTCCAGCAGGGCGACGCTTTCCTGGCGCTTGAAGATATCGAGGTGCAGTTCGTCGCAGGGCAGGCACTGCTTCTGCTCGAACAACACCAGCAGCGGCTTGCCGGCCTGCTTCGCCGCCCGGTCGAGGCGGTAAGGCGGCGCGAGGTAGCGCGCGTCGCCATGCAGTTTCCCCTGTGCCGCGGCCGGCGCCACTTGAGCAAGGTATTCCTTGAACGAAAGTTCGTGCTCCTTGCGCAGCCCGACGTAGTCCAGCGCCGCGTCGAACTGGTGCGGTGCGTAATAACCGTTGATGCGCAATGCCTGGCCACCCTTTTCGTCGAGCGCGACCAGGGTCGGCGTGAACATGACCTTCATCTGTTTGGCAAAGTCCTTTTCCGTTGTCGCCGCGCCGTTCAGGTCGGTCACCTCGCGGTCGCCCCACATGTTGATGGCGATCACGTCGAAATATTTGCGGGTCTTGTCGGCGATGGTCCGCTGGCCGAGGTTGTCCTGCAGCAGTTTCTTGCAGTAGGGGCAGCCGTCCTGGTAGAAGTACAGCAGCACGCGCTTGCCGTGCTTCGCCGCCTCGGCCACGTCCTCGCGCAGGTCGAGAAAGGAATTCTTGAACCAGGCCGGCTGCTCCTCGTAGCCCGGATGGACCAGGCCCGGCGCGAGAGGCGCTTCGCTGGCGGCATGGGCAAATGGGACCAGGCCGAGGAGGACGGCGGCGAGCAGCAGGGATTTGCGTAATGTGGTCAACATGATCGTCTCCATTTCTTTCCGGAAAAACACGAAAAAATTCTTGCAGCCGCAATCAGGCCAGGAACACCAGCGCCACGAATGTCATGAACAGGGCGAAATGCACCATGCCCTCGAGCACGTTGGTCTGGCCGTCGTGCAGGTTGATCAGGGCGGTCAGCAGGGTCAGAACCGTCATCGCCGTCTGGAGCGGCGTCAGCGCCATCTCGATGCGCTGGCCGGTGAGCAGCGCGACGCCCTCGATGACCGGGATGGTGAGCAGCACCGTGGCCAGCGAGGCCCCCAGGGCGATGTTGATGACGGTCTGCATGCGGTCCGCCAGCGCCGCCCGCAGCGCGGTGAGTATCTCCGGGCTGGCCGAAACCACCGCCACCATTACCGCGGGAATGGCCAGCGGCAGGTTGCTGCCGCGCATCCCGGCCTCGAGGAACGCGGCCAGGAACTCGGCCAATATGCCGATCATGACGACGCTGAAAACCAGCGCCACGACGTGGTACAGGGTGGAGCGCCCGCCGTGTTCCTCGTCCGCCTCCTCGTCTTCGTAGCGATATTCGAAGAAGCCCCGGTGCTCGACCGTCTGGATGCGCAGGAACGCGGCGTAGAGTATGAAAACGATCAGCACGGTGAACACCGAATACGCTTTCCACGACTGGGCCGGGATGAATTCCGGCACGAACATGGCGATGCCGATCGCCACGAACAGCATGGCGATATAGGCGTTGGAGCTGTCCAGGTTGTATTTCTGCTCGCCGTGGCGGATGCCGCCGATCAGCGCCGCCAGGCCGAGTATGCCGTTGATGTCGATCATCACCGCCGCATACACGGTATCGCGCGCCAGCGTGGGCGCATCCGAATTCATCATGATGATGACCAGCATGAGCACTTCCACCACCACCGCCGAGAACGTCAGGATCATGGTGCCGTAAGGCTCGCCGAGCCGGTGGGCGAGCACTTCGGCGTGCGCCGCCACGCGCATCGATGTCGCCACGATGACCGCGAACAACACCGCGAACGCCAGCCAGGATGCCCCCTGCCCGGCGTGGAGCACGGCGTGCTCGATGAAGTAAAAGAGCGCAGCCAGCAAAACTGCGAGCAGCAAGGTTTTTTCTTTGGCGATCATGTTCTATTCCGCTTAGTGGATGACGCTATTTTCCGATATCCAGGAACGGCTTGATGGAAAAATAAACGATAACAAAGATCACCGCCAGATAGCCAAAAAACCGCAAGGGATTTTCCCGGATCACGTCGATGATGGTCCGGTTGCGGCCCTCTTTTTGCTGCTGCGCGTATTCCGCCCTCACCCTGAGAACACGCTCGCGCTGGTACTCGGCGATAAGCGCCCGCGCTTGCGCGAACTGGCTTTCGTCGTCGAGCCAGATCGCCGGCGCCGAGATGCCCCAGTTTCCCGCCGGGGTTTCGTAAAAATCGATTCCGCCGGCTGCCAACAAGGCACGCACGTCTTCAGCCTCGTCATCGGGCACACCGTTCAGGGGAAATAATTTAGCCGACATTGGGGTGGATAGCTCCATTCGAGATTGCAGCTATTATATTGCCTGTCATGCTGCACACCGAGCCTTTACAAGGCTGATCATCCATGCGACTCTTTGACGCAATACGACAAGCGCGTAGGAAAGGGAGCGATTATCATGTCATTTATCAACTGGTCGGATATCTACAGTGTTGGCGACCCGACCCTGGACGGCCATCATCAAAAGCTCTTCGACATCGTCAATCAATTACACGACGAACTGCTCGGTCACCATCGCGAAGAAGCTGTCGCCAACACCATCAAGGCGCTGCTCGACTACTCTCACTACCACTTCGCTGAAGAGGAGCGGGTCATGAAAGCCGTCGGCTTTCCCGAATATGAAGGGCACAAGGCCGTTCACGAGATGATCATCCGCAAACTGCAGGATTACGAGCACAACAAGGCCGCGGGTGACAGGGAATCGACAGGGGAACTTTATACGTTTCTGCTCAGCGACTGGTTGTGGAAACATATTCTCGAGATGGACAAGAAAATGGCCCCCTACATCCTCGGTCACTCACACAAGCCAGGGAATTAGGGCTTTTCCGCTGGTCCAAGCACACTGATCTGCACGTCGCCCAGCGTGACTACCTGACCTGCACGAATCTTGCAGGTCTTGCGCAACTCCAGCTTGCCGTCCACCGACACTTCACCGCTAGCCACCAGCGTTTTCCCCATGCCTCCGCTATCGCAGGCGCCGGTCAATTTAAGCAGATTGTCCAGTTCGACAAACTCGCGGGTCAGGATAAATTCAATTTGTTGCATGTATGCCTTTTGAGTCATTAATTTTCAGGGTGCACCAGCGCGCATCTTATCATTCCCGGGGCAACCGATAGCCCCAGGCGCGCCCTCATCTCTCCTTCCGTTAAGGAACCGCATCCCATAGAATGCAAACCTCACCATGAACGCAAGGTTTTCCAATGAACGAATTCAAGCATGGCACACGTTTCTGGATCGGCAACGTCACGCTGGCACTGGCCCTCATTTCCCTGTTCTACATGGGCCCCTTGTCGGAACGCCTCGGCATATGGGCCATGGTCCTGTGGATGATGCTCGCCGCGGTGGGGATGTATTTCCTGATGACGGACAAGAGCGGGGAGCCGGGGCAGCCTGATTGACAAACCGCCTGTCGCGGAAACCGGCGGCACCAGCGGCCGCCCACAGCCCTTCTATTCTTTCAGGTAGGCCAGCAGGTCCATGTAATCCTTCTGGCTGCCGGCCACGAAACTGCTGACACCCATTCCCTTGAGAATTTTCTCGCCCTCCGGCGTATCGTTAAGCTTGAGCAGTGCCTCGCGCACTTTGGACACCGTATCGGGGCTGAGCCTGGGTGAGGCGATGACGCTCCAGTAAGGCAGCGGCTTGCTCTTCCACAAGACGCGATGGCCCTTTCCTTCCCATTCCCTGGCAACCTTGGAATACGAAATCACCACGCCCACGTCCACCAGTTTCTGCTCCACCGAATACCCCACCGCCTCCTGGGTGCGGAAGAAGCGAATATTCTGTGTCTCCGGCTTGATTCCCGCTTCCTTGAGCATGGCCAAGGCTATATGGGTTGGATAGGCGTCCTCGTCCGGCATGGCAATGGATTTGCCGGCGAGGTCGGCGGGCCCCTTGAAGGCAGAGTCCTTGTTGACGATGAACGAGCTGATCGCTTCGCCCTTGGCGGCCGCCACCAGCACGTACTTCTGGTCCCGCATGGCCGCAGCGGAAATGTGCGACGGGCGCACCATCAGGAGGTCGAAATGGCCGGAATGCAGGTTCGTTTTGAGGCTTCTCAGGTCCTGGGCCGATTCCAGCTTGACCGGTTTTTTTACCACACCGCTGACATAGTCGGCGAGGGATCGATACTTACCCTGACGTTGCAGGAAATCCGCACTGCCCGAACTGCCTTCGTTCACCCCAAACAGCAGGCTGCCTTCGCTTGCCACCGCTCCATGAGCGGAAAAAAACAGCAGGGACACCAGTAACCAGCGCAACATCGCATCTCCTCGAATAAGCCATTGTAATAACGCGCTCCCGCCTTCACGCGGCGGGCGCCAGATATTACATGATGACGGGATGCTGCGCCAAGCAAACGAAAAAGGCGCAGTCTGCTGCGCCTTTCCCCTACCCGCTACAACATTCTCCCAACCCCTGGTTCTTCAGCCTCGCCACTGCCTCCGCCGGCGAAACGCCCAGGCTGAAACATTCCTCGATCAACTCATGGGGCGGTCCTTCACCCAGCATGCCGATGTTGAAAATATGTCGATACCAATGATCGAATATTTTTCCCCACTGCTCACGAGACATTGATTCAAGGCTCATCTCAACTCCCTTTACTGGTTGGAAAATACGTTGCAGAAAAATCCGAAGTCAATCCCAGGACAGGGCGCCGCCGGTCTGGTACTCGGTGACGCGAGTCTCGAAGAAGTTCTTCTCCTTCTTCAGATCGATCATCTCGCTCATCCACGGGAACGGGTTGGTCGAATTCGGGTACAACTCGTCGAGGCCGATCTGCTGGCAGCGGCGGTTGGCGATGAAGCGCAGGTATTCCTTGAACTGCGCGGCATTCAGGCCCAGCACGCCGCGCGGCATGGTGTCCTCGGCGTAGCGGTATTCCAGCTCCACGCCCTTCTTGATCAGCCCGCTGATTTCCTCTCGGAAAGCTGCGGTCCACAGGCCGGGATTTTCCATCTTGATGGTGTTGATCAGGTCGACGCCGAAGTTGAGGTGCATGGATTCGTCGCGCAGGATGTACTGGTACTGCTCGGCAGCGCCGGTCATCTTGTTCTGGCGGCCGAGGGCGAGGATCTGCACGAAGCCGACGTAGAAGAAAATCCCTTCCATGATGCAGGCGAACACGATCAGCGAGCGCAGCAGCTTCTGGTCGTTTTCCGGCGTGCCGGTCCTGAATTCCGGGTTGGTCAGGGTGTCGATGAAGGGGATGAGGAACTCGTCCTTGTCGCGGATGGACGGGATCTCGTGGTACATGTTGAACACTTCGCCCTCGTCCAGCCCCAGGCTTTCCACGATGTACTGGTAGGCGTGGGTGTGGATGGCTTCCTCGAAGGCCTGGCGCAGCAGGTACTGGCGGCATTCCGGCGCGGTGATGTGGCGGTAGGTGCCGAGCACAATGTTGTTGGCCGCCAGCGAATCTGCGGTGGTGAAGAAACCCAGGTTGCGCATGACGATGCGGCGCTCGTCCTCGGTCAGACCGTTGGGGTCCTTCCAGGTGGCGATGTCGCGGCTCATGTTCACTTCCTGCGGCATCCAGTGGTTGGCGCAGCCGGCGAGGTACTTTTCCCACGCCCACTTGTACTTGAACGGCACCAGCTGGTTGACGTCGACGGTGCCGTTGATCACGCGCTTGTCCTCGGCGCGCACGCGGCGCGTATCGTGGATGCCGGTCAGCGCCGAGGAATGAATCGGCTCCTGATTCACCGCTTGTGCCGGCGCCATGGCATCGAAACCGCCCAGCGGAGGCTGGGACATGGCCGGGGTCAGGTCATCTTCAAAATTCAGCATTATTTATTCTCCACGTCCGACTGTTGCTACTGGCAAGCTTCGCATTCTTCAAAACCTTCATCGCCCGGGCGCAGCGTGCACGCCTTGCCGACGACTTCCGGTTCCGGCAGGTTCATCGCGCCCGCTGCGCCGCCCAGGCCGCCGCTGACCGGCACGGCATTAAGCTCGCCGCCCTTGCCGGTGGATTTCTCCGCGCTGGTGGCACCCAGCGTGCGCAGGTAATAGGTGGTCTTGAGGCCGCGCAGCCAGGCCAGCTTGTAGGTCTCATCCAGCTTCTTGCCGGAGGCGCCAGCCATGTAGATGTTGAGGCTCTGCGCCTGGTCGATCCACTTCTGGCGCCGCGAGGCTGCTTCCACCAGCCACTTCGGCTCCACTTCGAAGGCGGTGGCGTAGAGCTGGCGCAGTTCTGCCGGCACCCGGTCAATCTTGGACAGCGAACCGTCGAAATATTTCAGGTCGCCGATCATCACTTCGTCCCACATGCCCAGCTGCTTGAGGTCGCGCACCAGGTACTGGTTGGCCACGGTGAACTCGCCCGACAGGTTGGATTTGACGTAAATGTTTTGGTAGGTCGGCTCGATCGAGGCCGACACGCCGACGATGTTGGCGATGGTGGCCGTCGGCGCGATCGCCAGGCAGTTGGAGTTGCGCATGCCGTATTGGCGGATGCGGGCGCGCAGCGCGTCCCAGTCCATGCTCGTGGACTCGTCCACTTCCAGATAGCCGCCCCGCTGCTCCGCCAGCAGCTTGTTGCTGTCGTGCGGCAGGATGCCCTTGTCCCACAGGCTGCCGGTGAAGCTGCTGTAGCGACCGCGTTCCTGCGCCAGCTCGCTGGATGCCCAGTAGGCGTAATAGGCCACGGCTTCCATGGAGCGGTCGGCGAACTCCACCGCGCTCTCGGAGCTGTAAGGAATGCGCAGGTTCAGCAGGCAATCCTGGAAGCCCATGATGCCCATGCCGACAGGACGGTGCTTGAGATTGGAGTTGCGCGCCTTGCCCACGGCGTAGAAATTGACGTCCACCACGTTGTCCAGCATGCGCATGGCGGTAGCGATGGTGCGCTTGAGCTTGTCGTGATCCAGTTGGCCATCCTTGAGATGGTTAACCAGGTTCACCGAACCCAGGTTGCACACCGCGATTTCGTGCTCGTTGGTGTTGAGGGTAATCTCGGTGCACAGGTTGGAACTGTGCACCACGCCCACGTGCTGCTGCGGGCTGCGCACGTTGCACGGGTCCTTGAAGGTGATCCAGGGATGGCCGGTTTCGAACAGCATGGACAGCATCTTGCGCCACAACTGCTGCGCCGGGATTTTCCTGAACAGCTTGAGTTCGCCGCGCGCCGCCTTGTCTTCGTAAGCGATATAGGCGGCCTCGAAATCCTTGCCGAAACGATCGTGCAGGTCGGGCACGTCGTTGGGGGAGAACAGGGTCCATTCCTGGTTTTCCATCACGCGCTTCATGAACAGGTCGGGAATCCAGTTGGAGGTGTTCATGTCGTGGGTACGGCGGCGGTCGTCACCGGTGTTCTTGCGCAGATCGAGGAATTCTTCCATGTCGAGGTGCCAGGTTTCCAGGTAGGCGCACACCGCGCCCTTGCGCTTGCCGCCCTGGTTCACCGCCACGGCGGTGTCGTTGACCACCTTGAGGAAGGGGATCACGCCCTGCGACTTGCCGTTGGTGCCCTTGATGCGGGCGCCGAGGGCGCGCACGTTGGTCCAGTCGTTGCCCAGGCCGCCGGCGAACTTCTGCAGCATGGCGTTTTCCTTGATGGCCTGGTAGATGCCGTCGAGGTCGTCGGACACGGTGGTCAGGTAGCACGAGGAAAGCTGGCTGTGGCGCGTGCCGGCGTTGAACAGGGTGGGCGTCGAGCTCATGAAGTCGAAGCTGGAGAGCACGTTGTAGAACTCGATGGCGCGCGCTTCGCGGTCGATCTCGTTGAGGGCCAGGCCCATCGCCACGCGCATGAAGAAGGCTTGCGGCAGCTCGATGCGACGTTCTTCGATGTGCAGGAAATAGCGGTCGTACAGGGTCTGCAGGCCGAGGTAGCCGAACTGGTTGTCGCGCTCCACCTTGAGCGCCGCGCCCAGGCGGGCAAGGTCGAACTGTTGCAGCTTCTCGTCCAACAGCTCGGCGTCTATGCCTTTCTTGATGAATTCCGGGAAATACTCGGCATAGCGCGTGGCCATGTCGCTCTGCGGCACTTCCTCGCCCAGCACTTCGTGGCGGATGGTGTTGAGCAGCAGGCGCGCGGTGACAAAGGAGTAAGCCGGGTCGTTTTCGATCAGGGAACGGGCGGAGAGAATCACCGACTTGCGCACTTCGTCCATCGACACGCCGTCGTACAGGTCGCGCAAGGTCGGCTCGATGATGGCCTTGGCGTTCACCTGCTCGCCCAGACCGGTGCAGGCAGCATCCACCAGGGAAGCCAATTTCGCCGTATCCAGCGGGACGCGAACGCCGTTTTCAATGGCATGCAAGGCATGCTCGGCAGCAGCCGGCGCCATGGCCTTCGCCTGGGCACGCTCCTGCGAGCGCTTTTCGCGGTACAGCACGTAGGAACGCGCCACGTCATGCTCGCCGGAACGCATCAGGGACAGTTCGACCTGGTCCTGGATATCCTCGATATGGAACGTGCCGCCGTGAGGCTGGCGGCGCATCAGGGCGTTGACCACGGCCTGGGTCAGCATGTCCACCTGCTCGCGAATCCGCGCCGAAGCCGCAGCCTGCCCGCCGTTGACGGCGATGAAGGCCTTGGTCATGGCGATGGCGATTTTTGCCGGTTCGAAGGGAACCACGCTGCCATTGCGACGGATTATTTTGTAATCGGCATATGAAACGCCCGTGGCGGACGCGGGAGTTTGGGCGCCGAAATTCGAAGCCGGTAAGGAAGAGCTAGAAACGTTCTCAGTAGCCAGTTGCATATAGTTGAATCCCCCTTGTTTTTTGTCGCTTGGCGAACAGATTATCAGACTCTTATCCACAACATATCCAACGATGTATCCACAACATATTGTGATCGGCCGTGCATGATTCCACTAATTCTAGTTATTGGGCTGGCAAATTGCAACCTAATTTAACTTTCATTC
This sequence comes from Sulfurimicrobium lacus, assembly GCF_011764585.1. Classification (GTDB taxonomy): domain Bacteria; phylum Pseudomonadota; class Gammaproteobacteria; order Burkholderiales; family Sulfuricellaceae; genus Sulfurimicrobium; species Sulfurimicrobium lacus. Next base: position 2,951,402 of record NZ_AP022853.1, read on the forward strand.
GTCATCGCCAGATCCGCCTATTACTCCTCTTTAATGCGGTTGTAAATCACCCCCCGCTGGGCTACTCTGAAGCGGCAAACTCAGCAGGTTAAACCACCCGAAACGGGGCATTATTTTGCAGCCACTCCCAAAGGCCATATTCACCGCACGCGGTCTCACCAAGACCTATCACATGGGCGAGGTCGAGGTGCCCGCCTTGCGTTCCCTCGATCTTGACATCTATCAGGGCGAGTTCGTCGTGCTGCTGGGCCCGTCCGGCAGCGGCAAGTCGACCCTGCTCAACATCCTCGGCGGCCTCGACAACCCCAGCAGCGGCGAGGCGTTCTGGCGCGACCACAACCTGGCCACCGCGAACGAACGCGAGCTCACGGAATACCGGCGCGACCACGTCGGCTTCGTGTTCCAGTTCTACAACCTCATTTCCAGCCTCACGGTGCGCGAAAACGTCGCCCTGGTGACCGAGATCGCGCCCCATCCGATGCGCCCCGAGGAAGCGCTGGAGCGCGTCGGACTGGCGCACCGCATGGACCACTTTCCCTCGCAACTATCCGGCGGCGAACAGCAGCGCGTCGCCATCGCCCGCGCCATCGCCAAGCGCCCCGACGTCCTGCTGTGCGACGAACCCACCGGGGCGCTCGACTATGAAACCGGCAAGGTCGTGCTCGAAGTCATCGCCCGGATCAACCAGGAGATCGGCACCACCGCCGTGGTCATCACCCACAACGCCTCCATCGCGGGCATGGCGGACCGGGTCATGCGCATGGCCGATGGACGCATCGCCTCGGTCGAGGACAATCCGCACAAGCTGACGCCAGCGGAGCTGTCATGGTAAGAACGAACTTGGTGAGGGGTAAGGCGTTAGGGGTGAGGGGAAAACCAGCCCTCGCCTCACCCTCTCCCCCTCACGCCTCACGGTCCCGATGAAAACCCTCGAACGCAAGCTGCTGCGCGACCTGTGGCAGATGAAGAGCCAGGCCTTCTCCATCGCGCTGGTGGTGGCGGCGGGCATCGGCGCCTTCATCGCCCTGCTCTCCACCTACGATTCGCTGCAATGGTCGCGTCACTCCTATTATGAGGAAGCGCGCTTCGCCCAGGTCTTCGCCGACATCAAAAGCGCGCCCAAGGCGGTGGAACGCCAGATCGCCGAACTGGCGGGGGTGGCCGCGTTGGAAACCAGCATCGTGGAGGATGTGACCCTCGACATTGCCGGCGTGAACGAACCCGTTATCGGGCGCATGATCGGCATGACCAGCAACGGCCCCGCCCGCCTCAATCGCCTGACCCTGCGGCGGGGACGCTTCCTGGAACGGGACAAGCGGAACGAGGCGCTGGTTTCCGAAGGTTTTGCCAAGGCGCACCGTCTCGGGCCAGGCGACCATGTGGTTGCACTGCTCAACGGCAAGCGCGAGGAACTGGAAATCGTCGGCATCGTGCTTTCGCCGGAATACATCTTCGCCTCGCGCGGCGGCGACCTCCCAGACGACAAGGGCTTCGGCGTGTTCTGGATGGATCGCGAACGCCTGGCGAGCGCCTTCAACATGGAAGGCGCGTTCAACCACGCGGCGCTGAGCCTCGCGCCCGGCGCCAGCGAGGCGGCGGTGATCGACGCGCTCGACCGCCTGCTCGAACCCTACGGCAATCTCAACACCCACGGGCGCAATGACCAGACTTCGCACCGCATCCTCAACCAGGAAATCAACCAGCAGAAGACCATGGCCACGATTTTTCCGACCATTTTCCTCGGCGTGGCGGCGTTCCTGCTCAACGTCGTGCTCAGCCGCCAGGTGGCGACGCAGCGCGACCAGATCGCGGCGCTCAAGGCGCTGGGTTACGCCGACTTCGACATCGCCGCGCATTATCTCAAGCTGGTGCTGGTGATCGTGCTGTGCGGCATCCTGCTGGGCGTGGCGGTGGGCGCCTGGATGGGCTACGAGATGACGGACCTGTACACCACTTTTTTCCATTTCCCGCGCCTGATCTACCGCATCCAGCCGTGGATCATCCTGCTGGCCTCGGGCATCAGCCTGGCTGCCGCCCTGGGGGCCGCGTACGGCGCGGTGCGCCGGATCGTGGCGCTGGCGCCGGCCGAAGCCATGCGTCCGCCCGCCCCGACCAGCTACCGGCGCATGCTGCTGGAAAAACTCGGCCTGGCGCACCTGCTCTCACCCCAGGCACGCATGGTGATCCGCACCCTGGAACGCCGCCCGCTGCGCACGCTGCTGACCAGCTTCGGCATCGCCTGTGCGATTGCCATCATCGTGGCCGGCACATTCTGGGGCGACGCCATGGATTACCTGATGGAGGTGCAGTTCAACGCTGCGGAACGGGGCGACGTGACGGTGGTTTTCACCGTCCCGCTCGCGCGCAGCGCATTGTACGAAATCAGCCGGCTGCCGGGGGTACTGCGCAGCGAGGAAATGCGCTCCGTTCCGGTGCGCCTGCGTGCGGGGCATCGCACCTACCGCACTGTCCTGTCGGGCTACCCGTCCGAAGCGGAGCTACGCCAGTTGCTGGACACGCAATTGCGCAGCGTGCCCCTGCCGAGCGACGGCGTCCTGCTCTCGCGCCGCCTGGCGCAACGCCTGGGCGTCAAGCTGGGAGACCGGATCATGCTCGAATCCCTGGAGGCCACCCGCAGCAAGCGTGAAGCCGTGGTCAGCGCCCTGGTCAACGACATGATCGGCCTCGCCGCCTACATGGACATCGCCGCACTCAACCGCCTGATGGGAGAAGGAGATTCCATCTCCGGCGTCGCGGTGCGGCTCGACCCCGCACAGGCCAGCGCGTTCTACGCCCGCATCAAGCAGATGCCACAGGTCGCCACGGTCACCATCAAGGACGAAATGCTGCGCAGCTTCCGCGAAACCAACCGGCGTTTTCTCATCTTCTTCACCAGCATCGTCACGGTGTTCGCCGCCGCCATCGCCGTCGGCGTGGTCTACAACAGCGCCCGCATATCGCTCGCCGAGCGCGCCTGGGAACTGGCCAGCCTGCGCGTGCTGGGCTTCACGCGCCAGGAAGTCTCCACCCTCCTGCTGGGCGAACTCGCCTTCGAAATAGCCTTGGCGATCCCGCTCGGCCTGTGGCTGGGCTATCTTTTGTCGCACCTGATCGTCGCGCAGATGCCGATGGAGACCGTCGACATCCCGGTCATCATCACCTCCGCCACCTATGCCTACGCCGCGCTCGCCATCCTGATCTCCGGCGTGGCCAGCGCGCTGATCGTGCGCCACCGGATCGACCACCTGGACCTGGTGGCGGTACTGAAAACAAGGGAATAGAAAATGAAAACCTCCAAGCGCGTCCTCCTGATCCTGCTCGGCGCCCTGCTGCTCGGCGTGCTGGTATGGGCCTTCCGCCCCCAGCCGGCCCTGGTGGAACTGGCCGAGGTCACCCAGGGGCGCTTCGAACAGACCATCGAGGAAGACGGCAAGACCCGCGTGCGCGAGCGCTACGTCGTTTCCGCCCCGCTCGCCGGCAAGATGCGGCGCCTTACCCTCAAGGCGGGCGATACCGTCAAGGAAGGCGACACGGTCGCCGTGATCGCGCCCAGCGCGCCCGGCCTGCTCGATGCGCGCACCGAACGCGAGCTTGGCGAACGCGTCGGCAGCGCGGAAGCCACCCAGCAGCGCGCCAGGGCGGAAGTGGCACGGGCACGCGCCGCGCTGGACAAATCCGCCGCGGATCTCGCCCGCGCGCGCAAGCTGGCGCAGCAAAAGTTCGTTTCAGCCTCCGCCCTGGAACAGGCGGAACTCGCATACCGGCTCGGCCAGCGCGAGCTCGAAGCCGCACAGTATGGGGAACATGCGGCGCAACACGAAGTGGCCGTGGCGCGTGCCGCGCTCTTCATGTTGAGGCAGGAGGCCGGTGGCAGGAAACCCGCCGGTCAGCGCTGGGAAGTGCGCACACCGGTTGCCGGCAAGGTGCTGAAAGTGCTGCAGGAAAGCGAGTCCGTCGTCGGCGTCGGCACAGCGCTGCTGGAAATCGGCCAGCCCTCGGACCTCGAGGTGGTGGTGGACGTGCTCAGCAGCGACGCAGTACAAATCCCGCCCGGTGCCAAAGTGCGCTTCGAGCGCTGGGGCCGGGCCGAACCGCTGGAAGGCGTGGTGCGCCGGGTCGAGCCCGCCGCCTTCACCAAGATTTCCGCACTGGGCGTGGAAGAACAGCGGGTGAACGTCATCATCGACCTGGCCTCGCCGCCACAACGCTGGCAAACCCTGGGAGACGGCTACAAGGTGGACGCCCGCATCGTCACCGCCAGCCTGGACAAGGCCGTCAAAGTGCCGGTCAGCGCGCTGTTCCGTGCCGGGGATCAATGGGCGGTGTTCGTAGTGAGCAACGGCCGCGCGGCCAAGCGAATCGTCACCCTTTCCCGCCGCGGCGCGACGGAAGCGGTGGTGCAGGAGGGCTTGAAAGTGGGCGAGAAGGTCGCCGTCCATCCCGGCGACAACGTCAGCGACGGCAAGACGGTGAGGGAACGCAAAAATTCAAATAATTGAGTGTAATGCAGTGCCGGGGTTCGGTTGCCGTTGCAAGTCAACAGCAAGAAATCGCGGGCTGGTGTCGATGTGTTTGTAGCGCGCCATCCTGTCCACCCCGCAAGTCATGATGGATGGATATTGATGCACCCGGCCAGTTGAGGCAAGATGCGGAGATGATACTTTTTCTACAGCCTCGTTAGGCTTTAAAGGGCGCACGAGCAAACAATGGTTGAAATTCTCTATCAAGCATCTGGGGTATTTCGCCCCGTTCTGTTTTTTGTTCTGCTGGCCTATCTGCCTATGAAACTGGGTTTGGGCTTTGATGTTGCCGCCCAAGCCCCAACTGCCGAACAAGTTTTAGCGGCGAGGGAAAAGCAGCTGCAATTTCTTCGAAATCCCAGCCTTCGCACATTTGCCCTCTACCCCTTGCAGATTCTGGTGTTTCTTTACTTCACGCTGTGGCTTGCGACCGATAAATTTCTATATCCGCTCGTGGCCATTTTCCTGTTGTCCGTTCTGCCTGTTTATTTATGAGAAAGCCAGCCTTTGCAAACCGCCGCCCCACCAGCGCCGACTTTTGCGCTTTGGGCTATCAGCCTAACCCGCTACTCCAGAGGGACGCTTCGCCGGCAAGCCGGCTCCGCGCCCCTGAGCTAGCACGTTGGGCGCCATCAACACGTGCCTCCTCACCAAATGTCCATGTCTAGCACCACAGGCCTCCAACTGCCGACCGGGTTTGACGTCGCGTCATACGACCGAGTGAACGAAGCCGCAGCGGTAGTTGCCAATCCGAATGACGCCGCAGCACCGTGGAAGCAGACTTCATGGTTTGGCTATTCGGCGGCGTGGAACGGGCTGGCGTTGCGCCTACGATCAGCTACCGAGTACGACGCGGAGTTTGGAAGGCTGATTGCGATTTCGACGGCACCAGATCAAGAGGTTCGGTATGTGCAGGAGCGCGCTCTTTTCGGCTGCATTGCATCTTCGTTCTCCGCCGTTGAATGCTTCTACATGGCCACCTATTGCCTCGGCGCTGCCCTATCTCAGTCTCACTTTCCTTTGAAGGACGGGGAGGACTTAAACAAGTCCCCGAGCCAAGTAGTGAAGTCGTTCCAAGCATGGCAACGCTCCGATCCTTTCTCCCAGGTTCTTGCAACGGAGGCAAGTTCGAACGAATTTAAGATCCTTAAGGATCTCCGAAACAGTCTGGCTCACCGAGGAATACTGCCGCGACAGGTATTTCTCAGTACCGACAGCGATATTCCATCAGCCATTCCGAGCAATCCCAAGGCGCTGGCACGTAACTTTGCTTACGACGCAACGCTCAGCGCTTCAACTACTTCCGCTCATGTGCAGTGGGTCAATGAAACGACCTCTCGCCTTGTCAGCGCACTGCAGGACTTTCTCAAGCGGTACAGGCAGGCGAATGACGCCTAAAGTTGCTGCCCAACCCATCAATCCACCGGACCTGCGCGAAAATCCGCGCAGGCCTTTGAATTCAAACGTTATGCGGCATACAAACAAGTCGACGCGAATGCGGTCTTCAGGCGCATCTGATCGTCAGTTCCCCGGACGCTTACCACCCAGCGGCGTACGCCCCAGAACAGAGGATGCACGGAGATGTTGTATCTCCGGCATTTCCGCCAGGCTCGGCAAGGCTTTTTCCGGCTCGGCAACGGGCTCCGTTTTGGCGTTTTGAGCGTCTTTGGCGATTCCCGCCACATCTCCCGAGATTGAGCCGCCATCTTCTATGGTCAATGCGCCGTAGCGAATCTTTCCTGTGACTCTTCCCGAGGCATAAATCACCAGTTGCTTGCGCGCGGTCAGTTCGCCCTCGAACAGGCCTCTCACTTCTGCCACATCTATATCGGCCTTGCCCGAGAACACCCCGCCTTCGGCGATGCGGATATCCCGGCTATTCATGGATGCTTCGACTCTGCCTTCGACCACCAGGATTTCGCAATCGGTAATTTCCGAGCCTTTGAGCTTGATGTTCGGCCCCACGATCAGTTTGTTGCCCTCTTCGCGCGGCACCGATGCCTTTGGGGGCGCTTGCTCCGGTTGAGCTGCTACCGGCGGCCTGGTGGGCGCCGCAGCCTGATTCCTGGTTTCGTTGTAGTCGTTTCGGGTTTTCATAAAATTCTTCAGCATGTTTTAGTCCTCTCTAAGGTTATACGAACCAAGCACCAGCCTGCCCGTCGCATCAAGATGGAATATCGGGTTGATGCGAAATTGCACGGTGGCGGCTCGGTTAACGTGTTCCGGCATACGCGTTGTTGCGCTGAATTTTTCGTCCATTTCAGCGACATTGAGGTGATGCGAATCGGGCGCCCATCGGCGGCCCTCGGATCACCCGGAAATCGCGCCTGACTGGCAAATGCAATCCTTGCCGCTGGCAGCATTGCCGCATGAATCATTTGGCGCGGGAGAAATACGGCGGGCAATTACCCTGGCACGTGTTTTAGACTATAACTGTCTATTTATTCATTGCTAATTACCATTAGTTAACCATGGATTTCTTGCGGGAGCTGATTCGCTCCGGCGCACATTTGGCTGGAACGCAGTCGGAGAATGTTGCGCCAACAACATCCTGCGTTTTGCGTTCAATGCCTCTATAATCGGCCTTAATCCAATTTTCGCATTCCAACATGAAAAACACTGCGATCCTGCTCATCAGCTGCCCCGACCGCAAAGGTCTGGTGGCCACCATTGCCGAATTCCTGTACCGCCACAATGCCAATATCCTGCACGCCGACCAGCACCAGGACAGCGCGAACGGGCTGTTCCTGATGCGGGTGGAATGGGATCTGGAGGGCTTCGACCTCGCGCCCGAGGATTTCCATCAGCATTTCGCGCACATCGCGCACCAGTTCGAGATGCAGTGGCGGCTGGCGCTGTCCAGCCAGCGCCCGCGAGTGGCGATCTTCGTCTCGCGCTACGATCACTGCTTGGCCGACCTGCTTTATCGCCACCAGGCAGGGGAACTGCACTGTGACATCCCGCTGATCATCGGCAACCACTCCGACACCAAGTGGCTGGCGGACACCTACCGCATCCCGTTCCAGCACATCGAAGTGCTCAAGGACGCCAAGGCGGAAGCGGAAAGAGACCAACTCGCCCTGCTGCGCCACCACCACATCGACCTGATCGTGCTGGCGCGCTACATGCAGGTGCTGTCGCCCGAGTTCATCCGCCACTACCCCAACCGCATCATCAACATCCACCATTCCTTCCTGCCCGCGTTCCACGGCGCCAAGCCCTATCACCGCGCGTTCGACCGGGGCGTGAAGCTGATCGGCGCGACCAGCCATTACGTGACGGAAATACTGGATGACGGCCCGATTATCGAGCAGGACGTGGCGCGCATATCGCACCGCGATGCACTGGATGATTTGATTCAGAAGGGGCGCGACCTGGAAAAGATCGTGCTGTCGCGCGCCGTGCGCTGGCATATCGAGAACCGCGTGCTGCTGTATGCCAACAAGACGGTGGTGTTCGATTGATAGCTATCAGCGGTCAGCTAATCAGCCATCAGTAAAACCGGGTACCGCCGCGACTGCTGACTGCTGACTGCTGACTGCTGACTGCTGACTGCTGACTGCTGACTGCTGACTGCTGACTGCTGACTGCTGACTGCTAACTGCTAACTGCTAACTGCCGACCGCGGCCAGGTACCTGTCCCACGCAAAGAACGGCCCCGGATCGGTCTTGCGGTTAGGTGCGATGTCGGAGTGGCCGGTAATGTCCTCGATGGGATAGGCCTGTTTCAGCGCCCTGGTCAATTCGGCCAACTTCTCGTACTGAACGTCCTCGAAGGCGTCCATGTCGCTGCCTTCCAGCTCGATGCCGATGGAAAAATCGTTGCAGCGCTCGCGCTCTTTCCATGTCGATAGCCCGGCGTGCCAGGCGCGCAGGTTGCAGTTGACGAACTGGATGATCTCGCCGTCGCGGCGGATGAAGAAGTGCGACGACACTTTCAGGTCGGCGACCATGCGGTAGTATTCGTGCGCAGACGGATCGAGCCGGTTGGTGAAAAATTCGATCACGCCGTTCCCGCCGTATTCACGCGGCGGCAGGCTGATGTTGTGGATCACCAGTAGCGTGACCGGTTCTTCCGGCGAACGCTCGTCGAAGTTGGGGGAGGGAATGAAGCGCACGCCCTTGAGAAAACCCGATTGATCTATTTCCACTATTCACACCCTTCATATTTGCACCCTTCTAGGGTTCATCCTGCGGCGGTAAGGCCAGTGCCGCTTCCAGCGCCACCTTCATTTTGCTCGGCGTCACTTCGCTTTCGATCTGTGCGTGGTAATGCCCGTCCACGAACAAAAACAGCGCAGGGAGATGAAACACCTCGTAAGCCCGCGCCAAACCCATGCTCTGCTGCACGTCCACCTTGAACAGACCGCTAACCATGCCGGCCACCGTTCCCGGCAGAAGTTTTTCGACCTTGCGGCAGGTGCCGCAAGCGGGCGCACCGAACATCACCAGCACCGGGCCTTCGCTTCGGGCCAGCACGCGATGGAAGTCGAATTCCGAAAGGGGCTCCAGGGTCAGCATCGCGGCCATTATACCGGCAGCCGCGATGCTATAATCGCGGCTTTTCACGTTTCCGGATCTGTCATGGTTTTCGCCCAACTGCTGCTGATGCTCGTCGTCATCCTGATCGCCGCGGAGGTGTTCACCAACGCCCTCGAACACCTGGGCGAAAAGCTGAAAATCTCGGAAGGCGTGACCGGGTCGCTGTTCGCCGCCATCGGCACCGCCCTGCCGGAGACCATGGTGCCCTTGCTGGCCATTTTCGCCGGCACCACCAGTGCGAGCGTCAACGAGGAAATCGGCGTTGGCGCCATCCTCGGCGCACCGCTGATGCTTTCCACCCTGTCGCTGTGCCTGATGTCCGCATCGGTGTTGAAGAAACGCGGCCTGCGGGGCCATCTCACGCCGGAGCACACCGGCCTGACGCGCGACCTCAACTTTTTCCTCGCCGCCTTCTCGCTTTCCGCCGTGGCCCTTTTCGTGCCGCACGACACGCCGCTGTTCCGCGCCATGCTGGCGATCGGCATGGTACTGATTTATTTCGTCTACATCATGCTCACCCTGCGCGCCTCGGCCCACCTGGTGAAGGAAGGGCACGGCACCGAGGCGGAAGGCAAGATGATGCTGTGCAAGCTGGGCCTGCCGGAAAACATGCTCATCATCGTGCTGCAGCTAGCGCTGGGCCTGGGCCTGCTGGTCGGTGGCGCGAAGGGCTTCATCGACGGCGTGGACGAGGCAGCGAAGCTGCTCGGCATTTCTGCGCTGCTGCTGTCGCTGCTGATCATCCCCATCGCCACCGAGCTGCCGGAAAAGGTCAACAGCATCTTGTGGATCCGCCGCCGCAAGGACACGCTGGCTTTCGGCAACATCACCGGCGCCATGGTATTCCAGGGCACGCTGCTGCCGGCCATCGGCATCATGCTCACGCCGTGGGCGCCGCAGCGCGAAGTGCTGGCCGGCATCGTGATCACCCTGCTGGCAGCCGGCTGGCTGCGCTGGATATCCTCACGCGGGCAATTGAAGGTGTGGCACCTGGCGCTCAACGGCGCGCTGTATGTAAGCTACCTCGCCATCGCGCTCGCCTGAGCCTGCCGCCCCTTTACCGGGGACGGCAGCAAGGCTATGCTGGCACTTCCTGCAGGAGAGTGTCATGCCGCAAACCCACAACGAACATGCACCGCTGAATCTCAGCCTCAATTCGGTCAAGCAATCGCTGACCAACCACCTCATCTTCTCCATCGGCAAGGACCCCATCACCGCCACCGACCGCGACTGGTTTTTTACCCTCGCCAACGTGGTGCGCGACCGCCTGATCGAGGGCTGGATGGAAACCATGCGGCGTTATTACGAAAACGACGCCAAGCGCGTGTACTACCTCTCCATGGAATTCCTCATCGGGCGCAGCCTGATGAACAGCGTGCTCAACATCGGCTTCATCGACGAAGTGAAGCAGGCGTGCATCGATGCCGGAGTCGAACTGGACCGGGTGACCGAGCTGGAATTCGACGCCGCCCTGGGCAACGGCGGCCTAGGCCGCCTGGCGGCGTGCTTCCTCGATTCCATGGCGACCATCGGCCTGCCCGGTTACGGCATGGGCATCCGTTACGAATACGGCATGTTCAACCAGAAAATCGAGAACGGCTGGCAGGTGGAGCACCCCGACAACTGGCTGCGTTACGGCAATCCGTGGGAGTTTCCCCGTCCTGAAGTGCTGTACCCGGTCAAGTTCGGCGGCCGGGTGGTGGAATACCGCAACGAACACGGGCGCATGCACCACCACTGGATGGAGGACGACGAAGTCATGGCGATGGCCTACGACACGCCGACACCCGGATTTGGCGCCAAAACCGTCAACAACATGCGGCTGTGGTCGGCCAAGGCGTCGCGCGACTTCGATCTCAAATACTTCAACGAGGGCAACTACATCAAGGCGGTGGAGGACAAGAACGAATCGGAGAACCTCTCCAAGGTCCTTTACCCCGACGACACCACCGCCATGGGCCGCGAACTGCGCCTGAAACAGCAGTATTTCTTCGTCAGCGCCTCGCTGCAGGACATCATCTACCGCTTTCTCAAGCACCACAGCGACTTCGGCGAACTGCCGGACAAGGTGGCGATCCAGCTCAACGACACCCACCCTTCCATCGCCATTCCCGAACTGATGCGCCTGCTGGTCGACAACCATGACCTCGAATGGGACCGCGCCTGGGACATCACCAGCCGCACCTTCGCCTACACCAACCACACCCTCATGCCGGAAGCGCTGGAAACCTGGCCGGTGAGCCTGTTCGAGGCCATCCTGCCGCGCCATCTGCAAATCATTTACGAAATCAACCAGCGCTTCCTGCAGGGGGTGATGCACCGTTTCCCCGGCGACACCGAGCTGCTCAGGCGCATGTCGATCATCGACGAAAGCCGCGGCCGGCGCGTGCGCATGGCGCACCTTGCCATCGTCGGCAGCCACCACGTCAACGGCGTGGCGCAGATCCACTCCGATTTGATGAAGACAACGATTTTTGCCGATTTCGAGCGTTACTATCCAGGCAAGCTAACCAACATCACCAACGGCATCACGCCGCGCCTGTGGCTCAATCAGGCCAACCCCGGGCTGGCGCAACTCGCCACCCGCCACATCGGCAAGGGCTGGATCACCGACCTGGGCAAATTGCGGCAACTATCCGCGCTGGCGGACGACAGCGGCTTCCAGGCCGAATTCCGCGCCGTGAAGCGCGCCAACAAGGAAAAGCTGGCGGCCATACTGGCACACAAGCTGCGACTGGACGTGAATCCGGACAGCCTGTTCGACGTCCACGTCAAACGCATCCACGAATACAAACGCCAGCTGCTCAACGTGCTCCACGTCATCACCCTGTACAACCGCATCCGCTCCAACCCGGCGCTCGAAGTGGTGCCGCGCACCGTGATCTTCGGCGGCAAGGCCGCGCCCGGCTACGCCATGGCCAAGCTCACCATCAAGCTCATCAACGACGTGGCCGACATCGTCAACCACGACCCGGCCACGCGCGGCCTGCTGAAAGTAGCTTTCCTGCCGAACTACGACGTCTCGACGGCGAGCGAAATCATTCCCGCCGCCGATCTGTCGCAGCAAATCTCCACCGCCGGCACCGAAGCATCCGGCACAGGCAACATGAAGCTGGCACTCAACGGCGCGCTTACCATCGGCACGCTGGACGGAGCCAACATCGAAATGAAGGAGGAAGTCGGCGCAGAAAACATCTTCATCTTCGGCCTCACAGCCGAGGAGGTGGCAAGGACCAAAAACGACGGCTACGACCCCTGGAGCCATTACCACGCCAACAGCGAACTGAAATGGGCGCTGGACATGATCGCCTCCGGCTACTTCTCGCCCGATCAGGCGGACCGCTTCCTGCCGATCTTCAACAACCTGACGCGCGACGGCGACCACTACCTGCTGCTGGCCGACTACAACACCTATATTGCAGCACAGGAACGAGTCGACTCGCTCTACCGCCACCCAGAACAATGGACACGCTGCGCGATCCTCAACGTCGCCGGCATGGGCAAGTTTTCCAGCGACCGCACCATCGGCGAATATGCCAGTAAAATATGGGGTGCGCGCCCGGTGCTGTAGGAGTTATCCGGCAGATTATTCACTCCATTTTGGCTACGCTTACGCAATGAGAAGAAGCACCTTATCCATCGCCTTTGCCCTGGCTTTCAGCAGTGCCGCCGTGGCCGAAGACGGCGCCACATCAAATTACCTGCTGGACGACCTGGGCGAGCAAACGCGCATCGCCACGCGCACCAAGCTCAACATCGATTACGCCCCCGGCACGATTTCCATTCTCCATAGCGACAACCTCCTGGCCCATGGTGCGCGCACGGTATGGGAGGCGCTGGCGCTGGTACCGGGCTTCGAAATGTCGATGGATGAAACCGGCACGAGGCAGGTGCTGGTGCGCGGTGTAGGTCGAACCTACTCCTCCGGCAACATCAAATTACTGCTCAACGATGTAGCGCTCAATTCGGAGTTATTGAGCCTGGCCAATCCGCTGCTCAACATGCCGGTGGAGCAGGTGGAACGTATCGAGGTAATTCGCGGCCCCGGTTCGGTCATATATGGCGAATCGGCCTACATGGGCGTGGTCAACGTCATCACCCGAAAGCAGGGGCAACGCGTGTTCGCGGCGCTGGGTGACAAGGGAGCCGCGGCAGGCGGCGGAGTGCTGGCGATGACCGACGCGGAGCGGCAATTCGACATGAGCCTCAACGTCGCCGCCTGGAAGCAGGACGGAGGCGGACTCCATGCAGGCGAGGATGCCGGGTATCCAGAGGGGTTTGGCGCATTTTCCAACGCCCCCGGCCTGGCCAATGACAAATACGACTACAAATCAGCGCTGTTCAATCTGAATGTCCAGAAATTCTCCCTGTCCGCCCAATGGCTGGAAGATGGCGCAGGCGACCATTTCGGCATCAACTCCTATTTGCCGCCCAACGAACGGCGGATTGTCACACGCCAGAGACACCGCTCTCTCGAAGCCAAACAGCTGTTTGAGCTAAGCGATGAATTGCAGCTGGAGTTTCGCCTGGGATGGGGTGATTACACGCGCCAGCGCGACCGAATGTTCCTCTACCCTGTCGGAGTATTAGACCCCTATTATTATATGGATCTGAACTACCGGGAGCAGCGGACGAATGCGGCCCTTGACTTGGCGTGGGAGAAAGGACGCAACACATGGCAAATGGGTTGGGTGTACAACTCTATCGACGTCGAGCAAGCGAATAGTACGTTCAATGGAATGCCGACAAGCAACTGGCTTGACCTGAACATGAAGCGAAATATTTCCAGTTTCACGCTGCAGGATCAATTCCGCGCCACCGATGCGCTGACTATCACCGCCGGCCTGCGGCACGATCGCTACAACGATGTCGGCAGCAGCACCACGCCGCGCCTGGCGGCGGTGTGGCAGGCAGCACCGGGGCATGTATTCAAGGCGCAATATGCCGAGGCATTCCGCGCCCCTACTTTTTATGAACTGCGCTACGGCGGTCAGATCGAGCCCGAAGTAATTGCCACCAGAGAACTCGGTTACACCTACCGTCATGGCGGAGGCCTGGCGCGGATCACCGCATTCGATTCGACGCTCAAGCAGCAAATCATATTCGACGAGAATCTGGGCTATCTGAATTTGGCTGGCACGTCGTCCAGCCGGGGAGTGGAACTCGAGGTCGAACGCTGGTTGGGCTCGGCACTGAAAATCGATGGCAATTTGACGCTGATTCGCACCGAAGACAAGAGCTCCGGCCAGCCTGTCCCGGGCGCGGCGAATCGTTTGCTCAATCTTGGAATGGAATGGCATCCGGCCAGCGAACTCACCGTAGATCTGCGCCTTCGCCATGTCGGCCCGCGCCAACGCGAAACCGGCGATCTACGCGAAAAGCTGGCCGGCTACAACACGGTCGATCTGACCGCCACAACATTTAATTTTGGTTCCCGCGGCTTGACCTTGCGCGCCGGCATCAAGAACCTGCTCAATCAGACCGTCAAGGTACCGTCGACCATCGATATTTGGGCATGTCCTGCGCCCAATTACCGCGACGACATGCCCATGTTGGAAGGGCGCAGTGCATGGGCGCAATTGACTTACAGTTTTTAGGGCGTGGAAACACTAATTTCACGCCCTAATCAATGCCTAAGCGCGCCAGCCGGTATCTCAACGCCCGGAAGGTAATCCCCAGCAGCTTCGCCGCCGCGGTCTTGTTGTAACGGGTTTTTTCCAGCGCCTCCTGCAACGCTTCCTTCTCCACCCGGTCGAGATAATCCGGCAGCGGCCATTTGGCGCCCGGTTCGTAAATGGCGGGGCCGTCGTTCTCCGGCTCGGTCAGGTGCAGGTCGTCCATCTCGATCCGGCTGCCGCCGCACAGAGCCAGCGTGCGCTCCAGGATGTTTTCCAGTTCCCGCACATTGCCGGGGAAGTCGTATTGTTGCAACGCCTCCACCCCCGCCGCAGAAAACTCCGGCAGCGCAGCACCGGCCTGGCGCGCCAGCCTGGCCAGGATATTGCCGGCGATGAGCGGCACGTCATCGCGCATTTCGCGCAAAGCGGGCATCTTGAGCTCGATCACGTTGAGGCGGTAATAGAGGTCCTGGCGGAATTTTCCGTGCTCCACGCAATCAGCCAGCTTCTGGTGGGTCGCGCTGATAATGCGCACGTCCACCGGCTCTTCCTGCGTGGCGCCCACCTTGCGCACTTTCTTCTCCTGGATAACCCGCAGCAGCTTGACCTGCATGGCCAAGGGCAGATCGGCCACTTCGTCGAGAAACAGGGTGCCGCCGTTGGCCGCCTGGAAAAATCCGTCGCGGTCCTGCTCCGCGCCGGTGAAGGCGCCCTTGCGGTAACCGAAAAATTCGCTTTCCATGAGGTTTTCCGGAATCGCGCCGCAGTTCACCGGCACGAAGGGTTTTTCGCGCCGCGCGCTCTTTTCGTGTATCAGGCGCGCCGCCAGTTCCTTGCCGCTGCCCGACTCGCCGCTCACATAGACCGGCGCCTGGCTGCGCGCCAGCTTGTCGATCAGGCCGCGCACCTGTTCCATGGCGGGAGACTGGCCGAGCAGCACGTAGCCTTGCTCCGCCGTCGGCTCCGGCGCCGACGGCAGCTTGAGCGCCGATTTCACTACCGCGCGCAGCTGTTCGAGAGACACCGGCTTGGCCAGGTAGTCGAAGGCGCCCGCCTTCAGGGCGGCTACCGCGTTCTCGGTGCTGCCGTGCGCGGTAATCACCGCCACCGGCAGATCGGGGCAATTGGCACCGATGTAGCGCACCAGTTCCAGTCCCTCGCCGTCGGGCAGGCGCATGTCGGTGAGGCATAGATCGAACTGCTTTTCCTCCACGAGCTTGAGCGCAGCCTGGACCGTGGAGGCACGCTCCACCTCCAGGCCCATTTTCAACAAGGTAAGTTCGAGCAACTCAAGGATGTCGGCTTCGTCATCCACGATCAGGGCAAGAAAATTTGCCGCATTGCCTCTCGCACGTTTCAACAGGAACCTCCTTTACAACAGATTCTGAACTGGCCGCCGGGTGCGACTTCGATGTAATCCAGGCTGGCGCCGTTGGCTTCGCAAATCTCGCGCGCAATATACAGGCCCAAACCGGTTCCGCCGCTGAAGGTGGTGAAGAACGGCTCGAACAGCTGCGCGACCAACGCCTTGTCCACGCCGGGACCGTCGTCGATCACATCGATCTGCACCACATTTTCCAGATGCGCCGCGGACACGTAGATTCGTATGCTGCCTTCAGCCTGCCGACTGTGGCGCCAGGCATTGACGCACAGGTTCCACAATACCTGATGCAGGTGGGCGCGATCGAAGCATATCGCCTGAGCGCTCTCCATTTCCAGCGAAATGCCGCGCGCGGGAATTTTTTCCGCCAGGCAGATCTGCTCGATGAAGGCGCGCAGGAAGACTTCCGGCTGGATGGTCTCGCGCTGCGCCCGGTCGCGGCGGTTGAGCTGCAGCACGTCCTGCACGATGCGGTCGAGACGCAGGGTGTTGTCGCGGATGATCTGCAGCAGGCGCACTTCGGTCTTGTCGTGCTCCTCCTCCTGCAGCAGTTGGGTGGCGTGCCCGATGGCGGAAAGCGGGTTGCGGATTTCGTGCGCGATGTTGGCGGTGAGCCGGCCCAGCGCCGCCAGCTTGATCTGCTGCGCCTGGGCCTGCTGCAGGCTGACATCTTCGAGAAAAATCACCGCGCCCACATCGCTGCCGGCATCGATCGGGCTGAAGCGGGTACTGACCTCCTTGCCGGTCACCCGCACGCGCATGGGAGGGAAGATCGTATTGCGATCATTGTTCCAGCGCGTCATTCGCTCCGCCAGCGCCGGGGCATAATCGTTGAGGCGCAGGTCGCTCCAGATCCTGGGCGGCGGCCCAAGCAATCCTTCGCAGCGCGCATTGTGAGTGCGCACCCGCCCTATTCCGTCCACTACCAGCACCCCGTCCTGCATCTCGTGGATCACCAGTTCGTTGACCTGGGCCAGATTCTCCAGATCGATGCTTTTCTGCTCGACCAGGCGCTCGCTCGCCACCACCTGCTTGGCGAGGTAATACCCCAGGCCGGCCGTGGCGAAGAAGCCCATGCCCAGCATCGCCGCCTGAAAATAATCTTCCTTCACGTCCAGCACGAACAGCCGGAAACTCTGCTCCAGCAACACGGCGATCGCGGCAACGGCAGCAAAAAACATCGCCTGCCGTCCCTTGCTGATCAGGCTGCTCGCCGCCAGCGACACCACCAGCAACATGCCGATGCCGCTCTTCACGCCGCCGCTGGCATGCATCAGCAGCACGATGAAAGCCGCATCGCCGATGCTCTGAACACTCAATTGCATGATGAATGCAGGCCATCTGACCCTGACGGCTATAGCCATGAGAATGGCGAAAAAAACATAAACGACGCTGACGCCGAAAAACAGGCGCGGGTCGTCCGCGCCGTACACCGGGATTCTATCCAGTACGAGGAAGCTGACAACGAAGAAGCCGCTGACGATGAGGCGATAAAGATTGAAATAATGCAGCGAGCGCCAGTAAGGCTCGGGCGGAGAAACCGTGCGCTTGAGATCGGTCAGGAAAGGCGCGAGGATTTTCCTCATCATCGCCATCAGCGAGCCCTAAGAATTACCCTGATGCTGGCGGCGGTGCTCTTCGCTGCAATAGAACTCCCCGCGGGAAAGAATGCTTTCACTTTTCGGCAGGTGCACCCCGCACTGGGCGCAGCGCACCATATCCTCTTGCTCGGGGGTGGCCGGCACGTCAGTCTCATCGCGGTCAACGCTCCTGGCGTAATTCTTCAGGATGGAGTAAATCAACCAGACAACCGCCGCCAGCAGCAAAAGCTTAATCAAGTAAATCACCCGCGTTGAAAATGGACATGCAGGAATTATCGGACCACGGTTATGAGTTGTCCATACAAACCGGAGAGGTGAGAGATGAAGCCAGAAAAAATCTTTTTTTTAGTTAAATAACATAGCAATGATGAGCATCAAGAACATAATGCAGCAGCGGGTTGATTTAGATCTGGAATAGCTCCATATTGCCTGGGTAACCCCGTAAATGCAGCGACGTCCGAAACCTCGCAAGCGAACCGACAGTGAGTGGAATTTGTACCTGCACGACGGGCTCGTGGCAAGGAGGCACATGCAAGCCGACATTCCCGATTTCTCCCACACTTCCTGGCCGCACAGGTACGCCGTTCTCGCCGCCATCTGGAGCGTGCTGGTGGGCGGATCGCTGGCCTGGAATCTGCACCTGAAAAGTCAAAACACCCTGGGCGTCGCCGCAGTTGCAGCCCTGTCAAACATCAACAAGGACATGAGCTTCCGCAAATGGGCAACTTCCCACGGCGGCGTCTACGTCCAGCCTGACCAGCACACCCCGCCCAACCCCTATCTCGAGATACCCGACCGGGATGTTCTCACCACCAAGGGCAAGGCGCTGACCCTGATGAACCCCGCCTACATGCTGCGGCAGATGCAAAACGATTTTCCCGACGATTACGGCACCAGGAGCCACATCACCAGCCTTAAACCTCTCAACCCTAAAAACGCGCCGGACACATGGGAAAGCAAGGCACTGCGCAGCTTTGAGCAGGGCGGACGGGAATTGATGGAAGTTCAGCAAATCGAAGGTTACCCTTACCTGCGAATGATGCGCCCCTTCTTCGTGGAACAGGGTTGCATGAAGTGCCATGCGCAGCAAGGCTACAAGGTGGGCGACATCCGCGGCGGCATCGCAACGGCCGTTCCGCTCGAACCATACCTGGCACGCGAGCATGAGTTCAGCACCAGCCTGGCACTGTCCCACGGCACGATCTGGCTGATTGGCATGGCGGGATTGGGATTTGCATACCGGCGCGACCGCCACCTGTCCAACGATCGCGAGAAAGCGGCAAAAGCCTTGCGCCAACTCAATGAGGAACTGGAAACACGGGTCAGGGAGCGCACCGCCCAACTGGTAACTGCCAACGCCGATCTGGAAAGCTTCAGCTACTCCGTGTCCCACGACCTGCGTGCGCCGCTGCGAGCCATAGACGGCTTCGCCGCCATCCTGCAGGAAGACTATGCCCCATTGCTGGACGATGAAGGCAAGCGCCTGTTCCGGGTGGTGGGCGACAATGCAAAAAAAATGGGGCAGCTGATCGACGACATCCTGGCCTTTTCCCGCGCAAGCCGTCTGGAGCCGCAGGCAGCACGAATCGACATGAATGCCCTGGCACAGGAAGTCTGGCAAGCTCTCGAGCCCCAGCGGACAGGGCGCGCCATCGAGTTCCGCCTGAGCGACCTGCCCAAGGCTTGCGGCGACCTGGCCGCCATGCGCCAGGTATTGCAGAACCTGCTGTCCAATGCGGTAAAATTCACCCGCGGGCGCGAACCTGCGGTGATTGAACTTGGTTGCGAGGCTTCGAGCACGGAAAATGCCTTTTACGTCAGGGATAATGGCGCCGGATTCGACATGGACTATGTCGGCAAGCTGTTCGGTCTGTTCCAGCGGCTGCACGGCATGGATGAATTCGAGGGCACCGGCGTCGGCCTGGCTATCGTCAAGCGCTTCATCGTCAAGCACGGCGGCCGCGTATGGGCGGAAGGCAGACCCGGGGAAGGAGCGACCTTCTGGTTCGCCCTGCCGCCGGGACCATGCAACAAGGACATTGCGATTGAAAACAGATCAAAACAGCCCACCTGATATCCTGCTGGCGGGGGGCAATCCCACCGATGCCGAGTTGTCGTCATGAACAAGTCGCTACGCGTTCTGCTGCTGGAAGACAGCCCCACCGATGCAGAGCTGAATGAACGCGTGCTGCGCAAGGCGGGGATCGTCTTCACCGCCTTGCGGGTAGAGTCGCAGGTGGGATTTGTCGCTGCCCTGGACGACTTCAAGCCGGACATTATCCTGGCCGACTATCACCTTCCCGGCTTCGACGGTCTGGGCGCACTGGAGATCGTCCACGAGAAGCATCCGGAGATCCCCTTCATTTTCGTCACCGGGGCCATGGGCGAGGAACGCGCGGTGGACAGCATCAGGCACGGCGCCACCGATTACATCATCAAGGACCGCCTGGCGCGCCTGCCCTCGGCAGTACAGCGCGCCCTTGAGGAAAAAAAACTGCGTCTGCAGCACCGCGAAAGCGAGGAGCGTTACCACCAACTGTTCGAGAACATGGCCAGCGGCGTAGCCATCTACGAGCCGGATGAAACCTGCCAGACCTTCGTCTTCAAATCCGTCAACCGGGCCGCAGAGCGCATTGACCTGCTGCGCCGCGAGGACGTCATCGGACGCAGCGTGGAGGAGGTTTTTCCCGGCGTGCGTGAGCTGGGCTTCGTGGAGGTATTTCAGCGGGTGTGCCGCAGCGGCGTAGCGGAGCATTTTTCCAACAACTATTACCAGGACGACCGCATCTCCGGCTGGCGCGAAAATTATGTCTACCGGCTCGAATCCGGTGAGGTTGTCGCCGTCTATGACGACGTGAGCGAGCGCATCGAGCGGGAGACGCGGATCAAGAACCTCAACCGCGTCCTGCGCACCATCAGCGCCTGCAATGAGGATCTGGTGCGCGCGGCAAGCGAGGGCGATTTATTGAGCGCGGTCTGCCGCAACATTGTTCAAATCGGCGGCCACCTGCTGGCCTGGGTCGTTTATCCGGGGGAACAACGTGAGAACCAGCCCATCGTTGTCGCGCATTTCGGCGACGAAAATGTCTTCCAAAGCCATGCGCAACTGGAACACGACCCCGAGCACGCCCGCGATTGCCTGACCGTGATGGCCATGCGCGAGCGCCGCACCACCTCTCGCAACCGTCTGCTGGACATGCCGGAACACAGCTTCGACAAGCTGCAGCAGTTGGGCGTGAATTCCATCCTGGCTTTGCCGCTGCTCAACGACGGCACCCTGTATGGCGTCATCACGGTTTTCTCGGCCACGCCCGACGCTTTCGACGCCGACGAAATGCGGCTCATGGAAGAACTCGCCGCCGACCTGGCCTACGGCATCGAGGCCCTGCGCACCACCAGTGAAAGGGACCATTACATCACCCAGCTCAGCCATGCCATGAAGAACACGGTGACCGCCATTGCGCGCACGCTGGAAATGCGCGACCCCTACACCGCAGGCCACCAGCAGCGGGTGACCGCGCTCTGCGTGAGCATCGCCCGGGCAATGGGGCTGAAAGAAGAAGTCATCGAAGGACTGTATTTCGGCGCCATGATCCACGATATCGGCAAAATATCCGTGCCGGCGGAAATCCTGTCCAAACCCGGAGCCCTCACCAAAACCGAGTACCAACTGATCCAGTGCCACCCCGAAACCGGATTTGACATCGTGCAGGGCATCGAATTTCCCTGGCCGGTGGCGGAAATGATCGCACAGCACCACGAGCGCCTGGACGGCAGCGGCTACCCCAAGGGCTGCAAGGACGAAACGATCATCATCGAGGCCCGCATCATCGCGGTGGCCGACGTGGTCGAAGCCATGACCACGCACCGTCCCTACCGGCCCGCGCTGGGGATAACGGCAGCGCTGGAAGAAATCTCACAAGGCAAGGGCATCCGCTACGACCCGACCGTGGTGGAAGCCTGCATCCGGGTAATTAGGACGAACGACATGCAATTGCCGCAGCTAGGCAGTTGAAATTTTACGGCGCTCAGCCGTTGAATCGTCGCACTTTCATGCACCACTCCTCGTGTGCTGTTTCGCGCTAAATGGCATAGCTATGAATCAGCCCCACCAGGGCGCAGGCGCCGATGACTCGCATGATGTCCTGCTTGTATTTCCACAGGGCCAGGAAGGCCGCTACGGACATCAGGGCGAAGAACCACTCGAACGGACCGTCAAAGCCCTTCGGCCACAGCACGTGGTAGCCGAAGAACAGCGCCAGGTTGAGTATCACCCCCACCACCGCCGCCGTGATACCGGTCAGCGGCGCGGTAAACTTGAGGTCGCCATGCGTCGCTTCCACCAGCGGGCCGCCGGCCAGGATGAAAAGGTAGCCCGGCAGGAAGGTGAAGAAGGTGGCGACACAAGCCCCGGCGAACCCCGCCAGCAACAGACTCTCCGGGCCGAAAATTTCCTTGCTCCAGCCGCCGATGAAACCGACGAAAGCCACCACCATGATGAGTGGGCCGGGCGTGGTCTCGCCCAGCGCCAGGCCATCGATCATCTGCGGGCCGGTGAGCCACTGGTAGTGTTCGACGCCGCCCTGGTAAACGTAGGGCAGCACGGCGTAAGCGCCACCAAAAGTGACCAGCGCGGCCTTGGTGAAGAATTCGCCCATGTCCAGCAGCACCGGTCTCCCCATCAGCAGCCACATCGCCGCCGCCCAGATGGCGAGAAAGGCGGCTGTCATGAAGATCAGGCGCGACAGTTTGAATTTCGCGTGTTCGGGTGTCGGCGTGTCGTCGTCGATCACGGCCGGGCCGTATTGCGTGCTGGATGCGCCGTGGCCGCCGCCGACCTTGAACTTGTCGGGCGCGACCTTGCTGCCGATGAACCCCAGCACGCCCGCCGCCAGCACGATGGCCGGGAAGGGAACGTCCAACGCAAAGATGGCAATGAAGGAAACCGCCGCCATGGCCCACAGCAGCTTGTTCTTCAAAGCCCGTGAACCGATGCGCCAGGCAGCGAACACCACGATCGCCACCACCGCCGGCTTGATGCCGGCAAACACGCCCTGGACCAACTGCAGTTTGCCGAAAGCCAGATAGACATAGGTCAGCGCGGAGAGAATGAACAGCGAGGGCAGCAGGAACAGCGTGCCGGCGACGATGCCGCCCCAGGTGCGGTGCATCAGCCAGCCGATGTAGATGGCGAGCTGTTGCGCTTCCGGCCCCGGCAGCACCATGGCGTAATTGAGCGCGTGCAGGAAGCGGCGTTCGGAAATCCAGCGCCGGTTCTCCACCAGGTCCTGGTGCATCATGGAAATCTGCCCGGCGGGGCCGCCGAAGCTGAGGAAACCCAGCTTGAGCCAGTAGACGAATGCCTCCCAAAATGTCGGAGAGGCCGGGCACACCAGATCGTCGGTCTCGCTCATCGTTACACTCCAATTTTGAAATTCTTGTGGATTCCGCCGAAAACCTTTCCCGAGGCAGGCTGACAAAAATCAACCGTCCTTCCAATATAGCTGGAAACGACACATGGAGAAGGAACGAATTGCAAAGAGGATTTTGCAGCCCTTTACGGGCACAGCGAATGTGAATCCATGATCATGAAACTGCCGCTCTGCCCTGCGAACGAGAGCGAACTCGCCGGCTACGCAAGAGTCACCTTGAAATTCCGGGAGGGGCGGTTCACCTTCATGCCTGAAGAGCAATGGCGTCAAAAGCGACGAACCCCGCGCCGCACTGAAGCACGCAGGGTTGATGAACACGGTATGGAAGAAAAAACGGGGGGCGCTCAGCCCTCCGATCACATCGCGGGAAGAGCCGACCGACCGTCGGAAATTCCCTCGTTAGCCTTGTCCTCCGAGACCACGGAATTTTTATATTCGGCCTGAAGGATTTGCTTGACCGCGTCGAAATCGCCCGCCTCGGCGTATGCAATGGCGTTGAGCATATTCCTGAATCTGGTTAAAAAGTTGCTCATGATAGCCCCCGTTACAGATAAGTTTTTTGAATTCTGTCTGTTACGTAGCACTATCCATGCCATCACATGGATTCATTGTAGCCATATGTTTTTATTACATTAAATATATATCGTCAAGCGGCGATAAAAACCGAACTGTTGCACTTTGCAATGCGCACGCTCGCCATTCCCTTAAGAAACAACATGACACCTGTCCTGCCATACACTATCCGATAAATTCCCGGTGTTTCAACACAGTCCGCCAGTGTTGCGTAATGCAACATTTTGTAGCAGCATGGTAAACATGAAGCTCCAGTCCTCGCTCCGCCAGAAAATCACGCTCGGCTACCTGGGCTATTACGTCATGGCCCTGCTGATCGTTGCCCTTTCCTTGTTCACCTTCCTCGAACTGCGCGTGATCGACAACAGGGTCGTACTCGGCGAACGCATTACCGCCCTGTTCGACGCCACGCTGGAAATCAGGCGATTCGAAAAGAACTACTTCCTTTACCATCAGGATACCGACCTGCAAGAGAGCAAGCGCTATGCCGCAAAGGTAATCGACCTGATCGAGCACAACACGGCGGATTTCGCCAAGCTCGCCTCGGCGCCGCGAATTTTAGCGCTGCAGAACGAGGTCCGCGCCTACCGCGAACTGATGGCGGAGTATGCCAGGAGCGGCGCGGACGACACGGGCCAAAGCGAGTTGCTGGAAGCGCAGATCAGGAAAGCCGGCAAGGGTGTCGTCACCATCGCCGAAGAGATGGCGGGAACGGAAAGGCGCAGGATACGCGCCTCCCTGGACCGCTTCCGCTCCATACTGGTGGCTTCGATCGTCCTGCTCTCGCTGCTGATGATCGCGGTAGGCTGGGCCCTGTCGCGCATGGTGGTTCGCCCGCTCAAGCACATGGACAGCTGCGTGGAGGCGGTTTCCGGCGGCAGGCTGGACAAGCTGACCACTCCCTCCGAAGACAGCGAGATCATCGCCATCACCCAGGCCTTCAATCACATGCTGGGAGAGCTCGAACTGCGCCAAAAGATGCTGCTGCGCTCCGAGAAGCTCGCCTCGCTCGGCACCATGCTGGCGGGCGTGGCGCACGAACTGAACAATCCGCTCTCGAACATTTCCCTCTCGGCTCAGATCCTGTTGGAGGAAATCGAGGAAAACGACCCCGAGCGGCGCCAGGAGTTGCTGGCGCAAATCGAGGAACAGACGGAGCGGGCACGCAATATCGTGCGCGCACTGCTGGATTTTGCCCGCGACAAGCCGGTCAAGCGCGAAGACGTGCTGCTTGCGCCCCTGATCGAGGAGGTCATCCTGTTTCTCCGTGGGGAAACGCCCTCCGACGTGCGCATCACCTCCGAGATTGCAGCCGACATCGCACTCCCGGCGGACCGACAGCGGCTCGAACAGGCCTTCCTCAACCTGATCAAGAATGCGCTGGAAGAGATGGGCGGCACTGGCGAAATCCGCATCAGCGCCACGCGGCGCCACCTGAGCCGCGAAGCGGCCGTGTCCCTGCTCGACGAGGGCGCAAAATCGCTCGGCAAGTGTTTCCATGGCGGCGACGCGGTCGACATCGAAATCCGCGACAACGGACCGGGCATTCCTGACGAGATACTGCCGCGTATTTTCGACCCGTTTTTCACCACCAAGGATGTCGGACGCGGCATGGGACTCGGCCTGTTCATCGTGTACGAAATCATCGAGGAGCATAACGGCTGCATTTCCGTGGAAAGCGAAGCCGGGCGGGGAACCGTGTTCCATATCCGGCTGCCGCTGGAACATATCGACGAAGAAAACGGTTAAAGGAAAACATGCAAAGCAAGGGAAGACTGCTGATCGTCGAGGACGAGAAAATCGCCCTCAAGAACCTGGTTCACGTCATGACCAAGGAAGGCTATGACGTGGCCGGAACGCAGAGCGGCGCGACCGCGCTGGGCTGGATCGAAAGCCAGTCGTTCGACGTGGTGCTGACCGACCTCAGGATGGAAAAAGTGGACGGCATGCAGGTGCTGAAAAAGTGCCGCGAGCGCAGCCCGGACACCGAGGTGATCATGATCACCGGCCATGCAACGCCGGAATCGGCGGTGGAAGCCATGAAGAGCGGCGCTTTTTTTTATATCGCCAAGCCCTTCCGCCTGGACGACGTGCGCAAGGTGGTCAGGGAAGCGCTGGAAAAGAATCTGCTGAAGCGCGAAAACCGCCAGTTGCGCGAGCAGATAGAAGGTTACGAAGGCAAGGTCAAGATCATCACCCAGGACCCGGCCATGCTGAAGGTGCTTGAAATGGCGCGGCAGGTGGCGCCGACCGACTGCAATGTGCTGATCACCGGCGAATCCGGGACGGGCAAGGAATTGTTCGCGCGCTACCTGCACTACAACAGCGGTCGCGCGGATGGGCCGTTCGTCGCGGTAAACTGCGGCGCGTTCGGCGAGGAACTGCTGTCCAACGAGTTGTTCGGACATGAGAAAGGCGCTTTCACCGGCGCGCTGACGCTGAAGAAGGGGCTGATCGAATCGGCCCAGGGCGGCACGCTGTTTCTCGATGAGATCACCGAAATGTCGCCGGCGATGCAGGTCAAACTGCTGCGCGTGATCCAGGAGCGCGAAGTGCTGCACCTGGGCGGCACCGCGCCGGTCAAGACCGACGCGCGCTATATCGCCGCGACCAACCGCGATATCGAGACAGTCACCAGGGACGGCTCGTTGCGCCAGGACCTGTTCTTCCGCCTCAACGTCGTGAACCTGCACATCCCGCCCCTGTGCGAACGCAAGGGAGACGTAGCCCCGCTCAGCTATTACTTCCTCAAGAAGTTCTCCGTGCTGATGAAAAAGGAAGTCAACGACATTTCTCCGGAAGCGATCTCGGTGCTCGAAAACCATGACTTTCCCGGCAACGTGCGCGAACTGGAAAACATCATCGAGCGCGGTGTCGCGATCAACACCGGCCAAACCATCGAACTCGCGCACCTGCCCGAGAAACTGCGCGAAGCCAGCGCGCAGATGTTCAGGAAAAAAGAGGGGCGCGTCCCCTCCCTCGAAGCACAGGAAAAAGCCTATATACGCTGGGTGCTCAACGAGGCGGGAGGAAACCAGACCGTCGCCGCGCAGATGCTGGGAATCAACCGTGTTTCGCTGTGGCGCAAGCTGAAAAGCTACGAAATGGACGATGGGACGCTCCTTGATGGCACCCCGTGAATTCTGTAGTATGTGATGCATAGTAAAACAGGATAGTTTCAAATTGAAACATGTCTGAAAATTCGCTGAAAAGCGCACTCGCCTGCAATCTCTGGCTCCATAAAATATTCCCCTTCCTGCGCTGGTGGCCGATGCTGGACAAGCACACCACGCGCGCCGACATGATTGCCGGCCTGACCGGCGCCATCATCGTGCTGCCTCAGGGCGTGGCATTCGCCACCATCGCCGGACTGCCGCCGGAATACGGCCTGTATGCCGCGATGGTTCCGGCCATATTCGGCGCGCTGTTCGGGTCCAGCTGGCACCTGGTTTCGGGTCCGACCACTGCCATTTCCATTGTCGTATTCTCCTCGGTCAGTCCGCTCGCCGAGCCGGGCAGCGCGCAGTTCATCAGCCTGGTGCTGACCCTGACCTTCCTCACCGGAGTGTTCCAGCTCATCATGGGCATGGCGCGCATGGGCGTGCTGGTCAACTTCATTTCGCACACGGTGGTGATCGGCTTTACCGCCGGCGCGGCGGTGCTGATCGCCGCCAGCCAGATCAAGAACTTCTTCGGCATCAACATCCCGCGCGGCTCCCATTTCTACGAGATCATCCACCAGTTGGTGCTGCAGATCGGCGAGATCAACCCTTACGTCACCTCGGTGGCGCTGGTCACGCTGCTGTCGGGCATCCTGGTGAAGAAGTTCTGGCCATGGATTCCCTACATGATCGCCGCCATGCTGATAGGCAGCCTGTTCGCCCTCGGCCTGAACGGCCATTTCGGCAACGACATCACCCACATCCGCACCGTCGGCGCCCTGCCTGCGCATTTGCCGCCTTTTTCCCTGCCCGACCTGTCGCTG
The DNA here is from genome assembly GCF_011764585.1 of Sulfurimicrobium lacus. GTDB lineage: Bacteria > Pseudomonadota > Gammaproteobacteria > Burkholderiales > Sulfuricellaceae > Sulfurimicrobium > Sulfurimicrobium lacus. The sequence continues at coordinate 2,979,054 of NZ_AP022853.1, forward strand.
GAAACGATCAAGAAGATGGCGCCCAGCGCCCTGGCCGTGACCATGCTGGCGCTCACCGAGGCAGTTTCGATCGCCCGCGCCGTGGCGGTGCGCTCGGAACAGCGCATCGACGGCAACCAGGAATTCATCGGCCAGGGACTGTCGAACATCTTCGGCAGCCTGTTCTCCGGCTATGCTTCAAGCGGCTCCTTCAACCGCAGTGGCCTGAACTACGCCGCCGGGGCACGCACCCCGCTGGCGGCGGTATTCTCCGCCGTGTTCCTTGCCGCCACCCTGCTCCTGGTGGCCCCGCTCGCGGCCTACCTGCCGATCCCCGCCATGGCGGCGATCCTGTTCCTGGTGGCATGGGGGCTGATCGACTTCCACCATATTCATTCCATTTTCCACACCAGCCGCGCGGAAACCGCGGTGCTGATCACCACGCTGCTCTCGACCCTGTTCGTCGAACTGGAATTCGCCATCTACGTCGGCGTGATGCTGTCGCTCATGCTCTACCTCGCCCGCACGTCCCAGCCCGCCATCGTGCCGGTGATACCTGCCGGCGAAGAAGGCGCCTACCATTTCGAAGACCTCAAGGGACGCACCGAATGCCCGCAATTCCGCATGGTGCGCGTCAACGGCTCGATCTTTTTCGGCGCGGTCGACCACGTACAGCGCAACCTGCAACAGATCGACGAAATCAATCCGCAGCAGAAAACGGTTCTGGTGGTCGGCAGCGGCGTCAATTTCGTCGACGTGGCAGGGGCGGAAATGCTGTCGCAGGAAGCCAAGCGCCGGCGCAAGATGGGGGGCGGACTGTATTTCTATCGCCTCAAGGAGCCGGTGTACAACTTCCTCAAGCAGGGACACTACCTGAAGGACATCGGCGAGAGCAGCTTCTTCCCAGCCAAATCGAACGTGATCCCGGTGGTCTACGAAACCCTCGACCCGGAAATCTGCCGCACCTGCAAGGCCAGGATTTTCCCGGAATGCCAGGAAGTTCTTCCGGGCGGAGAGAGGCGCTAAGTGCGCCGACAGGCCAACTGCTTATTCGCCGGCCGCATACATCGAATCAAAAACCCCCATCGCCCGCGCCAGCAGGGCATCGTCGTCGGCGCACTGGCGGCGCAAACCGGACAGCACCATTTCCACGCCCGGCGCCTCTGCCACTGCGGCGCCGCCGGCATCCAGAAAATGCACGACGGCAGCGATCCGTCCCAGCAACGGATCCTTGTCCAGACCGAAGGCGGCGAGCAGCACCTCGAACGTGACATGCTTGCCCACATGGGTGAATTCGGCACCGTCGAAGTCGAATCCGACAGCGTCGGGGGGACAGTTCTCGGGATTTTCCAGCCAGACGAAATGCGCCTCCGCATCGACGAAACGACGCACCAGCCAAGCGCTCGCCAGGCGATCGACCCACACATGCCGGCGCGTCGCCCACACGCGCCCCAGGTAGGCGGCGCGCTCGCGCGGCACGATTTCACCGGACACCGTGCGGCGTTCGCCGGGCGACAGGCTGGCAAAGAACAGGGTTTCCGCTTCGGCCAGCCGATCTTCCACCTCTTCCTTGGTCAAATCGGGAAAGTAGTCCACCGCGGTGATCGCTTCCAGGTCGCGGCGCAGCGCCTTGAGCTGGCGGCGCCCCGCCACCGTGTCCAGCGAGGCGAAGCCGGACTTGAACGCATCTATCTTTTCCGCGACCTCGCGATATTCAGCACGCCGGTCGAACAGCCCCTGAAATTCGGCGCGCTCCTCGCCCGCCGCACTGCTGACGTTCAACAGAAAAGCGCTGCCTCCTCCCTGCCTGACCTCTTCCACGTACATCCTGAGCGCCTGGCGCAGGCCGCGCCCGGCCGGCAGAAGATAGACACCATCACGCAATACCGCGCACCCCAGCCCCTTGAGCGCGCGCCATACGCGCGTGCGCACGGTCGCGTTCGAAGTAGGCAGACTCAACACGATGACCAGCCATTTGTCCGTCCCGAAAGCCCGCATCCTGACCCGCCCCTGTATTTGTTTCAATCATTACACTATATTGTCACTACAACATCAACAACAAAAAACATTAAACCTCGCAAATCAAGGCCCTGCAACACTTGCAAGAACATTGAAAAAAAACGATAATTACAAGTCTCGAAAGCCTCAAATCAAATTCTTGTAGGAAATACCGTGCTGAACCCGTCCTGCTGCCCCCTCCTGTTCTACAAAATATTTCCCTTCCTGCGTTGGTGGCCCATGGTCAACAAGGCCTCCAACAAGGCGGACCTGATCGCCGGCATCACCGGCGCGATGATCGTGCTGCCGCAGGGCGTGGCCTTCGCCACCATCGCGGGCATGCCCCCCGAATACGGCCTGTATGCCGCCATGGTGCCGGCCATCATCGCCGCCATGTTCGGATCGAGTTGGCACCTGGTTTCCGGCCCGACCACGGCCATTTCCATCGCCGTGTTTGCGGCCATGAGCCCCCTCGCCGACCCGGGCTCGCCCCAGTTCGTCAGCATGGTGCTGACCCTGACTTTCCTTACCGGCCTGTTCCAGCTAATCCTCGGACTGGCGCGCATGGGGGTGCTGGTCAACTTCATCTCCCACACAGTGGTGATCGGCTTTACCGCCGGCGCGGCTTTGCTGATCGCCGCCAGCCAGGTGAAGAACTTCTTCGGCATTGCCATCGAGCGCGGCGCACACTTCCACGTGGTGATCGAGCAACTGGTTCTGCAGTTCGGCAACATCAACCCCTATGTCACCGCTGTTGGCGCCGTAACGCTGGCAACCGGCATTCTGGCCAAGAAGTTCATCCCCAAGTTCCCATACATGATCGTCGCCATGGTGGTGGGCAGCGTGCTGGCTTATTTCATCAACCTGGAATTCGGCGTTGAAGTCACCAAGATCAAGACGGTGGGTGCCCTGCCGGCCAGCCTGCCGCCGTTCTTCCTACCCGATTTTTCCTATGCCACCATCCACAAGGTGGTCTTCCCGGCGCTGGTCGTCACCATGCTGGCACTGACCGAGGCAGTTTCCATTTCACGCGCCATTGCCACCAAATCCGAGCAACGCATCGATGGCAACCAGGAGTTCGTCGGCCAGGGTCTGGCCAACATAGTCGGCAGCTTTTTCTCCGGCTACGCTTCCTGCGGCTCCTTCAACCGCAGCGGCGTCAACTACGCTTCGGGCGCACAGACCCCGCTGGCAACGGTTTATGCCTCGATTTTCCTGGTACTGATCCTGCTGCTGGTAGCGCCGCTCGCTTCCTACCTGCCCAATGCTGCCATGGCCGGTATCCTGTTCCTGGTGGCATGGGGCCTGATCGACTTCCACCACATCGGCTCCATCGGCAAGACCAGCATGGCGGAAACCGTGGTGCTGTGGGTTACGCTGCTCGGCACCCTGGTCAACCTGGAAGAGGGCATCTTCTTCGGCATCCTGCTCTCCCTTTCGCTCTACCTGTACCGCGTTTCGCGCCCGGCGATCGACCCGGTGGTACCGGCCAAGGAAGAAGGCGCCTACCATTTCGTGGACGCGCACGGCCACCACGAGTGCCCGCAGTTCCGCATCGTGCGCATCAACGGCGCGGTGTTTTTCGGCGCGGTGGATTACGTGCAGAACGGCCTGACCCAGATCGACGAATCCAACCCGGACCAGAAGTCGGTGATGATCGTCGCCAGCGGCATCAACTTCATCGACGTGGCTGGCGCGGAAATGCTCGCTCAGGAAGCGCGTCGCCGGCGCAAGATGGGCGGCGGTCTGTACTTCTACCGCTGCAAGGATTCCATCTACAAATTCCTGCGCAAATCCGACAAGCTGGACGACATCGGCGAAGGCGGTTTCTTCCCGGCCATGTCGAACTGGATCAAGCCGATTTACAGCACCCTCGACCCGGAAATCTGCCGCAACTGCAAATACCGCATTTTCCCCGAGTGCCAGACCCATTTGCCCGACGGCGAGGCGAGGACGGCATGATCCGCAAGAACCCGAGCGGCGACCTGCCACTCATCCATGAGTCCGCCTATGTCGACAACACCGCGATTCTCTGCGGCAAGATCATCGTAGAGGAAAATGTTTTCATCGGGCCATACGCCGTCATTCGCGCCGATGAAGTCAACGAGCACGGCGAGATGGAGCCGATCATCATCGGCGCCAACTCCAATATCCAGGACGGCGTGGTCATCCACTCCAAGGCGGGCGGTCTCGTCAGGATCGGCACCAACACCTCGATCGCCCACCGCTCCATCGTGCATGGCCCGTGCGTCGTCGGGGAGAACGTCTTCATCGGCTTCAACTCGGTGCTGTTCGACTGCGTGATCGGCAATGGCTCGGTCGTGCGGCACAACTCCGTGGTGGAACACTGCGCAGTACCCGAGAACTTTCATATCCCCTCCACCACCAACGTGCATTCCAACCAGGAACTGAACAAGATCGAACAGGTTTCGCCGCAGGCGAGCGACTTCTCCGAATCGGTATTGAAAGCCAACCACGAACTGGTCAAGGGATACAAGAAACTGCAGAACGAGTTTTAACTGCAACATCGCGCGTACCGCCTTTCCCTGCCTGACCTCCGCCGCCAAAGACCATGATGATTTGATGTCTTTCCGCCGGTCTCGCTGGTATGATTTAAGGACTACATGAAGTCCGGCGAATCCGTTTCATTTCCGACCGGAATGCAGGTCACAGGGGGAAATAACTCATGATTCAGGTTGCACGCGTTCTACCATTTTTGCGCTGGTTCCCGTTAAGCGGGACAAATATCAAATCCGACCTGATCGCCGGCATCACCGTGGCGCTGGTGTTGATCCCGCAATCCATGGCCTATGCCCAGCTGGCCGGACTTCCCCCTTACTACGGACTGTATGCGGCATTCCTGCCAGGTATCATTGCCGCCCTGTGGGGATCCTCGGCGCAGCTCGCCACCGGCCCGGTGGCCGTGGCCTCCCTGCTCACCGCCTCCACCCTGGCGCCACTGGCCGCCACCGGCTCGGAGCAATTCATCGCCCTCGCCATCCTGATGGCCATGCTGGTGGGCATCATCCAACTCGCGCTGGGCGCCTTCAAGCTCGGCGTAGTGGTCAACTTCCTCTCGCACCCGGTGATCGTCGGCTTCACCAACGCCGCCGCCATCATCATCGGCCTGTCCCAACTCAACAAGCTGTTCGGCGTTTCCATGGGACGCAGCGAACATTTCATCCAGGATATCTGGGGCGTATTGCTGCAGATCGGCGACACCCATCTGCCCACGCTGATCATGGGCATTTGCGCCTTCGCCATCATGTTCGGCCTGAAAAAATTCGCGCCAAAAATGCCCGGCGTGCTGATCGCGGTCGCCCTCACCACCGTGGTGAGCTGGGCCATTGGCTTCGAGCACAACAGCAAGGGCCGGATCGAGGACATCATGGACGTCGAGGTCAAGGCCCTGGCCAATGACTTTTCCGGCACTGAAACCAGGATCGACGCGCTCAACAACAAGATCAGCGCCAAGTCCCTGGAACTCAAGCAGCACCAGAAAGCCCATGAAGGCGGTTCGCAACGCACCGCGGCACTCAAGTACGAACTGGAACTGCTCAAGCTGGAACTGAAGGACAGCGAAGGTGAAAATCGCAAGCTGGCGCGTTCCATGCGCAAGTTCATCTTCGAACAGGTGCCGGCGACCGATGGCCAGCCTGCAAAACTCTACCTGGCAGGGCAGCTCCCCCAAGGTGAAAAATCCGATGGCTACCGCTGGCGTATCCGCAAGGTAAGCAAGGGCGAAATGAAACTGGTCGGCGGCGGCGAAGTGGTGGGCGCGATTCCAGCCGGCCTGCCCAAGGTCGACGTGCCGCAATTCAGCTGGGACATGGTGACAACCATGCTTTCCGGTGCGCTGGTCATCTCCCTGGTCGGCTTCATGGAAGCCATTTCCATCGCCAAGGCCATGGCCGCCAAGACCAAGGCACGCATCGACCCCAACCAGGAACTGCTGGGACAGGGCCTGTCCAACCTGATCGGCAGCTTCAGCCAGGCTTTCCCGGTCAGCGGCTCCTTCTCGCGCTCGGCGGTCAACCTCAATGCCGGCGCGGTAACGGGGATGTCCTCGGTGTTCGCCGGCATCATCGTACTGGTCACCCTGCTGTTCCTCACGCCGCTGCTGTATCACCTGCCCCAGGCGGTGCTGGCAGCAGTGATCATGATGGCGGTGATCGGCCTGATCAATTTCAAGGCGATCAAGCATGCCTGGCACACCCACAAGCATGACGGCATCGCCTCGGTGGTGACCTTCGTCGCCACCCTGGCGTTCGCCCCGCACCTGGACAACGGCATCATGGTAGGCGCCGGCTTGGCCATCATCCTCTATCTCTACCGCACCATGACGCCGCGCGTCGCCATTCTCGGCCGCTACCACGACGGCACCCTGCGCGACGCCAAGATCAACAATCTCCCGATCAGCGAATACATCATCGCCATCCGCTACGACGGTTCGCTGTACTTCGCCAACGTGCCCTACTTCGAGGACGTCATTCTGGAAGCCGTGGCCAACAGCCCCTGCGCCAAGCATCTGCTGATCGTGTCGGACGGCATCAACCAGCTCGACGCCTCAGGCGAGGAAGTCATCCATCACATGGTGGAGCGTTTACGCTCCAGCGGCATCCGCGTCGTTTTCAGCGGCCTCAAGAAGCAGGTTCTCGACGTCATGCACCATTCCGGGCTGTTCGACTACATCAGTCAGGAAAACATTTTCCCGGACGAAGACAAGGCGCTGGAATCGATTTACGCCGAAGTCCTGGAGAAAGACCCTAACGCCCAATGCCGCCTGATGAAGGGCGGACATATTGGCGGGGCCGATGGAGTCAAGACCTGGCTGTGAAATGCACATTCTCCTGGTAGAAGACAACCGCGACCTTGCGCAAAACATATTCGATTACTTCGAAGCCAGAGGTCACACCATCGACTTGGGCGAAGATGGCATTTCGGGGTTGCATCTTGCCGCATCCAACCCCTACGATGTAATCATCCTCGACCTGATGCTGCCCGGCATCGACGGCATGACCTTGTGCCGCAGGCTGCGCGACGCCGGTAAACAAACGCCGGTTCTGATGCTCACTGCGCGCGACTCCCTGGATGACAAGATTGCCGGACTGGAAGCGGGCGCAGACGATTATGTCGTCAAGCCGTTCGCATTGCGGGAGGTGGAAGCGCGCCTGGTTGCACTGGTGCGGCGCGCGCAAGGACACAAAGGCCCCGCCAGGCTGCAAGTGGGGGACATGACGTTCGATCCGGCGACACTCAAGGTAACGCGCGGCGAACGAAACATCGAATTGCCGCCGATTCCATTGAAAATCGTTGAAATCCTGATGCGCAACTCGCCCCGCGTGATGTCGCGCGAAGAGCTTGAGCGCCACATCTGGGGCGACTCTCCGCCCGACAGCGACGCCTTGCGGGCGCACCTGCACATCCTGCGCAACGCGATCGACAAACAGGCGGACAAGCCGCTCCTCAAGACCCTGCGCGGCATCGGCTACCAAATCGCAAGTGAATAGACACAGCCTGCGCTTCCGCCTGGCCTTCACCTTCGCCTGGTTCGGCGCCCTCGTCAGCCTGCTGCTGTCGATCGGCCTGTCCTTTACGGCGCACAACCTCGGCGAGCGCCTGATGGACGAAACCCTGCGCGCGGAAATAGAGGACTACATGTCGCGCCGCGCGCGCAATCCCGATTCCCTGCCGCCGGCAACGATCAGCGTGCGCGGATACGTTCACGTGCCCGGACGAAAAACCGAGGACATCCCGCCCGTCCTGCTCGAACTTTCCCCCGGCAAGCACCAACTGACCCTCAACGGCACGCCTTATCGGGCCGCCGTGGCGAACAAGGGAGAGGAACGTTACGTCATGCTGTTCAACGAACTGCGACAACGCCAGCGCGAAGAACAGTTCCTGATGTACCTGGTGTCAGGCGCACTCATCATGACGCTGATTTCCGCAGGCATAGGCTGGTGGCTGGCGGGAAGAGTGGTGGCGCCCGTCAGCGAACTGGCCCGTCGGGTCAGCAAGGCAAAACCGGAAGACGATGCCGCAGAAATCACCAAAGGCTTTCCCCGCGACGAAATCGGTGCGCTGGCCCGCGTTTTCGGCGGCTATCTCGAACGCATGCGCGCATTCATCGACCGCGAACGTGCCTTCACGGCAGACGTCAGCCACGAACTCAGGACGCCGCTTGCCATTGTCCAGGGCGCGGTAGAACTGCTGGAGGACGACCCGCGCCTCGACGAAAAACAGCAAAAACGCATCGCGCGCATCGGGCGGGCAGCACGGGAAATGATCGATCTGAGCTCCGCCCTGCTGCTGATGGCGCGAGAGGAGACCTCGGATGAAGCAGTCAAGCAGGATTGCGACGTGTGGGATGTGGTCATGCACGCCGTCGAGACGCAGCGCCACCTGGTCAGCGCGCAAACCACGGTCGAACTGGCATGCCGCAGCCGCTCGCGCATTACGGCGGAACGGACGCTGCTCGGAATCGTAGCCGCCAACCTGATCCGCAACGCATTCGCCTATACCAAGGCCGGCACGGTCTCCATCTGCCTGGAAGAGGGCTGCCTGACCGTGTCCGATTCCGGCCCCGGCATTCGCGAAGAGGACATCGGCAAAGTCTTCCAGCGGCACTTCAAAGGCTCCACGAGCGCCGGGTCGGGGATCGGGCTGTCGCTCGTCAAGCGCATCTGCGACCGCTATGGCTGGGAAACCGTCATTGAAAGCTCGGAAGGCCGCGGCACGACCGCCCAATTATTTTTCGCCACTTCGCCCCACCACACCCCCGCCCTCGCACCCTGATTTTCCGCCCTTCTTGACGCTCCCTTGACGCTTGCTTGACGCCGTCTTGACGGTGCTCAACGTAACATTCAATACCAAATTAGAGCTAGCCGCTGTTCCCGAAAAAGGCTGCCACGAATAGTCGACGCCTCATCTTGCCAACTGGTGTGATGAGCCCCGGCATCAGCCCATCCATTTGCGAGAAACCAGATGAAAATTTCTTCGGCTTCAGCCTCCTGCATGAATAACGCATCCGAATCCATCGGTGATTTCGATACGCCGCGCCTGGCCATATGGTCCGCAGTGAAATCGTTCTTTCGCAAGCTGGACCGGCACCTGACGGCGATCGCCTATGCCGAAGCCGGCAACTTCGATGAAGTACAAAAAATTCTTGACCAGAACAAAGTCCAGGCACAGCGATGAATACCTGGGTTCATCGTCTGCCGATAGCCAAGCGCTTCAGTCTGAATCCCGACGAGCTCAAGAACGACCTGGTCGCCGGCGTCACCGTCTCGCTGGTAGCCATCCCGCAATCCCTGGCCTATGCCCAGCTAGCCGGTGTTCCCGCTTACTACGGCCTTTATGCCGCGCTGGTGCCCACCATCATCGGCGCCCTGTTCGGCTCTTCCCGGCAACTTTCGACCGGCCCTGTTGCCATGACCTCGCTGCTGACGGCGGCTAGCGTCGCCCCTCTGGCTGCGCACGGCAGCGAGATGTTCTACGCTTACGTGATTCTGCTCGCCTTGCTGTCCGGCCTGTTTCAGGTGCTTTTCGGCGCGCTGCGCATGGGCGTACTGCTCAACTTCCTGTCTCATCCGGTACTGATGGGATTCATCAACGCCGCGGCCATCATCATCGGCCTGTCGCAACTACCGACCCTGTTAGGCATATCGGCTCGCCAGTCCGACCATTTCCTGCTCGACATCTGGCAGGTGCTGTCGCACATCGACACCATGCATGAGATCTCGGTAGCCTTCGGCATTTCGGCCATCATCCTGCTGGTCGGTTTCAAGAAGCTGGCACCGAAGCTCCCCGGCGTGCTGATCACGGTTGTCCTGCTGACCTGGGTCAGCTACATGCTCGACTACGCCGGCCTGGGCGGCAAGGTCGTCGGCCTGGTGCCGAGCGGCCTGCCTTCGCTGAGCATGCCGCTGCTTGACTGGCACGCCACCATGGCACTGCTCCCCGCCGGCTTCGTCATCGCGCTCATCAGTTTCATGGAAGCCATGTCCAGCGCCAAGGTAATCGCCATCAAAACGCGGCAGCCGTGGGATGAAAACAAGGAACTCATCGGCCAGGGCCTGGCGAAAATCGCCGCGGCTTTCAGCCATTCCATGCCCGTCAGCGGCTCCTTTTCCCGTTCCGCACTGAACCTTGCGACGAACGCACAGACGCCATTTTCTTCCGTCATCTCGGCAATTTTCGTCCTGCTGACCCTGCTCTTCTTCACCTCCCTGCTCTACCACCTGCCCAAGCCGGTTCTGGCCGCAATCATCATGATGGCAGTCATCGGCCTGATCAATTTCAAGGCAATCTTCAACGCCTGGCGCGCCAGTCGCGATGACGGCATCGCGTCCATGGTCACTTTCCTGTCCACCCTGGCGTTTGCGCCCAACATCCAGAACGGCATTCTCACCGGCATCATCCTGTCTCTGGCGATGCTGCTCTACCGCATGATGAAGCCGCATATCGCCGCATTGGGAAAACACGATGACGGAACACTGCGCGACGCCCAGCGGCACCAGCTCCCTCCATTGCACCCCAAGCTCGGCGCGATCCGCTTCGATGGCGCGCTCCGGTTCGTCAATTCGTCCTACTTCGAGGACGCACTGCTCAAACTCGAAAGGGAAAATCCGGCAGTGCGCTATATCCTGGTGAAATGCAGCGGCGTGAATTATCTGGACGCCTCGGGGGTCGAGATGCTCAATAACCTGATCAGTCGCTTCCGGAACAATGGCATCACTTTGGGCTTCAGTGACCTGAAGAAACAGGTTCGGGAGGTGATGGACCGAACCGGTCTTAGCCAGGGAATCGGCCACGAAAACATCTTTTCAAGCGATCACGAAGCTTTCGAGCAACTGTATTTGCGCGGCGAGATTGACGTAAGAATCTAGCGGTTGTATGGTGTAAATGCTTACGGATTCAAGCAGTCGCCGAACTCCTCTGCACGGAAATTTCCCGGACTAGATTTTTTCCAGAAAACGGAAAAGACCTAGTTATGAGACTCCCGGGAACAATTCAAGTTCCACCAAAACAATAACACCGAACTTTTGAGGCTTCAGAAACTTTCGTGATTAGCATATCCAGCACTTTGCCAATTGATTGGGTCATCGGCGTCGTTGCGTTCTGGTTCCTCATCGGTCTGCTTGGTCTCGCGCTGCAAGACAAACCCCGTCTCATCACGGCACTGATTTTCCCGGCCGGAGCATTGGCCGCCCTGGTTCTGGCTGCTTCCGCCCTGGTTGCGCTCGGCCAGGGAGCCAGCGTGGCAACACTGCCGCTCGGCCTGCCGGACCTGCCTTTCCATCTCCGGCTCGATGCACTTTCGGCATTCTTCCTGCTGATTCTGGGGGCGGCCTCCTTCGGCATTTCGCTCTACGGCGCCGGCTACTTCCGTTCCATGGACAAGGCTACGCTGGGATTGCTGTGCTTCGAGTACCACCTGTTTCTCGCGAGCATGGCACTGGTAATCCTGGCGGACGATGCTTACATGTTCATGGTGGCTTGGGAGACGATGGCCATCTCCTCCTACTTTCTCGTCACCACCGACCACAAGATTCCCGAAATCCGCAGCGCCGGCTTCATTTACCTGCTCATCGCACATATCGGCGCCATCGCCATTCTGATGTGCTTCGGCGTGCTGGAAGGCGGTCAGGGTGACTACACCTTCGCCACCATGCGCCACCACGCGCTTTCACCCTTGTGGGCCAGCATCGCGTTTTTGCTGGCGCTGTTCGGCTTCGGCGCCAAGGCCGGCATGCTGCCGCTTCATGTCTGGCTGCCCGAGGCACATCCCGCAGCTCCCTCGCCGGTTTCCGCCATGATGAGCGGCATCATGCTGAAAACCGCCATTTACGGCATTTTGCGGGTGACGTTCGACCTCCTCCACACCAGCCAGTGGTGGTGGGGCATCCTGGCACTGACGCTGGGGCTGCTGACGGCGCTCTACGGGGTGCTCTTCGCCACGGTGCAATCGGACATGAAGCGCCTGCTGGCGTATTCCTCGATCGAAAACATCGGCATCCTCATCGCCGGCATCGGCCTGACCATCCTGTTTCATTCCAGCAACCAGGACCAGGTGGCCGCGCTGGCCCTGGTCGCCACGCTCTACCACGCGCTCAACCATTCGTTTTTCAAATCGCTGCTGTTCCTTACCACCGGTTCGGTGCTGCATTCCACCGGGGAACGCAACCTCGGCAAGCTGGGCGGCCTGATCCACAAGATGCCCTGGGTGGCGCTGCTGGCGCTGGTGGGCGTGCTCGCCATCTCCGGCCTGCCGCCCCTCAACGGCTTCGTTTCCGAATGGCTGCTGCTGCAGGCATTCCTGCTCGCTCCCAACATGCCCCACCAGCTCTACATCAGCATGCTCCTGCCGCTGGGCGCGGCGGCGCTTGCCCTGGCCGGCGCCCTTGCCGCCTACGCCATGGTCAAATTCTACGGCATCATTTTTCTCGGTCAGCCACGCGAAGAACGGCTCGCTGAAGCCCACGACGCAGGCCCGCTGGAACGGGCGGGCATGCTCTGGCTAGCGGGCTGGTGCGTGATACTAGGCCTGTCCCCGGTGTTTTTTATCCTCCAGATCGACAACGTCGCGATGGCCCTGGTCGGTCGCGACCTCGGCGGCAGCGCCGCCAGTAGCGGGTGGCTCTGGCTCACCCCGGTCGCCGCGGAACGCGCCAGCTACAGCCCGCTGATTCTGTTCCTCATCATTCTTGCCGGCTTCATTTTCACGTTCTTGTTCGCACGCAAGTTCTACCATGGCAAGGTGCGCCGCGGCCCGGCCTGGGACTGCGGCTATCCCGCCCAGACGCCGCGCATGCAGGACAGCGCTGAAGGCTTCGGCCAGCCGATCCGCCAAATTTTCGAACAATTCTTCGGTATCGTGCGCGAGGTGCCCAACCCCTTCGATACCCACCCCCACTACCACGGGGAAACCCGCGACCAGATCTGGGACCTGATTTACCATCCTGTCGCCCGTCTTGCCGAGTGGCTGTCCGCGCTGATCGGCAAGCTGCAGCACGGCCGCATATCCCTTTACCTGCTGTACAGCTTCGTTACGCTCATGGCGTTGCTGGCTTTCGTCCGATGAATACTTCGACCTTATCATTGCAGTTGCTGCAAAACATGCTGGTCGTCCTCGCCGCGCCGCTCCTGCTCGGCTGGGTAAATACCTGTCGCGCCTGGATGCAAAGCCGTAGCGCGGCAGGCATCTTCCAGCCCTACCGCAACCTGGCCAAGCTGTTTCAGAAGGACGCAGTGCTGGCCCACAACGCCTCCCCGCTGTTCCGCTACACCCCCTACATCCTGTTCGTCAGCATGTGGCTGGCCGCCGCGATGGTGCCTGTGATTGCCGTGGATCTACCGCTTTCCACGGTAGTCGACGTCATCGCGCTGGTGGGCGTATTCGCCTTGGCACGGGTGTTCATCGCGCTGGCGGCGATGGACGTCGGCACCTCGTTCGGCACGCTGGGCGCGAGGCGCGAAATGCTGGTTTCCTTCCTCGCCGAGCCGGCGCTAATGATGGTTTTCTTTACCGCCGCCGCCATCAGTCATTCAACCTCGCTCACCACCATCGTGGGCGTGCTGGCGCACAAAGAGTTCGTGCTGCACCCCAGCCTGGCGTTCGCCGCCATTGCTTTCATCATGGTGCTGCTGGCCGAAAATGCGCGCATCCCGGTGGACAACCCGTCCACCCACCTCGAACTCACCATGATCCACGAGGCCATGATCCTGGAATACTCGGCGCGCCATCTGGCACTGATCGAATGGGCTAGCGCCATCAAGCTGTTCGCCTACATCACCATCGGCTTTGCCCTGTTCCTGCCGTGGGGCATTGCCGGCGTGGGCGAATGGAACGCGCTGCCGCTGGCGCTGGTACTGCTGGTCATCAAACTCGCCGCGGCGGGTTTCGGTCTGGCCCTGCTCGAAAGCGTATCGGCCAAGCTGCGTATCTTCCGCGCCCCGGAATTCCTGGGGACGGCATTCCTGCTGGCAGTGCTGGGCATACTCACTCACTTCCTGCGGACTAGCGTGGCATGAACATGCAAGGCCAACTCATCGATCTCTTCGCATCCCTGTTGCTGCTCATTTCTTTCGCCATGCTCGCGCAGAGACGGATTCTCAGGTTGATCAACCTGTTCGCCTGGCAAGGCCTGATACTGAGCGTTTCCACCTTGGTCGTGGCGTGGTCGTCGCACCAGCACCACCTGTATTACTCCGCCGGCCTGACCCTGCTGCTGAAAGTCATATTCCTGCCCTGGCTGCTGCACCGCCTGATCCGCAAGCTCGACATCAAGTGGGACGTTGAAACCCTCATCAACATACCAACCACCATGCTGATCGGCATCGGCCTGGTGGTCTTCGCCTTCAACCTGGCCCTGCCCATATCCGCACTCTCGGCAACCATCACCAAGAGCACGCTGGGCATCGCGCTCGCCACCGTACTGCTGTCGTTCATGATGATGATCACGCGGCGCAAGGCGGTACCCCAGGTGATCGGCTTCCTGGCCATGGAAAACGGATTGTTTTTCGCCGCCACCAGCGCCACCTACGGCATGCCGATGGTGGTGGAACTGGGCATCGCACTGGACGTGCTGGTGGGCTCTTTCATATTCGGCATTTTCTTCTTCCACATCCGCGAGACGTTCGACAGCCTGGACATCAAGCATATGGAAAAGCTGAAAGAGGATTGAACGTGGAAATTATCTGGCTGCTCAGCATTCCTCTCGCCGGCGGGCTTTTATTAGCGCTGCTGGGTGGCAAACGCTATGCGCCCGAACTCAATTCGCTGATGAGTTTCGGCACCTTGGTCGCCTCCGCCGTACTGACATTGAAGATCATCAGCGGCGGCCCCATGACCGCCTTCGGCGAACAGTTTTTCATCGACTCCTTCAACGTGTTCCTGGTCGCGCTGACCGCCTTCGTGGCATTCACCACGTCGCTGTTCTCGCGCCCCTACATGCGCATCGAGGATGCATCACGGCAAGCTCAGCCGCAACATGCTGCGCCTCTATCACAGCATGTACCAGCTGTTCAGCTTCACCATGCTGCTGGCGCTCACCACCAACAACATGGGCATCCTGTGGGTGGCCATGGAAGCAGCCACGCTCACCACGGTGCTGCTGGTTTCGCTGTACCGCACCCCGGCGTCGCTGGAAGCCGCGTGGAAATACTTCATCCTGTGCGGCGTGGGCATCGCCCAGGCGCTGTTCGGCACCATCCTGCTCTACTTCGCGGCGGAAAAAGTGCTCGGCGCCGGGGGTACCGCGCTGCTGTGGACGCACCTCAACGCGGTCAAGACCGAGTTGGAACCAACCGTGCTCTCCCTCGCCTTCGTCTTCCTACTGGTGGGCTACGGCACCAAGGTCGGGCTGGCCCCTCTGCACAACTGGCTGCCCGATGCGCACGCCGAAGGCCCGACACCTATCTCGGCCGTGCTCTCCGGCCTGCTGCTCAATGTTGCCCTCTATGCCGTGGTGCGCTCCAAGGTGCTGGTGGATGGCGCGCTGGAAACCCACTTCGCCGGCAACCTAATGATGGGCTTCGGGCTGCTGTCGGTGGTCATGGCGGCATTCTTCCTGTCGCGCCAGAAAGACATCAAGCGCATGTTCGCCTATTCTTCCATCGAACACATGGGGCTGATGACCTTCGCCTTCGGCATGGGCGGCGCGGTGGCAACCTTTGCCGCGCTGCTGCACATGACCGTTCACTGCCTAACCAAATCCGCCATCTTTTATGCCGTCGGCCACGCTACGCAGAACGCCGGCACCCAGCTCATGGACGGCATCCGCGGCTTGATCAGGACCAGCCCGACCATCGGCTGGGGGCTGATCCTTGGCAGCCTGGCGATCCTCGGCATGCCCCCGTTCGGCGTTTTCGCCAGCGAATTCCTAATCATCACCACCGCCATGCACGAACACTCGTGGGCCACGCCGTTCCTGCTGATCGCGCTGGGCGTGGCTTTCGCCGCAATTTTCGGCAAAGTGCAGCCAATGGTGTTCGGCGAAACCGAGGCATTACGCCTGCCCCATCCGCCTGCACTGATACCGGTGTTCGTCCACCTGGGGCTGGTTTTGATGCTGGGCCTGTACATCCCGCCCTACCTGGCCGACTGGTACCGCCAGGCAGCGGCGTTGCTGGGTTAATTTCATGAGCGATCCCGTACTGCAACTAGAAGAACTCAAGACCGGTCTTCCCGCCTGGCGCGCCACCGTGGATGCCGGGCAGTTCCGTGCCACCTGCGCCAGAGTCCGCGACGGCGGCGGACGCCTGATCGCGCTGTGGGGCAGCGACGAACGCGCCCGCGGACAAGGCTTCGCGCTGCATGCGGCCATGATGGACTCTCCCGGCCTGGTCTGCCTGACCCTAGCGCTGGACAGCAACGAGCCGACTTACCTTAGCATTATCGATATTTTCCCCACCGCCAACCGCATGCAACGCGCGCTGTACGACCTGCTCGGCATCGTTGCGCAGGACAGCCCTGACACGCGCAAATGGCTGCGCCACGGCGCTTGGCCGGAAGAGCTGTTCCCCCTGCGCAAGGAATTCGACCTCAAAACCCAGCATCCGTTGAGCGACGACGCCTATCCCTTCGTCACCGTGACCGGCAACGGCGTGCACGAGATCCCGGTTGGCCCGGTGCATGCAGGCACCATCGAACCCGGGCATTTCCGCTTCTCCATCATCGGCGAACGAGTGCTGCGATTGGAAGAGCGCCTCGGCTACAAGCACAAGGGCGTGGAAAAGCTTGCCGAAACCATGACCGTGGAGCAAGGCGCCAAGCTGGCCGGACGAATTTCCGGCGACAGCACCGTCGCCTATGCCTGGGCCTACGCCATGGCGGCGGAAAACCTCGCCAACCTCACCCCCGAGCCGCGCGCCGTGTGGCTGCGCGCGTTGCTGCTGGAACGCGAGCGCATTGCCAACCACCTCGGCGACCTCGGCTATCTCGGCAATGATGTCGCCCTGGCATTCGGCTTCGCACAGTTCTGGCGCCTCAAGGAAGACTGGCTGCGCGGCAACCAGGCGATGTTCGGCCACCGTTACCTGATGGACAGCATTATCCCCGGCGGGGTCGCGGTAGATCTCAAGCCCGCCGATTACGGCCGCCTAGTGAAAGATGGCGATGAACTGGAACGGGAAGTGCGCATCCTGCGCGATATTTACGAGGAGCACGCCGGGGCCCAGGACCGCTTCGTCACTACCGGCCGCGTCAAGCCGGAACTGGCGGCAAACCTCGGGCTCACCGGCTTCGCCGGCCGCGCCAGCGCCCAGTCATGGGATCTGCGCGCCCAATATCCGAGCGCCCCTTACGACCAACTCGACGTGCGCATGGCGACCCATAGAAACGGCGACGTGGCGGCGCGGGTGATCGTACGCTTCGAAGAAGTGTTCGAATCGCTGAGATTGTGCCGCCTGATCCTCGACCGCATGCCGGCCGGCCCGGTCCTCACGCCCTTTCCGGACGTACCCGAAAACGCTTTCGGCGTCGGCATGGTGGAGGGCTGGCGCGGCGAGGTACTGATGGCATTGCACAGCGGCAAGGACAACCGCATCGAACGCCTGCACCCGCATGACCCGTCGTGGCAGAACTGGCCCCTGCTGGAACACGCCGTGATCGGCAACATCGTGCCGGACTTTCCGCTGATCAACAAATCGTTCAATTTGAGCTACACAGGAACGGATTTATGAGCAATCAGCGGTCAGCTATCAGCCAGACCGCCAGATGCTGACCGCTGACAGCTGATTACTGAGAGCTATTAAATGTACCAGATCATCAAGCAGATGCTGCGCACCGGCATCAAGACCGAAACGCCACCCGCCACGGACGAGTCTCTGCGGGTTGTTCAGCAGCGCCTGCAGGAAGACATTCTCAAGCACTTCGGCCGCGCGCTGGCCATCCGTCACGTCGATGCGGGGTCATGCAATGGCTGCGAACTGGAAATTCACTGCCTCAACAACCCCTACTACAATCTTGAAGGCCTGGGCATCAACTTTGTCGCCAGCCCGCGCCACGCGGACATGCTGCTGGTCACCGGACCGGTGACGAAGAACATGGAAGTCGCCTTGCAGCGCACTTACGACGCCACGCCGGACCCCAAGCTCGTGGTCGCGCTCGGCGACTGCGGTTGCTGCGGGGGGATTTACGGCGAAAATTACGCCAGTTGCGGCGGGATTTCGAATGTCATCCCGGTGGATGTCGCCGTTCCCGGTTGCCCGCCCACTCCCACGGCGATCATGCAGGGCATCCTGACCGCCATCAGCAAGGGCGCTTGAGAAAAGCGGTTCGGTTTTTCGGCTAGTCGTAGCCCAGGCTTTTCAGCGCCCGTTCATCGTCAGCCCAGCCGCCCTTGACCTTGACCCATACTTCCAGGTAAACCTTGCCGTCGAACAGCTTTTCCATGTCCTTGCGGGCCTGGGTGGCCATCTCCTTCAGCTTCTCGCCGTTTTTGCCGATCAGGATCGGCTTCTGGCTTTCGCGGTCCACGATGATGGCAGCGAAAATTCGGCGCAGCTTGCCCTCCACCTCGAACTTCTCGATTTCGACGCTGACGGAGTAAGGCACTTCGTCACCAGACAGGCGGAACACTTTTTCGCGCACGATCTCAGCAGCGAGAAAGCGTTCGCTGCGATCGGTAATTTCGTCCTCGCCGTACATCGGCGTGCCCTCGGGCAGGTGGCTGCGAATCTCCTGCAGCAATTGATCCAGTTGCGGACCTCCACGCTGGGCGCTGACGGGCACGATGGCCGCGAAGGGAAAAAGCGCCGACATTTTCTCGATGAACGGCAGCAATTTTTCCTTGTCGTCGACCTTGTCGACCTTGTTCAGCACCAGCACCACTGGCCGGTTGCGCGGCAGAAGTGCAAGCACCTTTTCGTCGCGCGCATCGAAACGCATGACCTCGATCACGAACAGGACCACGTCCACATTCGACAAAGTCTGGGTGACGCTGCGGTTCATCACGCGGTTCAATGCGCTCTGGTGCTGCGTCTGGAATCCCGGCGTATCGACGAAGATATACTGCACATCAGCATCGGTACGGATGCCGG
This sequence comes from Sulfurimicrobium lacus, assembly GCF_011764585.1. GTDB lineage: Bacteria > Pseudomonadota > Gammaproteobacteria > Burkholderiales > Sulfuricellaceae > Sulfurimicrobium > Sulfurimicrobium lacus. Next base: position 2,998,074 of record NZ_AP022853.1, read on the forward strand.
TAATGCGGTGACGGGTAGTCTGCGCCTTGCGCGACGTAATGCTGACTTTTTGCCCGATGAGGTGGTTGAGCAAGGTCGACTTGCCGACATTGGGGCGGCCGACGATCGCGATGTAGCCGACTTTCATGCTTGCGTCAGTCATGAGTTGCCGCCTGATAAGCAGCAACGGCTGCGTTCTGTTCGGCGCTGCGGCGGCTGTGACCCTCGCCCAGCGAACGGATATTGAGGCCGGGGATAATGCATTCCACTTCAAACTCCTGTTCGTGCGCCTCGCCGCGTATCGCCAGCACCTCATATTGCGGCAAGGCGAGTTTGCGGCTTTGCAGATATTCCTGCAGTTGGGTTTTGGGGTCCTTGGCGAGGGTTTTCGGATCGAGATCCTGCAGCAGCGGCTCGTACAGCGCCAGGATCATCCCTTCTGCAGCGACAAATCCCGCATCGAGGTAAACCGCACCGATGATGGCTTCCAGGGCATCGGCCAGAATCGACGGACGGCGAAAGCCGCCGCTTTTCAACTCGCCTTCGCCCAGCATCAGCATCTCGCCCAGTTTGAGCCCGGATGCGACCTCGGCCAGCGTCTGCTCCTTGACCAAGGCAGCACGCATGCGGCTCAGATCTCCTTCGGGCAGACGCGGGTAGGTTTGATACAGCCGGGCAGCGATGGCGCAGTTCAGAACACTGTCACCGAGAAACTCCAGCCGCTCGTTATTCGGCGAGCCGTGGCTGCGATGCGTCAGCGCCTGGCGCAACAACTCCGGTCGTGTGAATTCATATCCCAGCTGGCGGCAGAGTGCGCGGTATTTCATGCGTGGGCAACGGCTTTAGTCAATCGGCTTCTTTCCTGGCGCGGAACCCGAAGTAGACGCCTGGAACTCCATCAGGGCGCTGAGGTTGCCGACGAGAGGCACGGTAACCGAGTAGTTTGCGTTCACCACGGTTGTGCCGCGATCCTTGCTGATTTCCAGGTCGGAGCCCTTGATCACGTTGACGTTATCGATCACCGCACGTTTGTCGAAAGAATCCCTGACTTCAGAAGGCGTCATGCCTGGCAGAGAAGAGTCCTTGGCCATGACGCCGATAATTTTCTCCACCGACCAGTATTCAAGATACGGCGGGATCAGTTTCATGACCAGGATGGCACCGAATACCACGATCATCCCGACAAATATCACACCGAAAAAAGTCATCCCCTGCTGATTTTTTTTCATCCCCATCTCCTAGTTGATCATCTGTCCGACGCGTTTCAAATCCATTCCAACAAACACGAACTCCCTGGCATGCCACCAGATCATGATCGCCTTGCCGACGATGTTGCGGTCCGGCACGAAGCCCCAATAGCGGCTGTCGTTGCTGTCGTCGCGATTGTCGCCCATCATGAAATACTGCCCCGGCGGCACGGTACAGCTAAAACCGTCCTCATTGTAATCACAGTTGGCGCGCGACGGAAACGCCCTGACGTCGCCCAGACGCACGCTGGGGAACTCGGGCAGGAGCAACACCGCATGCTTGTGACTGCCCAGCTGTTCATAGGCGCGTTTGGCAGTGACATAGTTGAGACCGCTCTTCTCGTAGCCGAACTCCTCGCCGCGGTCTTCCATCGCCACCGGCTTGCCGTTGATGGTCAGCCGCTTGTCGCGGTAAACGACGCGATCACCCGGCAGTCCGACCACGCGTTTGATGTAATCGAGTGACGGGTCTTCCGGGTAGCGGAACACCATCACATCGCCGCGCTGCGGCTGGTTCACCTCGATGATTTTGGTATTGACGACCGGCAGGCGAATGCCATAGGTGTACTTGTTGACGATGATGAAGTCCCCCACCAGGAGCGTCGGCAGCATGGACCCGGAGGGAATCTTGAACGGCTCGACCAGGAAAGAGCGCAACAGGAACACCACCAGGATGACCGGAAAGAAACTCTTGGCGTATTCGACCAGGATTGGGTCCTTGGCTTCCTTGGCGCGGTGCGGCTTGCCCAGATAAATATCAAACAGCCAGATGGCGCCGGTTAACAACAGCGCGACCAGCATGATTAAAGCAAAATTCATTTGTTACCCCGAGTGAGGGGTGAGGGGTGAGGGGTGAGGGGTAAAACCGGGTTCGGTGCGTGGTGTTGACTTTCCACCTCACCCCTCACCTTCTCACCCCTCACCTTCTCACCCCTCACCTACTTGTTATCCACTTGCAAAATGGCCAGGAACGCTTCCTGCGGAATTTCCACGTTACCCACCTGCTTCATGCGCTTCTTGCCTGCCTTCTGTTTCTCCAGCAACTTGCGCTTGCGCGACACGTCGCCGCCGTAACATTTCGCCAGCACGTTCTTGCGCAACGCCTTGACGTTTTCGCGCGCCAGAATCTGCGAGCCGATGGCTGCCTGCACCGCGATATCGAACATCTGGCGCGGGATCAGCTGGCGCATCTTTGCGGCCAGTTCTCGGCCGCGATAAATCGAATTGGCACGGTGCACGATCACCGAGAGCGCATCCACTTTCTCGTTGTTGATCAGGATATCCACCTTGACCAGATCGGCGGTGCGGAATTCCTTGAATTCGTAGTCCAGCGACGCATAACCGCGGCTGGTGGACTTGAGCTTGTCGAACAGGTCCATCACCACTTCATTCATGGGCATGTCGTAGGTCAGCATCACCTGCCGCCCCATGTACTGCATATTGGTCTGCGAACCGCGCTTCTGTGTGCACAGGGTAATCACGGCCCCGACATATTCCTGCGGCACCAGGATGGTGGCGGTAATGATCGGTTCGCGGATTTCCTCGATCTTGGACAGGTCGGGCAGCTTGGACGGATTCTCGATTTCCAGCACGGTTCCGTCGCGCATCACGACCTCGTAGATCACCGTCGGAGCGGTGGTAATGAGGTCCATGTCGTACTCGCGCTCCAGGCGCTCCTGCACGATCTCGAGATGCAGCAGGCCGAGGAAGCCGCAGCGGAAGCCGAATCCCAGCGCCTGCGAGGTTTCCGGCTCGTATTGCAGCGAGGCGTCGTTGAGCTTGAGCTTCTCCAGCGCATCGCGCAGCGCTTCGTAGTCGTGCGACTCCACCGGGTACAGTCCGGCGAACACCTGCGGCTTGATTTCCTTGAAGCCGGGCAGCGCCTCGCTGGCGGGATTGTTCGCCAGCGTCACGGTATCGCCCACTTTGGCGGACTTCAATTCCTTGATGCCGGCGATGATAAACCCCACCTCGCCTGCGGAAAGCTGCGTCCGGATAAGAGACTTGGGGGTGAACACGCCGACCTGCTCGCACAGATGCACATCGCCGGTGGCCATGAGACGAATCTTGTCCTTGGGTTTGAGCATACCGTCCACCACCCGCACCAGCATCACCACGCCGACGTAGTTGTCGAACCAGGAGTCGATGATCAGCGCCTTGAGCGGCCCATCAGGATTGCCCTTGGGCGGGGGGATGCGCGCGATCACCGCTTCCAGGACATCCTGCACGCCCAATCCGGTCTTGGCACTGGCGAGCACTGCATCCTTTGCGTCGATGCCGATGATATCCTCGATTTCCTGGATAACTCGCTCCGGCTCGGCGCTGGGCAGGTCGATCTTGTTGAGCACCGGTACGACTTCCACGCCCTGCTCGATGGCGGTATAGCAGTTGGCCACGCTCTGCGCTTCAACGCCCTGGGACGCGTCCACTACCAGCAGCGCGCCTTCGCAGGCAGCCAGCGAGCGGCTGACTTCATAAGAGAAGTCCACGTGTCCGGGGGTGTCAATCAGGTTGAGGCGGTAAATCTGGCCGTCGCGCGCCTTGTATTCCAGCGCAGCGGTCTGAGCCTTGATGGTGATGCCGCGCTCGCGCTCAATATCCATGGAATCCAGCACCTGGGCTTCCATTTCACGGTCGGAAAGTCCGCCACAGAGATGGATGATGCGATCGGCCAGGGTGGATTTGCCATGGTCGATATGGGCGATGATGGAAAAATTGCGTATATGGTTCATGCTCGTATGCAGCAAAAAGGGCACGGTCGGTGCCCTTTTCCGTTTTAAATTAAAGGCGAATTCTAACGGATTTCCGCCCGCGATGCACTCACGGTCGGGGATGAATTACCGCTACCAGCACAGCGAGCACGGTTTGAGCAAAGCAAGTACGCCGCATCATGCAGCCATGGGTTGCGTGACAGCCATTTTCTGCTTGATTTCGAGCACACCGATCAATATCAAGAGTTCGCGGAATGCTTCCAGATGGAGTCCTCCGCGTTCGCCGTTACGATTATCCTGCGTCAGGCTGTGTAAATAATCCAGACAGTCCAGGTAATCCGCGCCATTCCACTGCGCAGTGACTTTGGCGAACAAATGCGGAAAATGCTCCAGCCCCGTCAGTTCGTTGCTGCGTGTATTTGCATCTTCCCAAGTGGGTAAGGTCACATTGAAGCGCCCCCTGATTTCGGCAGCAAGCTTCTCGAACTCCTGGCGCAGTCCCTGGGCATGCAGGACATCCAGCAGGCTCATCCAGACATGAGCCGGGGCAGCTTCGTTGGCCTCGACATGATGGCGCAACACCCCGATCGCCATATCCATGCGCCCCAGCAGCAGAAAGACCTCCGCCTCCTCCTCGACGCTGGACAGTTCGTCTACCGTCACCGTAGTGTCCTGATCCAGGGGTATCCAGTACTTGACCGCCTCCCCGCTTATGGCTCCACCGGCATGCGACTCGTGCGGCGCAGGAACAACACGACGTGGCATATCGACGAGCGGTGCTGAAGGCATCCCGGAACGGCGCCCAAACCAGAAAAACACCAAGCCGAGTCCCGCCCCTCCCAGCAGCAGCCATAGCGTGCCGTTCGATTTGGTTTCAGCGTTGGCGGCGGCAGGCATGGGCTGGATATTGCCCGGCACGACTGCTTGCCGCTCCGCGACTTCAGCAGAAGGCGCCTGAACACCGTTCGCGCCAGCCGCAACAGCAAGCGCTTGTTCGGCCCCGGCGTGCATCGTGAAGAAGAACGCCACCAGCAATGTAATTCTGGAAAAAATTCGGGGAGAGTAATACATGATTGCCTTGCTGTTTGAGTCACCGCGATTATACGGTGCGCAGTAATTTGCATGCATCGGGGAATCCCCGATTTTCCGCTACCTCACAGCACTTCCAGGCAAACCCGATAGACTTCGGAGAGCGAAGTATCGTGTTGACGTGCCAGTTGAATCGCATTGTCGGTCAGGGTAACCATCCCTTCCGCAACGGCTATCTTGCGCAGATCGCTGGCGGCGATACCCGGCATGATGTGGCCACGTATGTTTTCGTTGACAGCGAGCAATTCGTAAGCCGCAAGGCGACCGAAAAAACCGGTATTGTTGCAGCGTTCGCACCCCTGCCCTTTGTAGAATTTCTCGTCTAGCGGAACTTTCAGGCTGGTGCGGATGAACGGGTCGACATCTTCCTCTGCCATGCAATGCGGACAATTGCGCCGCACCAGCCGCTGCGCAATGACGCCGATGACTGCCGATTTCAGCAAATAGGGCTCCACCCCCATTTCCACCAGCCGGATAATGGCGCCCGGGGCATCGTTGGTATGCAGGGTGGACAGCACAAGGTGCCCGGTGAGCGCGCTTTCCACGGCGATCTTTGCCGTTTCCTCGTCGCGGATCTCGCCGATCATGATGACGTCCGGATCATGGCGCAAAATATGACGCAGAGCCTGGGGGAAGCCGAAATTGATCTGCGGCAGAATGTGAATCTGGCGCATGCCCTCGAATTCGTACTCGACCGGGTCTTCCACCGTCACGATATTGAGGTTGTTGCGTGCCACTTCACGCATGGCGGCATAGAGCGTAGTGGTCTTGCCAGAACCGGTCGGGCCGGTGACCAGCAGAATTCCATAGCTCTTGTTGATGAGATGGGTGAACAATTGCTCATCGCGCGGGTTGAAGCCGATGTCTTTCACCGAGCGCAGCCCTTCGCCCTTGTTGAGCAGGCGGATCACGATGCTCTCGCCGAACTGGCAGGGAATGGTCGATATGCGCATATCGACGATATTCTTGCCGTCCAGCATGCGCGAACGGCCGTCCTGGGGCAGACGATGCTCGGCAATATTGAGGCGGCTGATAATCTTGATGCGGCTTACGATGGCCGGCAACAGCCCTTTCTGAATCTCGCGTTTCTTGACCAGGGTGCCGTCCACCCGGTAAAGCAGATCCACTTGCTTGCTGCCGGGACGGATGTGGATATCCGAAGCGCGCTGGTGGATGCCGCCCAGGATGATATTGTCCACCAGCTTGACGATCGGCGTCTCGTTCGCCAGTCGCTCCGCTTCTTTCCATATTTCCAGATCATCCTCGTAATAATAGTCGGACAGTTCGAGGCGATCGAGTTCCAGCTCCTGTTCCTGCGTATCGAAAAACTTGTTGATGGCGGCGTTGATTTCTTCCCGCGGCGCGAACACCGGTTCGATGGCACGCTGCGTGATGAAAGTGATGGCATGGATGGCTGCGGTATCGAGCAGGTTCTCCATCGCCAGCACCAGGCGATCTTCATGAAACATCAAAGGGATGACATGGTGTTCGCGCGCCAGTTCTGGCGTGATCAGGGCGAGCGCCCGGTGGTCGAAATCGAAACCGTTGAGGCACACGACCGGTGCGCCCAGGGATCGCGATACGGCAAGATAAATCTGGAGTGAAGTCGCCACACCCATGTCGGACAAAATGGCGCCCAGCTTCATGCCATGATGCTTGCTCTGGTAAGCGAGGGCCTCATCCAGCTGTTGCTGGGTGATCACCTTCTCCTGCACCAGCAGACTGCCGAGGTTGGTGTGGTGGAACTGTTGCTGCGCCTTCAGCACAGATTCCAGCTCGGCGGCATTCAGGACCGTGCCGTCATGGCCTTTGCTTACAGGTAAGGCGCTTTCTTGCATGGAGTTGTATAGTTTCTATCAGCGCTTTGGAAATCCAGAGGGCCCCGAGCCGATCTTGTCGAGGAACTCGGGGTTAATGGTGAAACCTTCGAGGCTTTCACCCACGTTCAAACTGGCTTCACTGAGTTCGACCGCGGTATTCGCCTTTTGCCCGCCTTTGCCCCCTTCCTGCACGGAATTGCTGATTAGCCACTCCATGTCGGTACGCGAATCGGCGTTGGAAAGCGCCTCTTCGCGGCTGATCTTGCCGGCGATAAAAAGATCCAGCAAGGAACGCTCGAAGGTCTGCGAACCGGCGTTGAGGCTTTGCTCGATGGCGTCCTTGAGCTTTTCCACCTCGCCCTTCTGGATCAGCTCGGAAACATAGAAAGTATTCATCAGTACTTCGACTGCCGCCACCCGCTTGCCGTCCACACCCTTCACCAGGCGCTGCGAAACGATACCCTTCAACGTCATGGACAGGTCGAGCAGTAGCGACTCGCGCTCTTCCTCGGGGAAGAAACTCACGATCCGGTTGATGGCGTGGTAGGCATTGTTGGCATGCAAGGTGCCCAGGCACAGATGGCCGGTCTGGGTAATGATCAACGCCTGCTTCATGGTGGCGGTATCGCGAATCTCGCCGATCAGCAGCACATCGGGCGCCTCGCGCAAGGCATTGATCAGGGCCGTGGCATAGGATTCGGTATCGATCCCGACTTCGCGCTGGTTGACCAGCGACTTGTTGTGCTTGTGGACGAACTCGATGGGATCTTCGATGGTGAGGATGTGCCCGGCCTTGTTCGCGTTGCGGTGGTTGATCATGGCGGCCAGGGTGGTGGACTTGCCCGAACCGGTGGCGCCCACCACCAGGATCAGCCCGCGCTTCTCCAGCACCATGTCCTTCAGCACCGCAGGCAGACTCGTGCCGTCCAGCGTGGGGACCAAGTGGGTGATATAGCGCGCCACCATCGCCACGCTGCCGCGCTGGCGAAATACATTAATGCGGAAGCGTCCGGCACCCGGCACGGAAAGCCCGAAATTCAGCTCATTTTTTTCCTCGAAGGTGCGGATCTGCTCCTCGTTCATGATCCCGTAGATAGCCCTTTTCACCATCTCGACATCGAGAACCTGGCTGTTGAGCGGCCGCAATTCACCCTCGATTTTTATGTATGCCGGGGCGCCGGCCGAAAAGAACAGGTCGGAAGCCAGCTTCTCCGCCATGAATTTGAAGGCTGGTGTGATATCTATTTTGGAGTCCTGGCTGTTTTCCATAATGCACTTAATCCCGCGACAGCAATGATTTCAGGGCGCCGAACAAGCCTTTTTTGCCCGATGATTTTTCTCCCTCTGCGCCCGCGTCAAGTTTAGCAGCAGCGCTCTGATTGAGCTTGGCGTAGGCTGCGTCTGGATTGGCGCGTTTAACGGCGATTTTCTGTTTAATCGCCTGCTGGTGGCGGCCCAGTTCCATAAAATTGGTCGGTTTTCCCAGCAGATATTTGGCAAATTCGTCGAGCAACGTTTCGTCCACCTCGTCGGCGTCGAAGGTGAATTCGTTAACGGTCAGGCCGTTTAAATTCTTGATGGCGAGGAAAATCTTGGCGTTCTCGAAGTCCGCGGAAAATTTTATATGGACCGGAATTTCATTCACCACGTCGAAGGTGGCGCGGTCGACATGGCCTTTCTCATTCTTGAATTCGGTGCACTGGAACTTGACGTTGGCCTGCCACAGGTACTGCCGCTCCATCTCGATCAGCGAGGGAGAGTTTTTCTCGATCACTATTTTCTGGCTGGTCTTGCAGGAAAAGCGCAGATAGATCACCTTGATGAACTCTTTTTCATCGACGTGAAAACGGTCGGTATTCACCACGAAGCGCTCCGGGCGGAAGTCGTCTATCGTTCCGAAGCCGTCGATGTAATAGGTTCGAGTCGTGTTGGCGGAAACCGTGTTGAGGTGTTTTGCCAGTTCCTGCAAATACAGAAGTATCGCCCTGAGCCTTGACTGCACCAGCAAAAAGCTTTGCGTCACCTCCATGGCACGCGCCTGTGTCAGGTTCTGCTCCTGCTCTTTTAGCGCATCTGCCTCTTTTTTCAGCTCGTCAAGAAAAGCCATGTTCGTCCTACCCCAATAACCGCAATAAACCTTGTTCATTGTATGCCAAAAATTGGAAAGGGAATAAATCGGCCATGCAGTATAATTTTTCGCTAATATTTCGAACCATGAAACGCATGATGCATGCGTCCATACCCGTATATCGGCCTTGCACCAAACAGCCGAGGGAAGAACGAGAAAACAACCATAAGGAGTAAACACATGGCCACAGTAGAACTGAACAAGGACAATTTCGCCGGCATCATCAACGGCAACGATCTCGTGGTCGTGGATTTCTGGGCACCGTGGTGCGGACCGTGCAAAGCTTTCGCGCCCACCTACGAAGCTGTCTCGGAAAAGGTTTCCGGCGTCACCTTCGCCAAGGTCAACACCGAAGAAGAACAGGAATTGGCGCATCACTTCCAGATCCGCTCGATTCCCACGCTGATGATTTTCCGCGAACAAGTCATCATCTTCGCCCAGCCAGGCTCCATGCCCGGGCATGCGCTGGAAGAGGTCATCGAGCAGGCCCAGGCGCTGGACATGGCGGAAGTGCACAAGCAGATCGCCGAAGAAGAAGCCAAACAGCAGGGATAGAAACCGTAACCGGCACTACTCGCTTACAGCCCCTCGCCCGCGCTTGGTCTCGGCGCGCTGCTTCTTGCTTTCCAGGCGGCGTTTCTTCGATGCCAGGGTCGGCCGGGTAGCGACACGCGGTTTGGGCTTTTCGGTCGCGCGGCGAATCAGCTCCACCAACCGGGCAATGGCGTCCTGCCGGTTGCGTTCCTGGGTACGGAAGCGTTTGGCCTCGATCACCACTTCGCCTTCGGTGGTCAAACGGCTCCCCGCCAGCCGCAGCAAGCGAGTGCGTACATCCTCAGGCAGCGATGGCGAATGGGCAACGTCAAAGCGCAACTGCACGGCACTCGACACCTTGTTGACATTCTGGCCGCCCGGCCCGGACGCGCGAATGAATTGCAGCCCGATTTCGCGTTCGTCGATAGCAAGTTGTGGCGTAATCCTGATCATTACGCCATGGTAGCAGCCGAAACGACCCCGCCAAAACAATTCAGAGGGTTTGGTCAAGCGTATTTGAAACGCTGAGCCCCCCGCACAATGGAACCAGATATAAAGCGCTGACAGTACCCGCAATCATGTCGAAGCGCCATCCGAGTTCGATGGCTTTTAAAGCGACAACTTCGGTGTACGTTACATTCCCATGGGCTTTGGGGATTTGGCCGGCACCTTACAGCGACTACATAACACCCCCAGCAGGGCTGGAATGCTGGTGTCTGATTGGAATCGTGGTGGTAAGATTTGCTTTAAACCCCGGGGAGAAGAAGGATGCGCAAGGTCTGGATTGCTTTAGCTCTGGCGTTATTGCTGGCGGGCATCTACTGGCTGATCCCGGGCTTGCGTACGCCCGCCGTAAAAACTTACGTAATCAGCGTAATTCAACTGACTTCGGTAGACTCGGCAACCTTCGCCGGCCTGGTGGAAGGCTTGGCGGAACGGGACTACAAGGAAGGCAAGAATATCGTTTTCCTGAATGACGGCCCCGCAGGCAGCATCGACAAACTTGCACCCATGATCGCCCGGCATCTTGCCCACAAGGTCGACATGATTTTCGTTTCGAGTACGCCGGCAGCCCTGGCAGTAAAGCATGCGACCGAGGGGAAAAACATCCCGGTGGTGTTTGCCCCGGTCAATGATCCGGTCGGGTCAGGCATTGTGCAGAGCATACAGAAACCGGGCGGCAACATTACCGGGATACGGCTGCCCGCAGGAGACGACGTGCGCATGCAGTGGCTAACCAAGCTCGCGCCGCACGTCAAACGCGTACTGGTGCCTTACACGCCGGGCGACAAGAGCGCGCTGGCCTCCCTGGATCTGGCCCGACAGGCGGCGCAAACGCTGGGCTTGGCGCTGATCGAGCGCGAGGTCGGCAACGAGGCAGCGCTGCGGCAACTGTTGTTGTCGCTTCCTGCCGAAGCCGAGGCCATTTTTCTTCCCCGCGACAGCAGCGTGGAATCGCACATCCGGGAGATTGTCGCCGCCGCGGAACAGCGGCACCTGCCGCTGTGCGCGCCCAGCCTGAGCCAGGTGGAAGCGGGCGCGCTGCTGAGTTACGGCTTCGCGCATCGAGAAATTGGTATTCAGGCGGCGGGACTGGTCGACCAGGTGCTGCGCGGCACTCCCCCAGCCGACCTGCCGGTGGAAACGGCGGAAAGCCATCTCGCCATCAACCTGCGAACAGCCCAGGCGATCGGCCTGCCCATACCGGATGAAATCCTGTTCCAGGCCGAGAAAGTGATCCGGCAACCATGACTAACGCCAGCCTGCGCAACCAATTGATCGCGGCTTTTGTCGGCCTCGCGGTCGTTCCGTTGCTGCTGGCTGGGGTGTTGCTCGGCTGGCACATCTATTCGGTGCACCTCAGCGACGCCTATGCGCGTCAGAAAATGCTGGCTCAGAACGTTGCCGAGCAGGTTACGAATTTCCTCGGGCGTTTTGAACTGGCACTGGAAGAAGCGTCGACCTTGTCCAATTTTGTCGCTCTGGACACCATCGAACAACGGCGCGTAATGGAACGTCTGCTCGCCAAACAGCCCCCTTTTCGTGAAGTCTGGTTATGGGACGATGCCGGCCGCGAACGCATCCATCTATCCAAGTACCGGCTGCCCCATGCCGCTGGCTACCGGGATGTAACCATCGAAAATCTCTTTCACGAAACACTCAAATCCGGGCACAGCCAATTCGGCCCGATCTATTACGACCCCACCAACAGCGAGCCCATGCTCGACATGGCCATGCCGCTAAAGGATCAGCGGAGCGGAAAAACCGTAGGCGTGCTCGGCGCTCAACTGCGCGTCAAGGCCATCTGGTCCCTGGTCTCCAGTGTAAAAACCGAGAAGGGCGAGCTGGTTTATATCCTGGATACAAAACAGCGCATCATCGCCCACCGCAACCCCTCCGTGGTGCTGCGTGAAATCCGTGCCAGTCTGCGCCCCGACCAGCGGCAAGTCGGACTTGACGGCGAAGAAGTGTTCGTTGCCACCCATCCCGTGCAACTCGGCCAGCAGACTTATACCGTGGTGGTCGAGCGCGCCGTTTCGGTAACCCGGATTCCCGCGCTGACCGGGGTAAAAATTGTCGGTATCGTGATGGTTCTGGCCCTGGGCGTCGCACTGGCGATCTTTTACGCGGCCATGCGCCGGATTGTCGCGCCCATCCGGGAGATAGCCTCGACCGCGCGCGCCATCCGCGACGGAAATCTGGAACGCCAGGTAGCGGTGAGCAGAAAAGACGAAATCGGCGATCTGGCAAGCTCCTTCAACAGCATGACGGTCAAGCTGCGCAGCACGCTGCTGGATCTGGAAAGCGAAATACAGGAACGCAAACAGAAAGAGTTCGAGCTGCACAAGATCAACAAGGCCTACATCGCGCTTTCCATGTCGAACCGCGCGGTTATTCTCGCCCGCGACGAAATGGAACTGTTCCGCGAAATCTGCCGCATCGTGATCGAGGAATGCGGCTACCGCTTGTCCTGGATCGGCCTGGCCGAAAACGATGAGGAAAAAACCGTGCGCCCGGTGGCGCAGGCCGGGTTTGAAGATGGCTATCTCGAAACCCTGCACCTCACCTGGGCCGACACGGAGCGGGGACGGGGGCCGACCGGCACTGCCATTCGGGAACGTCGCGCGATCATCAATCAGGACATTCACAACAATCCGGCGTTTGCGCCCTGGCGGGAGCAGGCATTGAAGCGCGGTTATGCCTCGTCAGCCGCCTTCCCGCTGATCACGGGCGATCAGGTATGGGGCGCCCTGATGGTTTACTCAGCCGCGCCGAGCGCGTTCATTGAAGAAGAAGTCCGGCTGCTGTTCGAACTGGCCAACAACATCGCCTTCGGCGTGGCGGCTCTGCATGCCGAAAAGGAACGCCGGCATGCGGCGGAAGTATTGCGGCAGGAACGGGATTTCATCGGTGCGGTCCTGAATACTGCCGGCACCATCATCGTGGTAATGAACCGCCATGGCCACATCGTCCGCTTCAACCGCACCGCGGAATTGCTGACCGGCTACCGTTTCGACGAAGTGGCCGACCAGCCATTCTGGGAGAATTTTCTGCTGCCTGAAGAAAAAGCGGCGGTGAAGGGTGTATTCGACAACCTGGCTCAGGGCCAGATGGTCGCGCGCCACGAGAATTACTGGCAGATGCGCGACGGCTCTCGGCGCTTGTTCGACTGGTCCAATGCAGTCCTGCGGGACAAAGCCGGGTCCATCAACTACATCGTGAGCATCGGCGTCGACATTACCGAACGCAAGCGCGCCGAGGACGCCTTGCGCGAGTTGAATGCCTCGCTCGAACAGCGGGTGCGCGAACAGACCGAAGAAAACCTGCTGAAGGAACGGCTGCTGCTGCAACAGTCGCGGCATGCCGCGATGGGCGAAATGGTCAGCATGATCGCGCACCAGTGGCGCCAGCCGCTCAACTCCCTGGCCATCCTGCTGGCCAACATCCGCGACGCTTTCGAGTTCGGCGAACTCGATAAGCACGGCATGAACGATTTTCACGACTTCGGCAACAGGCTGATACAGCGAATGTCGAAGACCATCGACGACTTCCGCAATTTCTTCCAGCCAAAATTACCGGACGAGTTCGACGTGGCAAGGGAAATAAGAGATACGGCAAGCCTGGTGGAACCCAGCCTGAGGAACAACAATATCGCGCTGGAAATTCAATGCGAGGAAGGCGTGCAGGCATTGGGCTCGGCCAACGAGCTGGGCCAGGTCGTACTCAACCTGATCGTGAACGCCAAGGAGGCCTGCCTGGAACGGAAAGTCGCCGTTCCGCGCGTCACCATCAAACTTTTGCGGCAGGACGGAACGGCCAGCATTACGGTGGAGGATAACGCCGGCGGCATCAGCCCGGAGATCGCGGAGCGGGTGTTCGACCCCTATTTCACCACCAAGTCCATGGGCACCGGGATCGGCCTCTATATGTCGCGCATCATCATTGAACGCCACATGGGTGGGAATATCAGCTTCACCAATACCGGTTCCGGCGCGTGCTTCACTTTGAATTTTCCTCTCGTCCCGCCACCTGAATCGAAAAAATAGGCCGCCAGCGGCCGCGCCAGTGCAGTTCGGGAAGTGTCCGAACCGCCGCGAACCCGACTCAGCTGCCCGTGAAAGAATCCTGTAAGCAATCCCGGATAGACTAGGCGCCCCTCTTAACGCAACACAAATCAGGGGTGTCCAAGATAGAAACGATTCAAATGTCGGGCGGAAGAGATGCGATCCTGCTGCTGCATGGCCTTTATGGCAACCCATTGGAAATGCAGTATATCGGGCGCAAGCTGCAGCGCGCCGGATACGCGGTGGAAATCCCCTACATTCACGGCTGCGGCGTTGCCGACACACGCTCTCCGCGCCAGACGACACCCTGGGAGAACTGGCTGGAGCAGGTCGAAGCGCACTTTCGCAACATGCAGTGCACTTACGAACACGTCAGTGTCGCCGGACTGTGCATCGGAGCGGATCTGGCACTGGCGCTGGCGCTGGAGCACAGCGCGAACATCCACGCCTTATGCCTGTATTCGACGACGCTCTACTATGACGGCTGGAACGTCTCCCGATGGCGCTTCCTGCGTGCACTCGCCTACTACACCCCCTTACGCTACATGCTTTTCTACCACGAACGGCATCCCTATGGGCTGAAAGACGAGCGCATTCGCCAGTGGGTCGCGAAACAAATGGAGAAGGGGGTGGAAACGCCTGCGGGCGCGGCCAGATCGCCATTTACCGGCGTTTACCAGGCGGAGCGGATGATGCGCCACTTGCGCCGCAACCTGCACCGCATCACTGCGCCGACACTGATACTGCACGCACTGGAAGACGATTTCGCCAGCCCGAGAAGTGCCGATCTGGTCGAAAGCAGGGTGTCATCCCCGACCGTTCGCAAGGTGATACTGCAAGACAGCTATCACATTATTACCCTGGACAACGACAAGGAGCGCGTCGCCCAGGAAACACTGGACTTCATGGCCGCGCAAGACGGCAAATCCAGCCAGACCTTGGCGCTGGCGGCATGATCGATAGCGGACAGAACCACATACAGGATCAGACAAACACCATGGATTCATTACACAGCGTTCAGCAACTGCTAATCGAAGAATTCGGCCTGACCCCGGAACAGGTACATGCCGAAGCGATACTCGAGGATTTGGGCGTCGATTCGCTGGCCACCATCGAGTGCATGTTCCTCCTCGAAGACATGTTCAAGGTGCGCTTTCCCGGTGGCGATACGGTCGTCATCAAGACGGTCGGCGATATCGCACGCGAGGTCGACCTGCTGCTGGCCCAGCAGGCCAGTGCCGCACCGGCGCAGATTCCGGCGCACGTGTGAAACGTGTCGTCGTCACGGGTATGGGCACCGTCGCCCCCATGGGTGGCGATGTGTCTTCCTTTTTTGCGGCACTGCTGGCCGGACACTCGGGTGTGCGCAAGCTCGACACACCCTGGGCCGGATCGCTCACGGCGGGCATCGTCGCGCCGGTAACCGAGGAAATCGCCAGCCACTTCCCCAAGCTCAAGCTCATTTCGCTGGATCGCGTGTCGCAATTGTCGCTGCTCGCGGCACGCCAGGCAGTCACCCAGGCAGGCATCGATTTTTCAGGGGAACAAGGCGAGCAATGCGGTATCTACTGGGGCACCGGCATGGGCGGCGCAAACACCCTGGAAAGCGCTTACAACGACCTGCTGATCCACTCCGCCACGCGCTTGAAACCGACGACTGTGGTCATGGTCATGAACAACGCGTCGACCGGCCAGATCGGCATCGAGTTCGACATCCGCGGCCCGAGCTACACCTATTCCTCGGCCTGCTCTTCATCCGCAGTGGCCATCGGCGAAGCCTTCCGCGCCATCCGCTTCGGCTTGGTCAAAACGGCCATTGCCGGCGGGGCCGAAGCGATGCTCACGCAAGGGGTCATCAAATCCTGGGAATCGCTGCAAACCCTTGCACGGGTAGACGCAGAGCGCCCCGAAACATCCTGCCGGCCGTTTTCCGCCGACCGCTCCGGTTTTGTCCTCGGCGAGGGTGCCGCGGCGCTGATCCTGGAAGAAGAAAGCGCGGCAAAGGCCCGCGGCGCAACGATACTGGCTGAAATAGCGGGCTACGGCAACACCACGGACGCGACGCACATCACCCAGCCCGAAGCGTCAGGGCAGGCGCGGGCGATGCGCCTGGCACTGGCTGAAGCCGGGCTGAACCCTGAACAGGTCGACCACATCAACGCCCACGGCACCGGCACCAAGGTCGGCGACCTGAGCGAAACCCACGCGATCAAGCAGGTGTTCGGCGCACGGGCCGGACATATCCCCATTTGCGCCACCAAGGCGCTGCACGGGCATCTCATGGGCGCAACCGGCGCCGTCGAAATGCTCGCCGCCATCGAGACGCTGCGCACGCGCACCGTGCCACCGACCGCGCACCTTTTTCATCCCGACCCCGAGTGCGATCTCGATTACGTCGCCGAAGGCCCGCGGGAATTGGCCAGGCTCGACGTCGTCATGTCCAACTCCTTCGGCTTCGGCGGCAACAACGCGGTCATCGCAGTAAAACGCCATTCCTGAGCCCCCGGGAACGCCCGATCGGGCCGCGTTTAACGTCTATAGCCGGATTCGTCGTGGCATAATAGCCTGTCAGCATGCAAGCGCTTTTCGTCCACTACATTCGGAGAGAAACCCAATGAAATCCCTTCGCCTCGTCACGCTGTTCTTCGCCCTGTGTCTTTCTCTCGGGGCCCATGCCGCCAACCCGACGGTCGAGATGAAAACCAACCTCGGCAGCTTCACGCTCGAACTCTACCCGGACAAGGCGCCGAAAACCGTCGAAAATTTCCTCAAATACGCCAGGAGCGGCTTTTACAAGGGCACGATCTTCCACCGCGTGATCGACAATTTCATGATCCAGGGCGGCGGCTTCGGCACCAACCTGCGCGAGAAAGACGCTTTTCCGCCGATCCAGAACGAAGCGACCAACGGACTCAAGAACGACATTTACACCATCGCCATGGCGCGCACCATGTACCCCCATTCCGCCGCGGCGCAGTTCTTCATCAACGTGAAGGACAACGCCTTCCTCAACCACACCGCCCCGACTCCGAACGGCTGGGGCTATGCCGTGTTCGGCAAAGTGGTGAAAGGACAGGACGTGGTGATGAAAATATCCAAAGTCAAAACCGGCGCGCGCGACCCGCTTCCTTCCGACGTGCCGCTGGAGAGCGTGGTAATCGAGGACGTAAAAATCATTCCTTAACAGACTTGCCAGACGGGAGTTATGAACATGGATAACGCAACCACAAAGGACCGTTTTTCCTTTATCAGAAAAACTCCGCTTTCCCTCCATAACCCCGTCGTCGCGCTGCTGCTTTGTCTGGCAAGCTTTTTTGCCACCAGTTTCAATGCCATGGCGCAAACCACCTACACCTTCGCGGTGGTTCCCCAATTCGAACAGCGCAAGCTGTTCGCGATCTGGAAACCCATCGTGGACGAGGTGGCGCAGCGCAGCGGCCTGTCGCTCAAACTGGTCGCGACGCTTTCGGTGCCGGAGTTCGAGCACGGCATTGGTCAGGGGGCTTTCGATTTCGTCTATGCGAACCCCTATCACATCATGAAAGTGAGTTCATCCCAGGGATACATTCCGCTGGTGCGCGACAGCGCACCCCTGCGCGGAATCCTGGTGGTGCGCAAGGACAGCCCCATCCATTCCCCGGCAGAACTGGACGGCAAGACCGTCGCCTTCCCCTCGCCGAATGCCATCGGCGCCAGCCTGCTGATGCGCGCCGATCTGGCCCGGTTATTCAAGGCCACGGTCAAGCCGCTCTACGTCAAGACGCACAGCTCGGTCTACCTGCACGTGGTCAACGGCCTGGCCAGCGCGGGCGGCGGGGTGGAAAAAACCCTGCAGGAACAGGACCCGAGCATACGCGACGCGCTCAAGGTGCTGTATACGACACGCGAGATGGCCTCTCACCCGATTGCCGCCCACCCGCGCGTGCCCAAGGAAGTCCGCGAAAAATTGCGCAGCGCTCTTTTGGAATTCGGCGCCACCAGGGAAGGACGCGAAATGCTCGCCAAGGTTCCGATGGAGCAGGTCGTATCCACCTCTATCGACGACTACGCCGCCATGCGCACCTGGGGACTGGAATCCCTGTGGGTCGATGAGTGATCCTCTTAGCACGTCGCGACCGCGTTTGACTTAATCAGAGGTTCCTAACGTGACCGTGTCCAACAAATCGCTCATCATCGCCATCGCCGCGCTCGCACTGGCCATCGCCGCCGCCGTCGCGGCCAAATTCCTGCTGGCGCCGCCCGGCGAGGTCACTTACACCGCCCCGCTCGACACCACCTGCGACCTGCAGGCCGGACCGTGCAGCAGCGCCATTCCGGGCGGCGGGCGCATCGAACTCGCCATTGCGCCGCGCCCCATCCCCCTGCTGCAACCGTTGCGCCTGAACGTCAAGGTGCAAGGCATGGAAGCCCGCGCGGTGGAGGTCGATTTGACCGGCGTGGACATGAACATGGGCTTTAACCGGCCCAAGCTGCAGCGCGACGGCAGCGGCCAGTTTTCCGGCCAGACCACCCTGCCGGTGTGCATCACCGGACGCATGGCGTGGCAGGCGGTGGTGGTGGTCACGGGCGACAAGGCCAAGGTGGCCGCGCCGTTCCGCTTCATCACCACGCACAACTGAGCGCGACATTTTGCCGCAGCGCATGCGGTCTGGCGTCACTGTAAAATTGGATATGCTGCTTTTTCATTTCAAACCGACGGCTTAATCATGACCAAGAAACTTCTGCTCGCCGCCGGCGCGGTGCTGGCCCTCCTCCTCGTCTGGGTCATCTGGTTCTGGCAACCCGCCGGCGACCGGGCACACCAGACGCTTTCCCTGGCCGCGGCCCCGATGGGCGGCGATTTCACCCTGCATTCGGCCGACGGGCCGGTTGCGCTCAAGGATCTGCGCGGCAAGGTGGTGCTGGTGTATTTCGGCTACACCTTCTGCCCGGATATCTGCCCGACCTCCCTCGCCTACACCTCGCAGGCGCTCGACATGCTGAGCAAGGATGAACTGGCGCGCACGCAGGTACTGTTCATCTCGGTCGACCCGGAACGCGACACGCTGGCAAAACTCAAGACCTACGCCACCTTCTTCCACCCCAACGTCCTCGGCATCACCGGTTCGCCGCAGGAAGTCGCCGCCGTTGCCAAGCTCTACGGCGCCAGCTACAGCAAGCAGAACACCGGCTCGGCCGGCGGCTACGTGGTGGACCATTCCGCCGCGACCTACGTGGTGGACCCGACCGGCAAGATGGTCGCCACCCTGCAGCACGGCACGCCCCCGGCGGAAGTAGCCAAGGCCATTCGCGCCGCCATGCAGGCAAAATGATTGCCCGGAGCTTGTAAAGCACTGTAGCCGTCCGACCTGCTAAAATGGCGCTTTTTCCAAATCGCCGTTCGCCATGCTGAAAATCTACAACTCCCTCGCCCGCGCCAAGCAGGATTTCGTCCCCATCGAACCCGGCAAGGTCCGCATGTACGTGTGCGGCATGACGGTGTACGACTATTGCCACCTCGGCCACGCGCGGGTGCTGGTGGTGTTCGACATGATCCAGCGCTGGCTCGGGGCCGAGGGTCTGGATGTCACCTACGTGCGCAACATCACCGACATCGACGACAAGATCATCAAGCGCGCCGCCGAGAACCATGAGCCCATCGACGCCCTGACCGGCCGCTTCATCGCCGCCATGGACGAGGACGCCGCCGCGCTGGGCGTGCAGAAGCCGGCGCACGAGCCGCGCGCCACGCAATACGTGCCGGGCATGATCGCCATGATCCAGGCGCTGATGGACAACGGGCTGGCCTACGTGGCGAAAAGCGGCGACGTGTGCTACTCCGTCCACGACTTCCCCGGCTACGGCAAACTCTCCGGCAAGTCGCTCGATGACCTGCGCGCCGGCGAACGGGTGGACGTGGCGGCAGGCAAAAACGACCCGCTCGACTTCGTGCTGTGGAAATCGGCCAAGCCCGGCGAGCCGCAATGGGACTCGCCGTGGGGCGCAGGCCGTCCGGGCTGGCACATCGAGTGCTCGGTGATGAGCGACGCGCTGCTGGGCGAGCATTTCGACATCCACGGCGGCGGCCAGGACCTGCAGTTCCCGCACCACGAGAACGAGATCGCCCAGTCCGAGGGCGCGCACGGCCACCAGCACGTCAACTACTGGATCCATAACGGCTTCGTGCGCGTGGACAACGAGAAGATGTCCAAGTCGCTGGGCAACTTCTTCACCATCCGCGAAGTGCTGGCGAAATATGATGCGGAAGTGGTGCGCTTCTTCATCCTGCGCGCCCACTACCGCAGCCCGCTGAACTACTCCGACCAGCATCTCGACGACGCCAAGGGCGCGCTGACGCGGCTTTATACCGCGCTAAAGAACGTCACCTCTCACCCATTACCCATCACCCCTTACGCCATTGACTGGAACAACGCCTACGCCGCCAAGTTCAGAAGCGCGATGGAAGACGATTTCAATACCCCGGAAGCCATGGCCGTGCTGTTTGACCTGGCCACCGAAGCCAACAAATCAGGCGATCTGCAACACGCCGCGCTGTTGCAGTCGCTGGGCGGCGTGCTCGGCCTGCTGCAGCGCGATCCCAACGAATTCCTGCAAGGCGGCGCAACGGATTCCGCCTACAGCCCGGAGCGCATCGAGCAGCTCATCGCCGACCGCGCCGCTGCCAAGCAGGCAAAAAATTATGCCGAGGCCGACCGCATCCGCAAGGAACTGGCCGACGTCAGCATATTGCTGGAAGACTCCCCCCAGGGAACGACCTGGCGCAAGGCTTGATTCCCGCGTCGCTTTTTCGCCGCTCCAAAACGGAGCGGCCCGAGACCCGTTTTGCCTGTACTTCTATTTTCGGGCAAAATGGCCCCTTGATTTCACAACAAATATCAATCTTCTTGCGACGGACCAGCAAATAATCAGGGGTAGAAAAAAATGCTGAAAAATTTAAGAGTCAAGAACCAGCTGTTCCTTTTCATGGGTGTGACTTTTCTACTCTTCACCGTCGCCATCGTCGTTGCCCTGATGAGCCTTAACAATACGCGGGGCCGCTTCAACCAGTTCGTCGACCACGACCTTTCGCTGCAGCTGGCCTTTTCCGACATGTATGCCCAGGGGCTCCAGATGGGGCAGGCGATGCGCAACATCCAGCTCGACCCGACCAACCGCAAGGCTTACGACAATCTCAACAAGGCCATGAGCGATTTCGAGGGGGCGGCGGAAAGTGCGCGCCAGCTGGCCGCATCCGATCCCGCCATGGTGACCACGCTGGAACGAATTACCGAGTTGCGCAAGAAACAGAAGGCGTCCCAGGAAAAAATCGTGGCGCTGGTTACGGCCGGCGACCTGGAGCAGGCGAAGGGCCTGCTCAACAAGGAAGAAACCCCGCTGTGGCGCGATATCAAGCAGGTCATTCTGGACAGCCTGAAGGCGATCAGCGAGGAAACCGCCCGCACCAAGCGCGACGTCGACAACAGCGCCAGCAGGGGCATCACGCTCAGCATCATTCTGGGCCTGGTCGCAGTGGTGGCCGGGCTGGGCATTTCCCTCGCCATTGCACGCAACCTCGCCGGCCAGATCTGCGACCTGAACCGCTCGATGAAGGAGCTGGCCGAGGGAGAGGGCGATCTGACCAAGCGCATCGCGGTCGAAGGCAGCAATGAACTGGCTGAAACCGCCCAGGCCTTCAACCGCTTCATGGACGGCCTGTTGCAGATCGAAAGAACCGTCATGTCCAGCGCCGACGAAGTGGCGTCAGCGGCGGCGGACATGACCAGGCTGACGCAGCACATCGCGGACAGTTCGCACCAGCAGAGCGAGGCAGCCGCCACTACCGCGGCCGCCGTGGAAGAAATGACCGTCAGCATCTCGCAGGTGGCGGAGCACGCCCAGGTAGCCAAAAACAATGCCGAAGACGCGGCCCGTCTTTCCGCGTCCGGCGAGAGCCTGCTCGGCAACGCCACCAGCGAAATGCACCACATTGCCGAAACGGTGCTCGACGCCGCCGCGCGCATCCAGTTGCTGCGTCAGCATTCCGAGCAGATCAGCGGGATTGCCAACGTGATCAAGGAAATCGCCGACCAGACCAACCTGCTGGCCCTGAATGCCGCCATCGAGGCGGCACGGGCCGGCGAGCAGGGGCGCGGATTCGCGGTGGTGGCGGACGAAGTGCGCAAGCTTGCGGAACGCACCGGGACCGCGACCAACGAGATCAAGGCCATGATCGAAACGGTCCAGAACGAAACCCAGAACGCCGTGAGCGGCATGGAGGCCGGCAGCCAGCAGGTGGAAAGCGGGGTGCGGACCGTCAATCTCCTGGTGGAGCCGCTACGTACCCTGAATGAAGGCGCAGCCGCGACACTGATGCACCTAGTGGACCTGGCATCCGCCTCCAGGGAGCAGGACACCGCCAGCACCCTGATCGCCCAGCAACTGGAACGCATCGCGCAAATGGCTGAGCAAAGCAGCCACGCCACCGATCAGGCTTCGCAAGCGGCGAGCCGGATGGAACGGCTCGCCGTCACACTGAAAAGCTCCGTCAGCCAGTTCAAGCTATAAGCCCCGGCTGCTACGAGACTTCCCGCTTGAGGAAATGCCGCGCATGGCGCCGGCTGAGATGCGCCAGCGGCAGCAGCACCAGCAGGTCGGCGGTGTTGAAATCCGGGTCCCAGGCCGGGTCGCCGCAGATATAGGCGCCGAGGCGCAGGTAGCCCTTGATCAGCGGCGGCAGCGACGGGTTCAGTTCGCGGTTGAGGGCGGCCAGCGGCAAGGGGTTGCGCGGGCGCACGCGCCACTCCACCGGGCTCATGTTGTCGATCTTGATGCGCTCGAACAGGCTGGCGGCGGCATGCCCGCCATCGGCCATGCTGATGCTGGCGCAGCCGATGAGGTACTCGTAGCCGCCGCGCTCCATGTATTCCGCCAGACCGGCCCACAGCAGGGTGATGACCGCGCCGCTGCGGTAGTCCGGGTGCACGCAGGAGCGCCCCACTTCCACCATGCGGTCGCTCAGATGGGCGATGCGCGTCAGGTCGAACTCGCCCTCCGAATAGAAGCCGCCGATCTTGCGCGCCTTTTCCGGGCTCAGGATGCGGTAGGTGCCGACCACTTCGTTGCTGTCGCCGTCGCGCACCAGCAGATGATCGCAGTAGGGGTCGAAAATATCTTCGTCGACGCCGGCCTTGCGGGTCGACAGTCGCGCCCCCATCTCCTCGGCGAAGACCTTGTAGCGCAGGCGCTGCGCCTCCTCGATATCGGCGGCGTTCTGGGCGAAGCAGTAGAACAGCTTGGTATCGCGGCGCGGCGCTACCTGGGGTTGTTGGCTCAGCAACATTAGGTTCTCCTCCTGATGATGTCGAGGCAACGATAAAGAGCGGCGATGACGCCGAAATGACTGCAACGTTAAGTTTTTATGACCGCCCGAACCAAGCCTTTGAGACTAAAATAGCACTCATGCAAACCGTACCCGCCATCACCTCCCACCGCAAATACTGGGCCAAACGCTTCGGCACCGCGCCGTTCCTGCCCACCTCGCGCGAGGAAATGGAAGCGCTCGGCTGGGACAGCTGCGACATCATCATCGTCACCGGCGACGCCTACATCGACCACCCCAGCTTCGGCATGGCGCTGGTCGGGCGCCTGCTGGAAGACCAGGGCTTCCGCGTCGGCGTCATCAGCCAGCCGGACTGGCACAGCCCGGCGGCGTTCAAGAAACTGGGCAAGCCCAACCTGTTCTTCGGCGTCACCGCCGGCAACATGGATTCGATGGTCAACCGCTACACCTCGGACCGCAAGATCCGCTCCGACGACGCCTACACCCCCGACGCCACGCCCGACAAGCGCCCCGACCGCGCCGTGATCGTCTACTCGCAGCGCTGCCGCGAGGCCTATCCCAAGGCCAATATCGTGATCGGCAGCATCGAGGCCAGCCTGCGCCGCATCGCCCACTACGACTACTGGTCCGACAAGGTGCGACGCTCGGTGCTGCCCGACTCCAAGGCCGACATGCTGATCTACGGCAACGCCGAGCGCGCACTGGTCGACCTCTCCCACCGCCTCGCCGCCGGGGAAGCCATCGCCGAGATCACCGACCTGCGCGGCACCGCTTTCATGCGCTCAAATCCCCCCCCGCCCCCCTTTGACAAAGGGGGGAGTTCCGGCTGGACGGAAGTGGATTCCACTTCCGTCGAGGAACCACCTCACTCATCGCCCGAGAAAAGAATTCCCTCTCCCCCGCAAGCGGGGGAGGGCCGGGGAGAGGGAAAACACCCAGCCCCGCCCAGGCATCTGGCGGTAGACATTCTGGCCTTTGCCCGAGAACTGCGCATCCACCAGACCGATGCCGAGGAACTGCTGTGGGGAACCCTGCGCGCGAAGCGCTTCTTCAATCTGAAATTCCGCCGCCAGCATCCAGTCGGGCGCTACATTCTGGATTTTTTCTGCGCCGAGAAAAACCTGGCCATCGAGCTTGATGGCGGACAGCATGCCGAACAGGTTCAACACGACGAGGAACGTTCCAAATTCCTGCAGGAGCAAGGGATCAAGGTTCTGCGCTTCTGGAATAACGATGTTTTGCAACAGACGGAATCGGTTCTGGAAAGCTTGATGGGGGCACTCGGTCTGGCTTTGCCCTCTCCCCCAGCCCCTCTCCCGCTTGCGGGCGAGGGGAGTCCAGTAGTGTTCCACCCCAAACCCAAGCTGGACCGCACTCACACCTTCGTCCGCATCCCGTCCTACGAGCAGGTCAAGGACGACGCGGTGCTCTACGCCCACGCCTCGCGCATCCTGCATCTCGAATCCAACCCCGGCAACGCCCGCGCCCTGGTTCAAGCGCACGGCGAGCGCGACGTGTGGCTCAACCCGCCGCCGATCCCGCTCACCACGGCGGAAATGGACCACGTCTACGGCCTGCCCTACGCCCGCCGCCCGCATCCGTCCTACGGCGAAGCGCGCATCCCGGCCTTCGAGATGATCCGCTTCTCGATCAACATCATGCGCGGCTGCTTCGGCGGCTGCACTTTCTGCTCCATCACCGAGCACGAAGGGCGCATCATCCAGAGCCGCTCGGAGCAGTCCATCCTGCACGAGATCGAGGAAATCCGCGACAAGACGCCGGGCTACACCGGCACCATCTCGGACTTGGGCGGCCCGACCGCCAACATGTACCGGCTGCACTGCAAGGACGAGAAAATCGAATCCGCCTGCCGCCGCCTGTCCTGCGTGTTTCCCGACATCTGCGTCAACATGGGCACCGACCACGGCCCGCTGGTGCAGCTCTACCGCAAGGCGCGCGCCATTCCCGGCGTCAAGCGGGTGCTGATCGGCTCCGGCGTGCGCTACGACCTGGCGGTGAAAAGCCCGGAATACGTCAAGGAACTGGTGACCCACCACGTCGGCGGCTACCTCAAGATCGCCCCCGAGCACACCGAGCCCGGCCCGCTGTCGAAAATGATGAAGCCCGGCATCGGCACCTACGACAAGTTCAAGGCGATGTTCGAGAAATTCTCGAAAGAAGCGGGCAAGGAACAGTACCTCATCCCCTACTTCATCGCCGCCCACCCCGGCACCACCGACGAGGACATGCTCAACCTGGCGCTATGGCTCAAAGCCAACGGCTTCCGCCCCGACCAGGTGCAGGCCTTCCTGCCCACCCCGATGGCGCTGGCCTCGACCATGTACCACACCCACCGCAACCCGCTGAAGAAAGTCACGCGCAGCAGCGAGGAGGTGCCCATCCCCATGGGCGACCGCCAGCGCCGCCTGCACAAAGCTTTCTTGCGCTACCACGACGCCAACAACTGGCCGCTGCTACGCGAAGCCCTCAAGCGCATGGGTCGCAGCGACCTGATCGGCAACGGCAAGAAGCACCTGGTTCCCTACTGGCAGCCCGCCGGCACGGGGACCGCGGCGGAAGGCACGCGCCGCCCCGGCCAGCAGGCTCAGGCGGAAAAAAAACCTACGCCTACCACAACGCGTCCACGCGCTGCCGCAAAGCCGGTAAAAGGTTCTGCTCGAACCAGGGGTTGAGTCCCGAGGAATACGCTCGCTTGACATTACTAACGTACTGCGTTAGTGTTTTGCCGTGATCTCGACATTCAAATGCGCCGACACCGAAAACCTGTTCAACGGCAGGCGCTCGGCCCGTTTCAAAAACATCGAGTCGGTGGCCATGCGCAAGCTGGCAATGCTGAATCGCGCGGAAAAGCCTGAAGATCTGCGCATCCCGCCCGGCAACCGGCTGGAGCAACTTTCCGGCAACCGCGCGGGTCAATACAGCATCCGCATCAACGATCAGTGGCGGCTATGCTTCCGCTTCGAAGGTGGCCATGCCCACGACGTCGAGATCGTCGATTACCATTGAGGAAATAAACCATGCGCGAAGTCGCTTACCCAACCCCCGGCGAAATCCTGCTGGAAGAATTCCTGAAGCCGATGGGCATCACCCAGTACCGGCTGGCGAAGGAAATTTGCGTACCGCAGCGGCGCATCGGCGAAATCGTTGCCGGGAAACGCGCCATCACCGTCGATACCGGACTTCGCCTGTCGCGCTTTTTCGGCATGAGCGACGGTTTCTGGATCGGCCTGCAAACCGATTACGACACGGCTCAGGCAAAAGACGCGCTGGCGGATGTACTGTCGCGGATTCACCGTTTCGAACCGGCGCATGCCTGATTCACTTCACTACCACAGCGCGTCCACGCGCTGCCGCAAAGCCGGCAAAACGTCCTGCTCGAACCAGGGGTTGAGTTTAAACCAGCGCTGATTGCGCGGGCTGGGGTGCGGCAAGGGGAAGAATTCCGGCAGATATTCCTGCCATGCCTGCACGGTGGCGCCCAGCGTCTTCTTGGCGCGCTTGCCGAGGTAATAAGCCTGCGCGTAGCTGCCGACCAGCAGCGTCAACTGCAGATTCGGCATCTGGGCGCGCAATTGCGGGTGCCACAGCGGCGCGCATTCCGGACGCGGCGGCAGATCGCCGTGCTCGCCGGTGCCGGGATAGCAGAAAGCGGTCGGAATGATCGCGATGCGCCGCTCGTCGTAAAACACCTCGCGCGACATGTTCAGCCAGAGCCGCAGCCGGTCGCCGGAAGGATCGTTCCACGGCACCCCCGTCTCATGCACCCGCCGCCCCGGCGTGCCCCACGATCATCAGCCGCGCGCTTTCCACCGCGCGCAATACCGGCTTCGGCCCGAGTGGCAGATGCGCCTCGCACACGCGGCAGGCGCGGACTTGCTTCAGTAAGGCATCAAGACTCATAGAGATTGCAATGGAGCGGCTTGCCATGCTGGGAGATATGACGTTTAATTCCGACAGGATGGATGCCGTCTTTATCTAGGTTGCTTGCCGCGTTCACAAAAATAATGGCTTATAAAACAATTATATTTGATATTAATTCAGGATCATACGGCGGTCGCTCGCCAGATTATATTTCACTAATGACGTCGAATTTATGTTGGGAGACATGATGACCGAAACCGAAGCCATCCGAGACAAACTTGAAGCGCTTGCCGGATCGCATGCCGCATTGTTCGCGGCTGTTGGCGTCCTGCTTCAACAACAATATGGCAATCGCAAAATAATCGCGTCTCTTGAAGAAGCTCTTGAGAACAGCAAGGCTTCTTTGTTGCAATCGTCTGCAACTGATCGTCAGATTGCTGCATTCGACGACGTTGCTCTGCTCGTTCTATCAATATCCGGGCAGCAGCCCGCGTAGGGCGTGAGCAGTCGCGAATTAAAGGGCTCAGCTTGGGATTAATTTATAGGGCAACGAACGATGAAAATCGTGGCGGCCAACTCAAACAATGGCCCCTCAGAACGGCGCGCATGGCATTGACAACATGTAGCCATATGGCTACATTAACTTATGATTGAAATCCGCAAAACTGGCCTTTTCGCTCAATGGCTGGACGCGTTGTGCGATCTTCAGGCGAGAGCGCGCGTCCAAACAAGAATCGAACGGCTCGCGGCGGGAAACCCTGGAGATGTCGAGCCGGTTGGCGAAGGTGTCTCGGAATTGCGAATCAACTACGGTCCCGGCTACCGGGTATATTTCAAGCAGCGAGGGCGAGAGCTGATTATTCTGCTGGCTGGCGGGGACAAGAGTACCCAAGCCAAAGACATCAAGACCGCCTTGCGCCTCGCACGTAATCTTTCGGAGTAGCAACCATGACCAAGACTGTTACCACCCGCTATGACGTCGCTGAACACCTCAGAACCCCAGAGGAAATGGCTGCTTATCTTGAAGCCTGCCTTGAAGAAGCCAACGGGGATGCTGCATTCATCGCCAAGGCACTTGGCGACATTGCTCGCGCCAAGGGTATGTCGCAGGTCGCGCGCGATGCCGGACTGTCCCGCGAAAGCCTTTACAAGGCGCTTTCCGGTGAGCGTAGCCCGGGCTTCGATACCATCCTTAAAGTCATCGGCGCGCTTGGGCTGAAGTTGCATGCCGAAGCCGGTCACAACTGACCAAAGTGCCCAACCTGTAACATATCCCTCATCGCCTCACCCCTTCCCGGAGCCCCCATGGACAATCCATTCCAGCCGCCCCTTTCGAATGTCGACGATATTTTCGATGGCGAAAACAACTCGGGCGGCGGCAAGGGCATCGTTCCTCCTCCCGGCGTAAAGGGCTGGAGCTGGGGCGCGTTCCTGCTCAACTGGATATGGGCGATTGCCAACAAGACGTGGATCGGGTTGCTGTGTGTCATCCCTTACATCGGATTTGTCGTCTCGGTCTACCTGGGATTCAAAGGCCGGGAACTGGCTTGGAAGAACAAGCGCTGGGACAGTATCGAGCACTTCGAGCGCGTACAGAAAAAGTGGTCGTTTTGGGCTGTGTTTCTCATCTTTGGCGTTGCCGGGCTGGGCATCGCAGCGGCCATTGCCATCCCGGCCTATCAGCAGTACGTTCACCACGCACGTTTGGGTTAATCGGGTCGGGGCCGACCCCATCATGGCATGAGACCTCAGGGTCAAACTCGATAATTCCTTGCCAGTGTCCCCCTTCATTTTTATCAAAGTACTTTAATAAATTATCAAAGTATTGATATAATTCCCTCCATGAAAAAGCTGCGTTTTGTTGGCTCAAGTCTGGATGACCTTAAAAACTTCCCCGCCGAAGCCCGGCGCGATGCGGGCTTTGAGCTGGATGCCGTGCAGCGCGGGCTGATGCCTTCTGATTTCAGGCCGATGCTGAACATCGGCTCAGGCACTTATGAAATTCGCCTGCATGTATTGGGTGAGTGGCGGGTGATTTATGTGGCCAAGATGGCGGATGCGGTGTATGTGCTGCATGCCTTCCAGAAGAAAACGCAGAGGACGCGGCGCGAAAATATCGAGCTGGCGGCCCGTCGGTATCAACAGATAGGAGGATGAATCATGGATAAAGAGCCGATTGTTGAATCGTCCGGAAATGTATTCGCCGATTTGGGTTTTTCCCCGGAAGAGGCGGCGTTGCTGGCGATGCGCGCCGAGTTGATGGCACGGCTGCGCGAAACCATCGCCAGCTCCGGCTGGACGCAGGCCGAAGCTGCGGTACGTTTGGGCATCGGGCAATCGAGAGTATCCGACCTGGTACGCGGCAAGCGCGACAAGTTCAGCCTGGACATGCTGGTAACGCTTGCGACCCGCGCTGGACGGAGAGTTGCGCTGGCCGTTTCTTGAGTTCTTGAGGGGGAAAACACAGCGATGAAAGACACGCTCAAACCCGGCATCCGCTACCAGCACAAGTTCGTGGTGCCGACTTCCAAGACCGTTCCGGCGCTCTACCCGGAAGCGGAAGAATTCGTGGCCATGCCGGAAGTGTTCGCGACCGGCTTTCTGGTCGGCTTTCTGGAGTGGGCCTGCATCAAGGCCATCAACCCCCATCTCGACTGGCCGAGAGAGCAGTCAGTAGGCACTCACATCGATGTCAGCCACGAGGCTGCGACGCCGCCCGGACTGGAGGTCACGGCAAGTGTGGAATTGCTGGAGGTGGACGGTCGCCGATTGCTCTTCGCCGTGGAGGCGCACGATGGCGTGGATGTGATTTCCCGGGGGCGCCACGAGCGCTTCGTCATCAACAAGGAAAAGTTCGACGCCAAGGTGGGCGAGAAAAAGCCGAAATAGCTCAATGCCGCGACCGGGCACGGGGGAACAAACCGCGGCTTTTTCGCCTGCCCGGCGACCGGACGCCGCAGCCTGTTCCCCCAACACCGTCGGTTACATTGCGGTGAAATCGAGGTCCAGGTGCGGCGAGTCTGCGTCCACCATGTTCTGGTCGATCATCTCCCAGGTGTCTTCATCGATGATGTCTTCGGCGGGGTGGTGCGCAAAGGCCGAAAACGAGGTGAGCAAGGAAGCGAGTACTGCAATTTGAAGTGCTTTTTTCATCATCTAATTCCTGTAAATTTTAAAAAATCAAACGCTCATTCAAGACGCTGCGTTCGCCTGTCGGGCGGCTGAAACGCTGTCATGACCGTTGATGTGAGGCATCATAGGAAAAAGAGGTTTCCGGGCTATATCGCGCGTGTAACAAGATGTAACGAGTTATTTCAATGGCGGGCGGCGACCTGAAAGTCGATAATGCCCACCCAATTCCGGCCCGTCATGGGGCCATGTCGGCTGCTTTCACAGGAGAAGAATTTTGCGGCATTTGCTTGTTGGACTTCTGGCAATTCTTTCAGCGTCGATTTCCGTCCCGGCCGTCGGGCAGGGGAAATTCGAGCTGAGCGGACAGGCTTACCGGATGCAATGGCCGGCGGGAAAGTGGAACGGGAAGCATGCTTTCCCCAATGTGTATTGCACCACCTTCCCGACGCCGGAAAAAGCACTGAATCTCCGGCATGCGTTTTTCAACGGCGGCGCCATTTATCTGACCGACGTCGTGTATCCGGACAAGCTGTTTGCCGTCATCGCCGTATCGACGGTGCCATCCAGCCAGAGCTCGGAAGAGGCTCTGGAAAAAATCCTCAACAACGAGCGTAAAAACGAGGCCGAATTAAGGAAGGCAGGGTTGGGCTACAGCGTAAGCGAGCTTCCGGGGGATTTCGGGCCGACAGTCGGGATCGTCGCAAAGAACCCGACTGCCGGGGACGAAAACGGGCCTTTCCCGTTGACGCGCTCGTTTATCACCAACCCGAAACAACCCATCGTCAGCTTGTCGGTGCACCGGCTTTTCGTGCGCGGGCACGACCGTTTCGAGCTGGCCGTGCTCCAGCTCGCCCCGCAGCCGTCCACCGAAACCACCGAGGCGGAGATGACGGCCAGGCTTACCGCGATGGCTGACGAAATGGTCCAGTCCCTGCAAAAATGCACCGCTTCGATACCGGTCAGGGCGCCGAAGTGACGCGCCCTGCCCTTTATTCCGCTAGTGAGCGCTAACGCTTAGCTGCCCGAGCGGGATGTAGCCGACCGTGCCGCGCTTGTCCACCAGGCCGGCCATATCCTTCTTGACTGCATCCGGATACTTGCTCAGGTCCTCGTCCGCGCCGGGGTGCTGCACGTTGGCCATGATGTAGGCGAAACCGTCTGCCGTCACCGCGGGAGCCAGCCCGGTCCACTCCGCGCCGATCGGGGCGGATGCCAGACGCGTCGGCTGCTGCGTGCGAACGTCGATGGCCCACAGGAAATTGTTCAGGTGCCTATTGCTGTCTTCACCCACGAACAGCGTGTGCATCTGCGGCGAATACTTGATGTTGTCCGGGTTGCTCACCTTGCCGGTGTCGCACTTGTCGTACTGGCTGCTGCCCGGCGTGGCGGCGGATTTGTTGCTGCCGGTAATCAGCGCGCTGGTGTTGCCGGCCACCCACTGGCTGGCGATCGGCTTGCCCATGCTGTCCTTGGCCTGCGGCACCAGTTCGGACTGGTAAACCACGCCGCAGACCAGGTCGCCATTGGGGTCGTCGAGCGAAATGTCATCCTGCGGGCGGTTGCCGTTCTTGCCTGCGGGCATCCCGCCTTCGGCATATGAAATGGCGAAATACAGCTTGCGGTCCTGCTGGTTCGATGTCAGCCCTTCCATCTTGGTGAATTCCGTCGTGGCGCCCTGGTAGGCCGCATAGCGCCGCGTTTCCAGGAACGCCGCCGCGTGGTCCATACCCGGCTTGAGCTTGAGGTATTCGAGCTGGGTCACCCCGCCGGTGCCGGTATACACGTAAACCGGGCGGTAGCCGGAATATTGCGCGGGGTTGGCGCGGTAGGACGCTTCGGTGACATGCTCGAAAATGTCGGAAAAACCCACTTTGCTCCGGATCATGGCGCGCACCTGCTTGTCCGTCGCATGTCCCAGGCGAATCCATCCCATCTGCGCCTTGCCGCCGTTGCTGCCGTCGGTTTGCTGCCATTTGGCCGCGTACAGCGTGCCGGCGCTCAGGTCGCCGGCACGGTCGGCCACGTACATGCCCATCATCACGTCCCGCCCGTCATCGCTCAGGTAAACGGTGCGCCGGTCCGGCATGACCGTGCCCAGCTCGTGCGAGAAACGTCCCATGGAATAGTGTTTGGCGATGCGCCCGGAGCCGTCCGCCTTGACCTTCACTTCGGTGATGAAACCATAGGCATAGGGGTTGGCGCCGCCGTCGCGCGCCACCTTGCCGGGCGTGCCGAGGTACAGGTTCATCGCTTCCAGCGGGGTGCGTTCGAAGGTGCGGCCATCCGGCTCGTATTCCTCGCTGCCGAGGTGCGTGTTCCACGGCGTTTTTTCGCCGGCGCAGGGCGTCCATAAGCCATCCACCGCTTTCATGTCGACATTCGTCAGGCGGGTAGCCTTGAGTTCGCCGCTCGCCTTGTCCCGCGCCAGCGTGGCGACATTGATGGCCATCGGCAGTTTGCCGTACAGGTTTACCTTGGCTTCGCCGCCACCCACGGCAGGTGCATCGGTGTCGTATTCGAAATGGCTCACCAGGAACAGGGCCGGCTGCTTGCCTGCGCGCGCCGGCAGCTCGATCAGCGAGTTGGCGTCCGGCCCCTTGGCGTAGAACGGCCCCCGGCCCTCGCGGGCCAGCTCGTCATGGCTGGAAATCATCAGGGGTTTGCCCTCGCCGGTGACGATCTGCCCGGCGGGCCAGCCCGCCACCTCTTCCCCGGAACGGTACAGCACGTGGTACGCCAACGGCAGGGAGTACTGGCTTCCGTCCCCGCGGGTAACGGCGACATGGCCGTTGCTGTGAACCCTGGTCATTTCCGCTTCCCCATGGGGCGCGGAGGTTTCCTGGAACTGCACGGACTGCACCGCGTCCGCGGCATAAGCCGTCGAGCCGAACACCGACAACAAGGCTATCAGCAGCGGCTTGACGCGATTTTTGTATTTAACATTCTTGGTATTCATTGGGCACTTACCTTCGCTTTGGGTTAACGCTTGGCATTCTGCTGGACAGGGTCCGGCGCTGAATGAGCGGATGATTTGCGGGAAAAATCGAACATGTTCATCAGGTCGCCGATAGCCGGGCGATTTTTCGGGACATAGGGGTTTGCCTTGCCGTGCACAGGGTTGGGCAGGTTGTCGCGGCTGCGATGCGAGAGCGCGGGGATATTCCAGTTGCGTTCGATGAATTTGACGATGGAGGCATGATCGTAATAGGTGTGGTCGATCGCGCCGCGGCGGGCATAGGGCGAAACGGCGACCAGCGGGATGCGCGTGCCGTCGCCGAAGAAATCGACGATTTGCACGTAGCCGGAGTCGTAATAGCCCCCGCCCTCGTCGAACGTGATGAGAATGGCGGTCTTTTCCCACAGCGCCGGATTGGCTTTGACGCGTTCGACGATGTCCCGCGCCAGCTCTTCGAAGCCGGTTTCCATGGCATAGCCGGGGTGGCCCGAGATGCTGTCGTACGGCGCGATCACCGCCACGGCGGGGATGTTATTTGCATCCTTGACGTCCACATAGAACTGCTGCAGGTCGAGCAGCTTGTGCTTGTCGGCCCCGTTCATGGTGGAGTTGAAGAAGGTCAGGGTATCGCACATGCCGCAATATTCCTTGTCGACCTTCTTGCCGTCGTTCCGGCCGCCGCTGTACCACTTCCACGGCACGCCGGCCTGGGTCATGGCGTCGCCGATGGTGGGAATGGTCTGCGGCGGCAGCAGCAGCTTGTCCGGCCCGAGGGGCAGCGGACGGCCGTCGGCCGTATAGGACGGGTCGAGGTTGTTGACCATGTAATAGGCGCCCGGCTCGCAGTTGCCGTCATTGAAAGTCCGGTAGGGCAGCTTGCTCAAATATTCCTTTATGGGGGCTACGCCGCTGGCGCCCTGGTCCGCGCATTGCACGTAGCTGCCGCCGTTTTCGACCAGCTGTTTGCCGTTTTTCAACAACTGCAGTTGCGATATCTGCCCGGCCGGGGGCACGGCTTTCCGGCCGTTCTCGGTATAAAAGCCGACGTCGGCCGTGGCCAGTGCCACGTAGTTCTGTGCGGTGCCGCCCATGATGGACTGGTGATAGTTGTCGGCAATGGCGTAGCGCTCGGCCAGTTGCCTGAAAAATGGCGCATCGCCCCTGGCCATGTTGTAAAACCCCATGGCCACGGCCCCCTGGTAGGTCGGCACCGACTCGACCGTGGCGATATCGTCGCCGCGGTAAAAACCGAAGTGGTCGGCCGTCCAGACGAACAGGTCGTTGGCGCCGCCGTTCACCTGCTGCCACATCTGGAAAAAGCGGTGGATCGGGTCACCGGTGTGCGCGCCCGCGCTCACGTACTTGGTCAGCTGGAACGGGCCGTTCGCCAGCTCTGATGGGAAACGCGCATCGGGAACGTCGTGCTGCTGGCCGAAGGCGCCGGCGGCGAACGGCTGGGGCAATTTCGCGTAGCTGCCGGCAAGCGGCGGCACCGGGTTGTAGCCTTTGCTCATGTCCGCCGTTTTTTGCGCGGCCAGGTGATAGTTCGGCCCCGGCGTTCCGTCCTCTCGCACGATGCCGCGCGACAGCAGGTTCCACACCGCCTCGCCCTTCGGCGGCTTGTACACCCCGTACAGGTTGTCGAAGGTACGGTTCTCCCCCACCAGGACAATCACGTGCTCGATGGGTGTGGTTGCCTTGGGGGCCGCGGCGGCATGCAGCGGCAGCAGGGCTGCGGCGGCAGCGGCGCCAACAAGAAAGCGTGTCGGCATGGAAGACCTCGCAGAGATAGTCACTTAGCGCGCCCCCAGCAGCGTCAGGGTAATCAGTTTCATCTGATTGGTGACCTGTTCGGCTTTGGAGCTGAAATAATTGTAGAAAAGCATGGCGTACAGGGCGATGAAAATGCCCACGCCCGTGGCGTACAGGGCAGTACCGATACCGCGGCTGACCGCCGCCGGATCAGCGGCAACGCTGCCGGAAGACAGGCTGTAAAAAGCATCGATGATGCCGAGAATGGTGCCCAGCAGTCCCATCAGGGGCGACAGGGTAATGATGGTGTCCAGCATCCACAGACGGGCTGTGACCGTCGGCTGCTTTTCCACATAAATCGACTGGGCGATGTATTCCATTTGCTCATGGCCATGATTTTCCTGCGCCGCTCCGACGACTTCGCAAATGGCCCGCGCCTGGGGGCTTTTGTGTTTTTCGAAGGCTTGCAGGATCTCGCCGTGCAGGCTTTTGTCGTGCAGGTGGCTGCGAATGAAACCGACCACGTCCTTGCCCTCGCGCAGGGTCGCCGCGAAGAAGATGAAGCGCTCGATAATGACGTAGGTGGCAAGCAGGATCACCCCTACCATGATGTACATAACGATGTCGTGAACCAGTGTGAACGTCATAATATATTCCTTGAAAAAACCGGAACCCGCTCGGGTTCCGGTTGCCTTCCTCTTTAGAACTTGCCGGTTACGTTAATGAACGCCTGACGCGGCGCGCCTGTCTGCAAAGTCTGGCCGGTGCCGGTCGGGTCCGAATAGCTGAAGCCATTGGTGCCCATGCTGGCGAAGTACTCTTTGTTGAGCAGGTTGTTGATGTTGACCTGGGCCTTGACCTCCTTGAAGAAGCCGACGTTCTTGACGCGATAGCCTGCACCCAGGTTCCACAGCCAGCGGCCATCGACCGAGTTGTCGTTGGAGTAGGTGTAGTAGCGCTTGGAAGTGTAATCACCGCCCAGGCGAGCAAACCACGTACCGTTGTCGTAAGCCAGTTCGGTCTTGAACATCTGCTCGGGCACGCCCACCACCTGCTTGCCGCTTACATTGCGAACGTTCACGCCATCCAGGTAGTTGTCCTTGTACTGGGTGCTGTTGAAGCTCAAGGAGTTGAACCACGACCAGGACGAAGCGAATTTCCAGTTCAGGCCCAGATCCATGCCGTTGGATTCGACCTTGCCGACGTTTGCCAGCACAGACGGGCTGCCGACAATCCCGGCACCGCTGCCGATGCTCAGCAGGCGGTCCTTGAAATCAACGTGATAGAGCGACACCACGCCGTCAAGCTTGTTGCCCTGGAAACGCCAGCCACCTTCGTAAGTGGTGGAAGTTTCGGGGTTCAGGTTGCCCTGGATGGCGGCAAAACCGGCCCGGGTGGTGCCGAACGGCTGGGTATAAATAGCCCGCATGTTTTGCGCCACGCCGGCAAACAGCTCATTGCTGTCGTCAAGCTTGTACACCATGCTGAGCTGCGGCAGAAAAGACTTCTTGGACGTGATGCTGCCGGAGGGACGATCGGCGCCGGTGGTTTCCGTACCGGTCACATCCACCTTGGGCGACTTGAACCCGGCATTCACGGTCAGCTTCGGCGAAACCGTAATGGTGTCCTGGGCATACCATTGCATGGTTTTTTCGGTGTAGTTGAACGCCCAGTCGGTGCGGAACGGCCCGCTCGGAATTTCATACGGGGTGCGCGGGTCGGTCGCAGTGGTGGCGTAGTAGCGGCGCGCCTGGGTGAAGTCGTCGTTCTCGTACCACAGACCGCCGTTCAGCTTGTGGTTGCCCAGCGTATAGGTCAGGGAAGACAGCAGGCCGGTGCGGTCGATGTCGTATTCCGTGGTGCGCACGGATGGGGTATTGCTTACCGGCGACAGAACGTAGGGCGTCCACCATAGTCCGGCACCCTTGTTGCTGTGGTGGTAGACGGTGTTCTTCCAGCGCAGGTTGTCGCTCAGCTTGGCGTCCAGCGTCACGCCCGAGAGATAGTCTTCGCGGATGCCCGAACCGGCATAGTAGGCATCGTCAACCGATGTTTCGCCGCTGGTCCAGATATTTTGCGATGACTGAATGGCCTTGTTCCAGTCCGGGTAGTAGTTATCCCACTTATAGCCCAGGCGGCCGAGCATCTCCTTGGACAGATCCTGGTAGTCCACTTCCTGGCGGTCGGACCAGTTCACGAACGCCGACAGCTTGCTCTCGCCGAAGAACTGGACATATTTGGCGTTGACCTGCTTGTTGCGCTGCTCGCCGTGACCTTTCCACTTGTCGGAGTTCTGGTCCACGGCGCTGATATAGAGTTTTCCGCCGTTCGCCAGGCGACCGCTATCGAGGCGCACATAAGTACGGCGCGCCGAATTTTCGCCCAGCATCTGGCTGGCAGTCACGCCGAACTGTTCGTCAGGGTCGGTCGAATAGAACTGCATCGTGCCGCCCAGGTTGCTGGTGGAAGCGGTATCGATGGAGCCGGTGCCTTGCGACACCTGCACACGGCCGAGATTTTCCGACGAAATGGCACGCGAAATATGCAGGCCGTTGTGGTTGCCGTAGCTCAGGTCGCCCAGGGGAATGTCATCCAGGGTGTAGCCCAGCTGGTTCGCGCTGAAGCCGCGCACGCTGATGCTGGTGGACCACTCGTAAGCACCGAACGTGTCGCTGGATTCGAAGTGAACGCCAGGAACCTTGTCCAGCACTTTCAATGGGCTGGTGCCCGGTGCGGCATCTTCGATGTCTTTCTTGGAAATATTCTGCACCTGGCGGGTTTGTCCCTGGCCAAACACCGAAATATCGTCGGTTTTAACTGCGTCGTCCTGCGCATACGCGCTGCTTACCACTAGCGAGGCAATCAGCACCGCAAGCGGTCGAAGGCGAAACTTGTTGTCCATCGTGAACTCCATTATTTTTAAATTTAAGTCAGCCACACATTAATAATTGACGGAAAAAACCAGCCTGGTACGAAACTCCTTCTGGTTCTCACCCACCCAAGCGTCTGCCGGAAAAGCCGCGAAACTGGCAGCACGTACGGCACGCAAGGCGGCCTGATCCAGCGTCGGAAAGCCCGAAGAGGAAGCGATATCCGCTTTCATCAGCTTCCCTGTCCGATCCAGCACATAAACCACCTCGACCACACCGCTCATTCCCAGATCGCGTGCGCTATCCGGATAAATCTTTTTCCTTTCGATCTGCGTGCGCACGTCCTGTGCGAAACGGCCTTCGGCGGCTGCATTTCTTTGTACGACAGGCGTTTCTTCGACCTTGGGCAATGTTTTGGCGACTGGCGAAACAGGGACGTCAGGCACGCTTACCGGATTCGCTTCAGGCGCAGGGGACGGTTTTGCGGCGATCGGCGTAACAATCGGTTGCCGTATCGGTTCCGCAGCCACTTTTTGCTGGACGTGTTCTTGCGGCTTGGGTTGTTCAATCGGCTTGGGCGGCTCGACCCGGGGCGGCGGTTTGGGCAATTCCAGCGGCGGCTCGGACAGCGTGATCTGGATCGGGGCCTCGACGGGCATGGGTTCATGCTGGATTGCCAGCTTGCTGATCGCCAGCGCCAGGACGAGCCCGAGCAAAAGCGAGCCGCCCTGGGCTACCCACTCGCGGTTGTCATACATCGTTGGCATGGTTGCGGTTGTCATGCTCGGCGCCCTCCGTTCGCTGTTATTTACGGGAGGACGCAATGGCCACGGAGCTGATACCTGCAGCTTTTACCGTATCCATGACATCGACGAGCTGCTGGACGGAAGCGTCGCGATCGCTGTTCACGACGACATCGACGTCCTTGCCGGACTGCTTGAGTTTGATCAGCGCGGTCTGCAGGCCGGGGAGGGAATAATCGACGCCATCTAACTGTATCTGCCCGGCCTTGGTGACGGTCACCACGGCATGGGTACGCACATCCAGCTTTTCCGGCTTGCTTGTGCTTGGCAGCTGGGTCTTGACCCCCAGTGCCGGTATGACGTGCAAACTGATCAGGACAAAAAAGACCAGCAGAAACATCATGACATCGATCATGGGGATGATCTCGATGCGCGCCTTGCGCCGCGGTTCTTCATGCCAGAACAACATAAACGCTTCCTCGTAAGAAACTTGAAAATGCCAACAAACTCAACCAAGCCGGCGAGTCTATAAGCAGTTTCTTACATTCTTATGAAGCTTTTGTGGCACCAATGTTAATCGGCGTGCAAAAATGAACAGGATTTTCCGGCCGGGTATAGCGTCTTAATTTGACCGCCCAACTTGTATTCCGCCGCAAGCAACGCATCTAGTCGCCACCGGTCCCCGCTCCCGGGTTTCGTGTCCGCCATGCAATGAAGGAAGGATTCATGAGTACCAAGAACACCATAGACGCCCACGTCGAATTTTCTTTCAAGGGCGAAAGCTATTCCCTGTCTGCGACAATCGAGCTGGACGACTTCGCCGCGCCCGGCACTTCGCGCCCCTCGCTGCACGCGATCCTGGCCCGCAAGCATGGCATCGACACTTATTCCTATCTCTACGAAGTCATGCAGGAAGAGGAAATCCGCTTCGACAACGCGCAAGGATTGGCCGCCGACTTCCTGACGGACGGAGACTTCGATCTGGATGCTTTCGTCGCCAGGCGGCAGGAACTGCGAACGCTCGACTTGCTGCAGGCTATCGCCACGCGCGAACTGGGCATCGACGACCTCGCGCAGCACCACGCACTCAAAAACGCGCTTTTCCAGGCCTACGAACTCGGCAGGACTCACCATGCACTCTGAAAACTTCATCCCGGGCAAGGACGCCTCGCTCGAATCCTCGATCGCCACCATGCAGGCCCGGCTGGCGGCCCTCGGCTTCCACGTCGAGGAGCGCTCCTGGCTCAACCCGGTAGACGGCATCTGGTCGGTGCACGTGCGCGACCGCGACTGTCCGCTGCTGTTCACCAACGGCAAGGGCGCGTCCAGGCTGGCGGCGCTGGCCAGCGCGCTGGGCGAGTTTTTCGAACGCCTGTCGTGCAACTATTTCTGGACCCACTACTATCTTGGCGAACAATCCGCCCAGCGCGACTTCGCCCACTACCCGCACGAGCGCTGGTTCCAGCCGGATGAAAGCGGCGCGTGGCCGCAGGAACTGCTGACCCCCGAGCTGCACCGCTTCTACAACCCGGAAGGCAGCATCGCCGCCGACGCGCTGGTCGACCTCAACTCCGGCGCCACCGAACGCGGCATCTGCGCCCTGCCCTACGAGCGCCAGCGCGACCGGGCCAGCGTCTGGTTCCCGGTCAACATCATCGGCAACCTATACGTCAGCAACGGCATGTCGGCCGGCAACACGCCGGAAGAGGCGCGCACCCAGGCGTTGTCCGAAATTTTCGAGCGCCACATCAAGTTCCGCATCATCAGCGAGGGCATCTGCCTGCCGGACGTGCCGGAAGAAGTGATCGCCCGCTACCCGCGTATCGCAACAGGGATCAGAGCTTTGCGCGCGGCGGGCTTCGGCATCCTGGTCAAGGACGCCTCGCTCGGCGGGGAATATCCGGTGATGAACGTGACGCTGCTGCACCCGGATGACCAAGGCTGCTTCTCCAGCTTCGGCGCCCACCCGCGCTTCGAAATCGCGCTCGAACGCGCCCTCACCGAGCTGCTGCAGGGACGCGCCCTGGACGCGCTGGGCGGCTTCCCCGAGCCGGGCTTCGACCTGGACGAGATCGCCAGCTCGCCCAACATCGAAATCCACTTCGTCGATTCGAGCGGCATCATCAGCTGGAATTTCCTCGGCGACACGCCGGATTACGAGTTCTGCGACTGGAACTTCAGCACCACCACCACCGAGGACTACGCCTGGCTGGTCGACCGCATCCACGCCATGGGCCACGAAATCTACATCGCCGACTTCACCCACCTCGGCGTCTACGCCTGCCGCATCATCGTGCCGGGCATGTCCGAGATCTACCCGGTCGACGACCTGGAATGGGAGAACAACAGCGTCGGCAACCACCTGCGCGAAGCCATCCTCCACCTGCCGGAACTGGACGACGACGAATGCGCCGACCTGCTGGAAACGCTGAACGATCTCGGCCTCGCTGACCAGCGCCCGGTCGCCGCCCTGATCGGCCTCGCACCCGACGCCGGCTCCTTCTGGAGCGACCTGCGCGTGGGCGAACTGAAAACCCTGCTGGCCCTGGCCATCGGCGACGAAGACGCGATCCGCGAAGGCTGCGACTGGATTCGCCACTTCGAACAGCTCGACGCCGGGCGCCGGCGCGTTTACCGCTGCATCGAGAATTTGCTCAACCTGGGCGACGCCGCGCCTTACCGCAACGCGCTGCAGCAGCTTTATGGGGCGGAGACGTTGCGGCTGGCGGAAGCGCTGCTCAGTGGCGAGTCGAGATTTTTCGGCGTGGCGGCGCCGGGACTGGCGCTGCACGGCTGCGACATGCACCAGCGGCTGCTGGCGGCTTATGCGAAATTAACTCACAGCCCGCGAGCGGGTTGAGTCCAGAATCTGTTTCAGTAGGAATAGTGGATTTCATGCTAGTGGGTTCCATCCATGCCAAGAACTGATTGAGCATTTTATGTGATTTTGAAAGACTGACCCCGCACTCGTGGGATGAGGGGTTGGGCCTTGCGCTCACGGCAGAATGTAGCCCTTGCCTCGAAGATATGACTTGGTAATTTCCATCGCGACGATTCCTACGACGGCGAAGACTCCACCCAAGATCAGCGCAAATTTTTGTGAGTTTGCAGCTTTCGTCTGCCCCAGCGCCAATGCACGAGGCCCGAAGAGCATTACGAGCAAACCAAGAATAATAAAAATACCTCCGCCGAGGCCGCCTTTACCTGAGAGCTTTATTACTTCCCCGACGTTTGCATGAAGAATTGGCTCGACGATAGAAATGTAGAAGAAAGCGAAACCAACCAACAAAACCACAAAGCCGGTGGTACGGGGAAACCTCTGTGCTATTGGATGTGGCTGATTTGGTCTTAATGCCATGGATAGCTCCTATAAATGAAATAGTGGTATGAAAATGCCCAACGTGAAGTTGGGGGGCGCTCCGCCTATCGGCGGCGCGCCCCCTCGAACGCAATGTTAGGCAGCGCCGCGGCCATGCGTGCCCGACGAACTGTTTGGACGAAATTCAGCGATCCTTACTGCGACACTCGCCATCTCCTTAAGCAATGTGGCAAGTTCGGCGAATCTCATTTCTCTGGTACCAATGACAAGCCTGTCAATCGTCTTAATGGTCTGATTAGGTTCTGTCGGGTGCGGAACTTCGGGTCCGTCAGCCTTGAGCGCGAAGGGTTGCCCATCTGCGATGCGCCCATCCATCACCATTTCTTCC
Source organism: Sulfurimicrobium lacus (assembly GCF_011764585.1). Taxonomy (GTDB): domain Bacteria; phylum Pseudomonadota; class Gammaproteobacteria; order Burkholderiales; family Sulfuricellaceae; genus Sulfurimicrobium; species Sulfurimicrobium lacus. Next base: position 3,040,508 of record NZ_AP022853.1, read on the forward strand.
AAATGATGAATCTCGTTGCGGATGGTGCGAAACCTGGCCGCGACTAAGTCCGTTGCGAAGCTAGCTTTTTCCACGTTTAGTTCCTGAGATAAGGGATCTTGCTGACGGTCACGTCTGAGACGGCGGAAACAGTTCGTCGCACGGTACATGTTCGATATGCACGTTTCGAAGTGGGACATCGACCTGTGCATAGCCCCGAGATTTAAGGAAGAATGAGTCCCCCAAAATTCTCTCAGCTTGACGGTGCCAGAGTGATACTCGACCAGTGCGGTCTCTACAAGCCGGACATAGGTACTGGTGAGAGCGTTGATCTGGTAACGGTTCGAAGGAGACTGGATGAATATGCTCTTGAGCCAGTACTGCGGAAAGCCCGCGGCATGCTCGGGAATTTCTGGGAGGTCAAATTCTATGTACATTGGTTAAGCTGCCTAACGACGCTGTAGAAAAAGTATCATCCCCGCATCTTGCCTCAACTGGCCGGGTGCATCAATATCCATCCATCATGACTTGACGGATGGACAGGATGGCCCGCTACAAACACATCGACACCAGTTTCTCGCTGTTGATCTGAGCGGCTTCGACAGCCGCTTCTGCAACGACCGCACCAGCGCGGCCGCCTATCCCCCGGCCATGCTGCCAGCGAACGCCCCCGTTGCTCATTGTGAGTAACGGGGGCTTTTCTTTTGCCCTCGAGCGAGGCGAAACAAAACTTCCTGCACGTCCCTTGGTCACAGATTGAACGTGGGCGCTGCTTCTAGTCTCACTGAATCTGCCGCACCAATATATGTAGACGATCCGAGGATAAGTAACTGCACACACCCATGGCCGACCAGGACACGAAAACAGCCAGCCCGCTCACGGGCTTGAGTACGGACGAGGCGGCACTGCGTCTGACGCAATTCGGCCCCAACGAGGTGGCGGAAGAAAAGCCCCATCCGCTGCTCGCCCTGCTGGGCAAGTTCTGGTCGCCGGTGCCGTGGATGCTGGAAGTGACGATCATCCTGCAGTTCGCGCTCGGTAAGCCGGACGAGGCCGCCGTCATCGCCGTCCTGCTCGTGGTCAACGCCGTGCTGGGCTATTTCCAGGAAGGGCGCGCCAACAAGGCGCTGGCCCTGCTGCGGCAGCGCCTCGACATCCAGGCGCGCGTGCTGCGCGACGGCCGCTGGCAACTGGTGCCGGCGCGCAATTTGGTGCCCGGCGACGCGGTGCATGTGCGCATGGGCGACCTCGTTCCCGCCGACCTGCGCCTTGCGGAAGGACAGGTGCAGCTCGACCAGTCCAGCCTCACCGGCGAATCCCTGCCGGCGGAAGCGGGGCCGGGCGGCGACGCTTATTCCGGCTCCGTCGTGACCCGCGGCGAAGCCAGCGGAGAGGTGCTCGCCACGGGAACGGGCACCCGTTTCGGCAAGACCGCGGAACTGGTGCGCAGCGCAAAGACGGTGAGCCACCTGGAGGCGGTGATTTTCGGCATCGTCAAATACCTGGTGCTGCTGGACGTGGCGCTGGTTGCGGCGCTGCTGGTCTATGCCGTGGCGACGGGCATGCCCCTCACCGAAGTGGTGCCCTTCGCCCTGATCCTGCTGGTCGCCTCCGTCCCCGTGGCCCTGCCCGCCACCTTCACCCTGGCCACGGCCCTGGGCGCGCTGGAGCTGGCCAAGCGGGGCGTCCTGGTGACGCGCCTGTCCGCCATCGAAGAGGCCGCCGCCATGGACATGCTGGCGAGCGACAAGACCGGCACCATTACCGCCAACAGCCTGAGCCTGGCGGCGCTCAAGCCCGCCGGAGCCATCACGGAGAACGATCTGCTGCGCTGGGCGGCGCTGGCTTGCGACGAGGCCACGCAAGACCCCATCGATCTGGCCATTCTCGCCGCCGCCCGCGAACGCACGCTGCTGGAGCATCCGCCGCGGCGCATCCGCTTCACCCCTTTCGATCCGCAGACGCGCCGCTCTGAAACGCTGTTCGAGGAAAACGCGCTCACCCGCCGGGCCGTCAAGGGTGCGGCGCTCGAAGTCGCGGCCCTGGCCGGCGCGCCGGATGTCGCAGCCGAAGTCGAAGCCCTCGCGGCAAGCGGATACCGCGTGCTGGGCGTGGCCATCGGCGACGAAGCCGCGCTGCAATTCGCCGGCCTGGTCGCCCTGCAGGACCCGCCGCGCGAGGATTCCGCCGCCCTGGTGGAGAGCCTGCGCCAGCTCGGGGTGCGCGTGGTGATGGTGACCGGCGACGGGCAGGCCACGGCACGGACGGTGGCCAGGGCGGTGGGCATCGGCGAGCGCGCCTGCCCGGCGAGCATGCTCGCGGAAAACGCCACACTGTCCATCAAGGCATGCGACGTGTTCGCCCAGGTGTTTCCCGAGGACAAATTCCACCTCGTGCAGGCCTTGCAGCACGCCGGCCACGTGACGGGCATGACCGGCGACGGCGTCAACGACGCGCCGGCGCTGAAACAGGCCGAGGTCGGCATCGCCGTGGCCAACGCCACCGACGTGGCCAAGGCCGCCGCCAGCCTGGTGCTCACCAACCCCGGCCTGTCCGACGTGGTGGCGGCGGTGGAAACCAGTCGGCGCATCTACCAGCGCATGCTCACCTACACCCTCAACAAGATCATCAAGACGCTGGAAATCGCCATTTTCATGAGCGTGGGCGTGATGCTGACCGGCGTGTTCGTGATCACGCCGCTGCTCGTCGTGTTGCTGCTGTTCACCAACGATTTCGTCACCATGTCCATCGCCACCGACCGCGTGGCGTTCTCGCGCAAGCCCGAGCGCTGGCACATCGCCACCCTGATGCTGACCGCCGCACCCCTGGCCGCGCGCGACCTGCTCCACCTGCCGCTGGCGCAGCTGTAGACGCTGATTTTCGTCATGCTGGTGTTCACCGGCCTGGGCAACGTCTACCTGGTGCGCGAACGCCGCCATTTCTGGCAATCGCGCCCCAGCAGGTGGCTGATGGTCGCCACGGCGCTGGATCTGGCGGTGGTCTGCGCGATGGCAAGCCAGGGTGTGCTCATGACAGCGATCAGTCCGGCGCTGATCGCAGGCTTGCTGGGGCTGGCGCTGGCTTACCTGGTGCTGATGGATTTCCTGAAAATTCGCATCTTCCGGCACTTCGGGCTGGCATGAGCGGCAAGCCCGCGGCCTTGATCGCTACACCTTAATGCGCCGCGTTCCCCGGCATTCTGCCTGGGGCGATATCTGCGGCGCGCAAATCCTCGACCCACAGCGCCAAGGTTTCCGTGGGGGAAACGACCGGCGCGTCGAGAAAGGAAATCACGAAACGGTTTCCCATGTCGGCCACGCCGATGGCGCAGGGGCACAACGCCAAGGCAGCGGGGCTGGGCAACCGGGCGCCGGGGCAGAACAGGACCGTCTTGGCGTCCTGCATGTCGATGGGGAGGGATGCGCCGACGCGCAGGTTGAAGCCGTAGTAATCGAACACGCCGATGAAAGCGGCGCCCGCCTGGCGATGAATGCAGGCGCTGAGCGCGGCGGCGATCTCGTCCACATCGCGCCAGGGCGTATCGGCCTTGGCGATTTCCTCGACCCAGACGGGATAGCGGCCTTCCACGGTGATGTGCTGCATCGTCACTCCTTCTATCAGTGCCCCTCGACGCAAATCTCGCGCCGCACCACGGCCAGCGCCGTGCGCACCAGCAGCATGAGGACCAGCAGGCTGAGCACACCGAGCAGCCCGGCGGCGAGCCAGGTATAGAGCGCGAGCCCGGTTGCCTTGACCATGATGAGCGTGGCGATGGTAATGGCGGCGATGGGGAAGGAATAGGCCCACCAGGAGAGGAAGAACTTGAGGCGGCGGAAATAATTGAACTGGCTCAGCAGCAGGAGCGTGAAGAACAGGCCCACGAAGTAGAGTACGCGGGCGAAGGCGTCCACCCCGCCGGTGAGATTGAACCAGGAAATGAAACCCACCGCCGGCGGGGCGATGAAGATGAACAGGGTGGGCATGAAACGCTCCGGCAGGCTGCCGTGGAAGATCAGGCGATAGAAGATGATGGCGGTGAGTATCGGCCAGAAGAACAGCCCCAGGCTGAAGAAGAACCAGGAAATTTCGGGCGAGGCGTGGTGTACCCCGGCCACCGGCACCAGGATGTTGCCCACCACCGGGATGAACCAGGCCGGGTTGAGGTGGGCGATCTCGTACTTGGTGTGGTGTATCCAGGAAGACAGCACGTAGAGGGTGATGGCCAGGTGCAGCACGGCACCCACGCTCCAGAGCCAGAAGGAAAGCGCGGGCGCGATGTGCAGGTAGGCGATGGACAGGAGCAGCAGGCCGATGGAGAAAGTCGGCACGAAGGCCAGCTTGACCGGGTGGCGAATCTCGCCCAGCACGTCCTGCGGATATTTGACGATCTTGGCGGCATAGATCGTCGCCAGCACGACGAACAGGACGCTGGCAACGCCCAGCAGCACCGAACTGACGCAGAAACCGGTGTCGAATATATGCTCGGCGCGGTTCCAGGCGATGCTGAAGCCGGTCATGCCCATGATCATGGCGAACCAGGAGATGGGGAAATTCTTCAGGCGGGCGGCGGCGTCGGTCATGTCGTATATCCTTGCGTTGGAGAAAGAAATCAGGTGGCGGACATAATAAGTTCTGCCAGCGTAGTCCACCAGCAACTCAGCTTCAGCGCATGGTTACAGCGGCCGCTTGACCACCACCGCCCCGCGCAATTCGCCCAGGCTGTACCCCGTGGCCTTGTCCATCGGGTATTCGGCCTGCAGGCGGGCTTTTACGCCCTCGGGAATGTCCTTGGGCGAACCGTGGCAGGTGAGGCACAGGGGCTGCACCGCGATGGCTTTGGCGTAACGCAGATACTTCCCGGAAGGTTCGGCGACGACTTCAGCCAGTTCCATCGCATCGGGTTTTTCGCCCTGTTTCATGCGCTGCGAGAATTCCGCCAGCGCCTTTGCATTCCAGGCATCGGGGGTGCCCGTTTCGGCATTGCGTACGCGGGTTCCCACGCGGCCCACTTTCCACCCGGTCTGTTTGGACAAGTCAGCGGCGATTTGCGGCGCTATTTTCTTGCACACACCGACAGCGGCTGCAGGCCCGTTGGCTTCCATTTCCGCCTTGAGTTTGCCGCCAAGTTGCATGGCCAGGGTTTTGGCGGTGGCGCGCATTTCATCGACCTGTTTGGGGTCGGGCTTTTGCGTCACGGCTCCGGGTGTTGCGCAACCGGTGAGCAGCAGAACGAGGATGAGGGTTTTTTTCATAATGGTTTCCTATCGAGTGGGTTGTGTTTTATGTGTTGGTGGGTTGCCTTTCATGAGCGCTAACTGCCGGCATGCCCGCAGGCTTGAATATCTCCGCCCCGGTTGCGCATGTGTTCGCCCAGCTGGGCGAACTGGGCGTACAAGGCGTCGCGCAGCGAGACATCCTCCACCGTTTCTTCCAGCGCCTGCTTCATGCACATGAGCCACTGGTCGCGCTCTTCCGGGCCGATGGCGTAGGGAAAATGGCGGCGCCTCAGCATGGGGTGGCCGTATTTCTCCACAAAACGCTGCGGGCCACCCAGCCAGCCGGAGAGAAAATCGAAAAACTTGTTGCCGGATTCGGTGAGATCTTGCGGATGGATTTTGCGCGCGGTATACGCCTCCGGCAGTTCGTCCATCAACTCGTAGAACCGGTCGACCAGTTTGCGGATCGCCGCATCGCCGCCAATACGCTGGTAGGGGGTGGTGGCGGGTTGGTTGATTGCTTGCATGTCATTTCCTCAAAAAATAGGGCACTTTATTGGCAAGGGGCGGGGTCTCATCTCAAATCTGCTCGCGCAGCCCTTTCACCCAGGCTTCCATGGCCTCGTTGGCGGGCTTCATGGGGGCTTCCATGAAACTCACCACGAACTTGTCGCCCAGGTCGGCCACGCCGATGGAACGGGGCCGCACTGCCAGAACCTGCGGATTGGGCAGGGCGAAGCCGAAACAGAAAATCACGTCCAGCGCGCCCCGGATGCCGGGCGCGATCTCGCCGCCGATATTTCTGGTGTGGGCGTAATGGTCGAACACGCCGATGAACTGCACCTTGGGGTTCTCGGCAATCTTTGCCTTCAAGTAGTCCGCCACCGCCTCCACGGTCTGGCATGCGGTCTCGTGCTTGCCGATCTCGGAAACGAGAATGGGGTATTTTTCCTGCAGCAGGGTTTTTTTCATGTCCGCTCCTTATACGTGGCGATGCCCGCGTTCCTCGTTCAATCCAACGGTCATGGCAAAAAGTCTTTCCTGATCATGAAACTCGCCACGACCGTTTCCCCCACCCCGGCCCTCCCCCTCGAGGCGGGAGAGGGGGGCGAGGGCTTGCTTCGCGAGATTCAATTTATCGAAATCCCGTGGCTGATCAGCCAGTTCTGGTCCAGCTCCCATTTCACTTCGCTCACGCCGGGCTGTTCGAGCACGATCTTTCTCGCTTCCGACTGGGCCTTCGCCAGCTCCTTTTCCGCCGCGACGAAATCCGGGTTGTCCGGCGACTTCCCGGCCAGCGCCGGGTAAAGCGCGCCGATCATGCGGTACACCGGCACCGCCGGGGAGCGCGGCGTCGCCATCACCGCCACCGCGCCTTCGAGGCGCAGCACCTGGAATGGGTAAGGGTAGTCGCGCAAGGCCGGACCGGCCTTTGCCTCGATCGCCTGGTTGAGCGCCGCCACCTTGGGGTCGGTGCGCAGCCCGAACCAGTAGAGCGCCAGCAGCGCAAGCACGGCGAGCAGAATCCTGCCCAGCGGTTTTCCTTGGATCATGTGCCACTCCTCGATGCCGGCTTGTTTGCGCTATCGGGTGAATTTCCCGGTTTCAGCGCGCTGTCGAGGAAATCGATCACGTCGCCGATTTGCCTGTCCAGTTCCTCATAACTGTCGTGGCTGCCCTTCACCAGCAGCAAGCGCCCCTGTTTCCCGCCACGCCGCGCATGCAACAGCTCGGCTTCCGCCACGGGCACGGTGGTGTCCTCCGTGCCGTGCACCAGCAGCACCGGGCAGCGGGCATGGGCGATGGTGCTGAGCGGCGCGATGTCGTCGAAACGGTAGCCGATCACCTTTTGCACGTAGCGCAGCACATACCAGCCGAAAGGCAGGTAGGGTATGCGCCACGACTTGAGGAGACGGCGCATCATGCCGGCGGGGTGCGCGAAGGCGGCAATGCTCACCACGGCAGCCAGGTCATGGCGCCGCGATGCGGCAAGCAGCGCGGCGGCCGCGCCGACCGAATGGCCGACCACGCCCAGACGATCCGGCTTCACGCCGCGCCTGACTTTCAGCCAGTCGAGCGCGTGGTCGAGGTCTTCGGCAAAACGCGGTAGCGACGAGAAAGTATCGGCATCGCTTTTTCCGTGGTTGCGCGCATCGATCAGCAGCAGCGCAAACCCCGCGCGGTGCAACGCGGGCACCAGCGGCAGCATGGTTTCCGCATTGCCGCCCCAGCCGTGCAGAATCACCAGGGCCGGCGCCCCTTCACCGGCAGCGGAAGGCACCAGCCAGCCGAACAGGGACTTGCCGCCCGCGCCCGGAATCCGCACATCCTCGTACGCCAGCCCGAATTTTGCCGGCGTTTCCCGCTCGACCACGCGCGGCGCCCGCAAACTCCAGCGAATCAGACCGTGGAAGCCGGCCACGGCAAGCGCAATGCCGGCCAGCGTCAGCGCCAGGGTCAACACCGAAACAAAAACGCTATCTGCATGTTCACTCCTTGGTCAGGGCATTTCTCTGGTTGCCGAGGGTCGTTCATTTCACGGTTCCAGAATCATGGGCAGTAACAGCAATGTGCGTGCCAGTTTTGCTGGTGCGAATGCGAGACCCGCGCATTAAAGCCATCGAGGGGGAAATTAACAGATACGGAGACAGAGTAATACAGCCAAGCCCGCACATCCGTATTGACATATCTGACAAAACCGGCAAGCATGTTTTGCCATGAATGACAAAACAACCACAGTACCCCGGGAGTTGCAGTCCCTCCTCGATGCACTGCCCGAACCGCGCATCCTGGTGGGCCAGGATTACCGCATTGTTTCGTCCAATGCCGCCTACCGCCATGCTTTCGGCAACCCGCGCGCCATCCTGGGCCGCACCTGCTACGAAATCTCCCACCATTACGACAAGCCCTGCGACCAGTGCGGCGAATCCTGCCCGCTCCAGACCGCCATGACGACGCGCCAGCCCGGCCGCGTGCTGCATCTGCACCACACGCCGCGCGGGGAAGAGTACGTGGATGTCGAACTGATCCCCATCCAGGACGAGCAGGGCAAGCTGGCCTATTTCGTGGAAACCATGCGCTTCCTGCACGAGACCGGTGACCAGCCGGGCGCCCTGGGCATGGAGGGGCGCTCTCCCGCCTTCACCCAGATGCTCGCGCTCATCAACCGCGCCGCGCCGGCCATGACGCCGGTGCTACTGCTGGGCGAATCCGGCACCGGCAAGGAACTCGCCGCGCTCGCGCTGCATGCCCTGAGCCCCCGGCGCAACAAGCCTTTCGTGCCGGTGGACTGCTCCGGCATGACGGAAAGCCTGTTCGAGTCGGAACTGTTCGGCTATGAAAAAGGCGCCTTCACCGGCGCCACCCGGCGCAAGACCGGGCTGGTCGAGGCGGCAGCCGGCGGCACCCTGTTCCTCGACGAACTGGGCGACATCCCCCTGCATTTGCAGGTCAAACTGCTGCGCCTGCTCGAATCAGGCACTTTTCGCCGGGTGGGCGGGGTGGAAACCCTGCGCGCCGATTTCCGCCTGGTCGCCGCCACCCACCGCAACCTGGAAGAGATGATGGACGCCGGCACTTTCCGCCGCGACCTCTACTACCGCATCGCCGCCTTCCCCGTCCACCTGCCCGCATTGCGCGAGCGGCGCGAGGACATCCCCCTGCTGGCGAACGTCATGCTCGAGCGCCTGGCGCCGGGCCGCCCCCTGCATTTGACCGAAGCCGCCGCCGAACAGCTCATGCAATACAGCTATCCGGGTAACGTGCGGGAACTGCGCAACCTGCTGGAGCGAGCAATATTGCTTGCGGACGGAGATACCATCGACGGACGGCACTTGCCGACCGGACCGGTCCTGGCCCGGAATGCGCCGACCCCGGCGCAAGCGGCAAGAGAGGAAATACTGCCGCTGGAAGAAGTCGAGCGGCGTTACGTGCGCCAGGCGCTGCAGCGACTGGGCGGCGACAAGCGCGAACTGGCCCGCCGCCTGGGCCTGAGCGAACGCACGCTGTACCGCAAGCTGGGCTGACGCGCTTATATCGCCTTCGCCTCTGCCGGCGGTTTTCTGTCGGGCTCATGCTAAAATTGCGCGATTGTTCAAGGAGCTATTCATGAGTCTTTCCACCCTCACCGCGCTGTCCCCCCTGGACGGGCGCTACCACAGCAAAATCGACGGCCTGCGTCCGTATTTCAGCGAATTCGGCCTGATCCACCACCGCGTGCTGGTGGAAGTGGAATGGCTCAAGGCCTTGAGCCGCGAGGCGGCCATCGCCGAAGTGCCGCCCTTCTCCGCCGCCACCGTGGCCGAGCTGGACCAGCTGGTTGCGGGCTTCTCGGAAGTCGATGCGCAAGCGGTGAAGGACATCGAGAAGACTACCAACCACGACGTCAAAGCCGTCGAATACTGGCTCAAGAACAAGCTCGCCGGCAACGCCGAAGTGATGAAGGTGAACGAGTTCATCCATTTCGCCTGCACCTCCGAGGACATCAACAACCTGTCGCACGCGCTGATGCTGAAATCGGCGCGCGACGGCGTGATGCTGCCGGGCCTGGAAAAAGTCATCGCCCGACTGCGCGAACTGGCGCACGAACTCGCCGCCCAGCCCATGCTGTCGCGCACCCACGGCCAGCCGGCTTCGCCCTCCACGGTCGGCAAGGAACTGGCCAACGTGGTATACCGCCTGGAGCGCCAGAAGGCGCGCATCGCCGGCGTGGAAATCCTCGGCAAGATCAACGGCGCAGTGGGCAACTACAACGCGCATCTGTCCGCCTACCCGGAAATCGACTGGGAGCAGTTTGCCAAGGGATTTGTCGAAGGACTGGGCTTGTCGTTCAACCCCTACACCATCCAGATCGAGCCGCACGATTACATGGCCGAGCTGTTCGACGCTTTCGGCCGCGCCAACACTATCCTGATCGACATGGACCGCGACGTCTGGGGCTATATTTCGGTCGGCTACTTCAAGCAGAAGGTCAAGGCGGGCGAAGTGGGCTCCTCCACCATGCCGCACAAGGTCAATCCCATCGACTTCGAGAACTCGGAAGGCAACCTCGGGCTGGCCAACGCGCTGCTGCGCCACCTCTCCGAAAAGCTGCCGATCTCGCGCTGGCAGCGCGACCTCACCGATTCCACCGTGCTGCGCAACATGGGCGTGGGCCTGGGTTACGCCCTGCTCGGCTATGAATCCGCCGTGCGCGGCCTGGGCAAGCTGGAAGTCAACCCGCTGCGCCTGGACGACGACCTCGACCACAACTGGGAAGTGCTCGCCGAGCCGATCCAGACCGTAATGCGCCGCTACGGCGTGGCCAACCCCTACGAGCAATTGAAGGAACTCACGCGCGGCAAGAGCGGCATCAACCGCGACACGCTGCACGCCTTCATCCAGAACCTGGCGATCCCGGAGGGTGAGAAACAGCGCCTGCTGCAGATGACGCCGGGCAACTACATCGGCATCGCGGTCGAGCTGGCGAAACGAGTTTAGAGAAAGACGCGCTGCCTATAGCCAGGCAGCGCCGCGCACCCCGCTGGAATCGCCGAAGCGGTGCCGCACCAGCCGGGTGTCCACCCGGTCTGAAAACACCCAGCGTCCCCATATTTCGGGAACGCGCGTATACAAGCGCTCGATGTTGGACATCCCTCCCCCGAGGACGATGACGTCCGGATCGAGGATGTTGATGACGTGCGCCAGGGAACGGGCGAGACGGTTTTCGTAGGCCCGCAGGCTGTGTTCGCAGGCGAGATCGCTGGCGAAGGCCCGCGCCACGATTTCCTCCGGGCTCAGGGTTTCGCCCGTATCCTGCTGGTGCAGCTTCACCATGCCCGGCCCGGAGAGAAAGGTCTCGATGCACCCGCGGCGGCCGCAGTAGCATTGCGGGCCGGGAAGTTCCTGCGCTTCCGGCCAGGGCAAGGGGTTATGCCCCCATTCTCCGGCGATGCCGTTGGCCCCGGTGAGGATCTTCCCGTCGACCACGATGCCCGCCCCGGTACCGGTGCCGATGATTACGCCGAACACCACCGCAGCGCCTGCCGCCGCCCCGTCCGTGGCTTCGGAAAGCGCAAAGCAGTTGGCGTCGTTGGCGATTTTAACCGGGCGCCCCAGCAAGGCTTCCAGATCCTGGAGAATCGGCTGCCCGTTGAGGTGCACCGAATTGGAGTTCTTGAGCCGGCCGGTGGCCCTGGAAATGGCGCCGGGCGTGCCGATGCCCACCGAGCCGCACTGCCCCAGTTCCGTCTCCGCTTCCTGAACCAGGCCGGCTATCGCCTGCAAGGTGGCGGAATAATCCCCGCACGGCGTGGGCACGCGCCGGCGCAAACGCTCCACGCCTTGATCGTCCAACGCGACGATTTCGATCTTGGTCCCGCCGAGGTCGATGCCCAGTCTCATGATTCCGCCCCTTTCGCTCCCACCTGAAGCCAGAAAGTCACCGGGCCATCGTTGACCAGGCTCACCTGCATGTCCGCGCCGAACACCCCGGTCGCAACCTTGCCATGACATTCCCGCGCCGCCGCCACGAAATCTTCGAACAGCGACTTGCCCATTTCCGGCGCCGCGGCGGATGAAAAGCTGGGGCGCGTGCCCTTGCGGGTGTCCGCGGCCAGCGTGAATTGCGGCACCAGCAGCAGCTCGCCGCCGATGTCCGCCAGCGACAGGTTCATTTTGCCCTGCGCATCCGGGAACACGCGGTATCCCAGGATGCGGTCGAGCAGGCGTCGGGCGGTCGCTTCATCGTCGTGTTTCTCGACGCCGAGCAGCACCAGCAAACCGCGCCCGATTTGCCCCACGGTATGTTCCTCGACCGCCACGCTCGCCTGGCTGACGCGCTGTATCAATCCAATCATGTTCTTCGACCGTTTCTGGAATACTCCCCGAGAGGCATATCATGCCCAATTCCGACTCGCCGCAACAGTCAATGCGGGGAAAATGCTTCAACCCTGGCCATAAGCGCTGAAGTGCTCATGGCCGCCGCCATCAAATGGATTCAGCCGAAAAATATCCCATGATCTCTGCTTCCGGCTTTTATGCTAATCTTTCGTCATGTCTAACTTAATATCTGGAAACAAGGAGATCGAAATGACCAAATCCCTTCTGGTGCTCGCTGTTTCATCCGCATTCGTCTGCTCCTCCGCACTTGCAGGCATTGTTACCACTTACAACCTTGTCGGAACCACCGGCGGCGCCACTAGCCAAACGGAAACACGGGCTTATGCCGGCCTCAAGTGGAGTGTTGAAGGCGGTGCAACGCCTTCCCTGGTGCTGGGCGCAATGCGCGCCAGGATCAGCTCCGGCGGCAATACCGAAGGGGCCAACCTGGCACTCAGCATCAACCTCGCCGGCGGCGTAAAGCCCGCCAGCATCAAGCTGGGCTACTTGAACGGCAAGGAAGACTTCCAGGGCGAACTGGGCGTGGGCTACAACTTTCTCAAAGCCACCCCGCTGGTCGGCTTCGGCGTGAATGCGCCATATGCAAATCTCGGTGCCGACTGGTCTTATGGCAACGGGTTCGACCCCTTTGCGATCATTCACACCCATGGCAAATTCGGCAAACCGGCTGCAGCCAGCACTCAGACGTGTACACCGGTAAGCGGCTTCACCGGCGCATTCACCGATGCTGCCTGCACCAACCCGAATATCCTTTAGTACCGGGCCTGTTTCCGGGAGACTATTCGCAGTGCCAGCCAGCCAAGCACGCCGACGATTACTCAAGATCATCGGCGTGTTTTTTATTCGCTATGCGTTCGACGCTGGTCCTGCCCTGGCATCCGCAACGACAGGACTTGAGCGAAGCACTTTCGCGGCTTTTCTGGATATGCTGCTGCCTCGCGACGAATTCAGCGGCTCCGCAACAGACCTTCACGTGGACGAAAAACTCTGGGAAGTTTCCAGATCCGACCCGCGCTTCAGGCGCCTGATCGGACTCGGCTGCCAGTGGCTGAACATGACGGGCGGCCCGCCGTTCGCGGCTCTTTCAGGCGAACAGCAATACGCCCTGGTTGACTGGATGGCCCATTCCGACTTCGATCAGGTACCGAGGCGATTCTACGAACTGGTGCGCGAGGCAGCCATCGAGATGTACTACAGCCAACCGGAGGCCTGGCATGGGCTATCCATCCAGAATCCGCCGCAACCCCTGGGTTACAAACCGCCATGGCCGTAAAAAAACGCTTTGACGCTGTCGTCGTCGGCGCTGGCGCAGGCGGCGCGGCCGCCGCCTGGAGATTGTGCGAGCAAGGCTTGCATGTCCTGATTCTCGAGGCGGGGCCACGCTTCAATCCAGGTGCGGATTACAGGCTCCATCGTCCGGACTGGGAGAGATTTCTTTTTCCCGATCCCGCCGGCAGCAGGGGGGATTTCACGATAGGCACGCTGGGCCGCCTGGACCCGGCAGACGAGGAATTGCGCTCCTGGAATCGGGCCTCCGGTCCATTGGTTCGCGGAAACATGCGACAAGCTGCCAATCCCGGCTATTGGCACGTCCAAGGGGTCGGCGGGTCGACGCTCCACTTCGTCGGCGAGTCCCACCGTATGCACCCCGATGCGATGAAATTGGCCAGCCAGCATGGCGCCGGCTGTGATTGGCCGCTGGACTATGCCGGCCTGGAGCCTTATTACACGCTTTGCGAGAACCTGGTCGGCGTTGCCGGCCCTGCCGAGCAGGGCGCTCGCTGGCGGAGCCAGCCTTACCCTTTGCCGCCCCACCCCCCGAGCCCATCCGCACGGAAACTGCTGGCAGCCGGTCGCCGGCTGAACATGAAATGGCAGGAGAACTCGCGCGCAGCGCTCTCCATGCCGTTCGACGGGCGCCCTGCCTGCAACTATTGCGGGAACTGCAGCCGCGGCTGCCCGCTGGGGGACAAAGGGTCGGCCGATGTTACGTTCATTCGCAAGGCAGAGGCCAGCGGTCGCTTGACCGTCAAGCCCCTGTGCCCCGTTGTGCGCTTCCACAGCGGCGCCGGGGGCACCATTGGCTCGGTCGAGTATATCGACAACAAGAAGCTTCAGCGTGTCGAGACCCCCATTCTCATTCTGGCCGCTGGCGCAGTGCAGACGCCGCGCCTGCTTCTGGCCAATCGCAATCGCCTTTACCCGGAAGGCTTCGCCAACAGTTCCGGGCAGGTTGGGCGGAACTTCATGGAAACGCTCAGCTGGAGCAGTTCCGGGCTCGTCGCCGGACTTTCCCATAGCCATGCCGGGCTGCCCGCCGACGTGATTTGCTGGGATTTCAATGCGCCCGATGCCATTCCCGGCGTGATCGGCGGTTGCCGCTTCAATTCCGCCACGCAGGAAATCGGATTTACCGGCCCCATCGCCTATGCTTCGCGAGTCGTGAGCGGGTTTGGTGCGCAACTGAAAAATGGCGTGCGCACGACTTTTGGCCGCGTCATGTCGGTCGGTGCGATCGGTGAATTCTTGCCCAATGAAGGCACTTATGTCGATCTCGACCCCAGCAGGAAGGATCGGCTTGGCATGCCGTTTCCCAGGCTGCATTCCCAACTGGAAAGAGGCGAAATCCAGCGGCTGAAATTCATGGCCTCTCAATCCCGCCGCTTGTTGAAAGAGGCGGGAGCCGAGCTGGTTGAGGAAGCCGGCGCATGGGACAATTTTTCGGCGACGCATGTTTTCGGGACCTGCCGCATGGGTAACAACCCGAAGACATCCGTTGTAGACAGCCATTGCCGCTGCCACGACCACTCCAACCTCTTTATAACCGATGCCAGCGTGTTTCCATCGAGCGGCGGCGGAGAGGCTCCGTCATTAACCATTTCCGCTCTTGCTGTTCGCACAGCAGATGCCATCGTCAGCGGATGAGTGCGACCAATTCAGTCGCGCACGCCACTCGCAGCCATAAGCCATGACAGCATTATTGCGCGCCCTGCACGCCGACATCACCACCCTGGCGGTCGACGCCATCGTCAACGCCGCAAACTCGTCGTTGCTGGGCGGGGGCGGCGTCGACGGGGCGATTCATCGGGCTGCAGGCCCTGAACTGCTTGAGGAATGCCTCACGCTGGGCGGGTGCGAACCGGGCGACGCGAAGCTCACCAAAGGCTACCGATTGCCGGCCAGATACGTCATTCACACCGTCGGACCGGTGTGGCATGGCGGCGCCAGTGGTGAAGCTGGAATTCTGGCCTCGTGCTATCGTCGCTCGTTGGCAATCGCGTCAAAACTCGAGCTGGAAAGCATCGCGTTTCCCGGCATCAGCACCGGTGTCTACGGCTACCCCGTCGAGCTCGCTGCCGCGGTTGCCGTCGAGAGCGTTCGTTCGGCATTGCCGGAATGCCCGTCGCTGCGCGAGGTGATTTTCTGCTGTTTTTCCCAGCCGGACCTTAAAATCTATCAACGCCTTCTCAACGATAGAATCGGCAAGGATGAAAAATGGCGCTGAACAGCATTCTCATGTTCCTGACCCTGACCGGCATCTATGAACCATCCGCCATCCAGCAGCTTCCTGACGGGCGTTTTCTGGTCGTCGAAGATGAAAAACAGCACCCGTTCAGCCTGGTCAGGATCGGCTCCGACGGGCGCATCAGCACCGCTCCGCTGGACCGGGGGGCGTTAGGCGCCGACGATGATTTCCGCAAGCTGGATGATCTTGAAGGCATCACTCTCGACCGGTCGGGTCATATCTACGCCCTCACCTCGCACTCGCGCAACAGCGAGGGCGAAGAAAAAAAGTCCCGCGACAAGCTGGTCCGCTTCCGCATCGAGGGTGACCGCGTGGTCGCGCCGATGGTGGTCAGGGGACTGAAGCCCGCCTTGGTGGCGGCACACCCCGTTTTGGCGGAGGCCGCCGGGATACTGGACGTCAAGAACGACGGCGGGCTCAATATCGAGGCACTGGAAGTCAGCCCCGACCAGCAACGCCTGCTGATCGGCTTGCGCAGCCCCTTGCTCGACCAGCGGGCCATCATCGCCGAGCTCGAAAACCCCGCCGCGATTTTCGACGCTGGCGAGCCCCCCAAAGTCTCGGCCACCCTGACAACGCTGGACCTCGGCGGGAACGGGATTCGCGGCATGGCCTACCTGCCCTCCCTTGGCGGCTATCTTGTGATCAGCGGTCCCGTCGCACGCGAGCAGGTGCAATTCCGGCTCTGGTTCTGGAGCGGCCGTCGCGGCGAGGCGGCGCGAAGCGTCAGCGTTCCCGGCTTGCAGGGCTTCGAGCACGCCGAAGGGGTCAGTTCCGCCGTGATCGACGGCCAGCAACGCATCATTATCGTCAGCGACGACGGCAGCCGGGACGAAGGCCGCTTCGCCCGCTATCTGCTGCTCGACCCCAAACAACTGCAGATTGCGCCCTGAGCATGCGCCAGACAACCTGAGAAATTACAGCGATGCATCCCGAAGATTTACAACGCCTGGTAACCACCGTCATGCCCTACGGCAAGCACAAGGGTCGCCTGATTGCCGACCTGCCCGGACAGTACCTCAACTGGTTTGCCCGCGAAGGCTTTCCGCCTGGCGATATCGGCCGCCTCCTGGCGTTGATGCAGGAACTGGACCACAACGGCCTGTCCTCCCTGCTTGACCCCTTGCGAAAAACATAAATCACTCGGACGCCGAGCGCAGGGATTCCGACATGAACGCAGCACACCGTCCGGGCGCGATGCGACACTTCATTTTCCTGATTGTCGCCATCGCTCTTGTTGCCGCCTGCGGCAAGGCAAAAGAAGAGGCGCTTCCTCCCGGCAGCCAGGTTCTGGCGCTGGGCGACAGCCTGACCGCGGGCAACGGCGTGACGCCCGACGAGGCGTGGCCCAGCCTGCTGGCGAAAAGGACGGGGTGGCATGTAATCAATGGCGGCGTGAGCGGCGACACCAGCGCTGATGCCTTGCAACGTTTGCCTGCGCTGTTCGACGAACACAAGCCTGTTCTCGTCCTGGTCACACTGGGCGGAAACGACATGTTGCGCCGCCTGCCCCGGGAAGAAACCGTCGCCAATCTGGAAAAGATACTCGCGCAGATAAAGGCACACGGCGCAAAGGCGGTCCTGCTAGCCACGCCGAAGCCGAGCGCGGCTGCGGCTGCTTTTCGAAGCCTGTCCGCAGCCGATTTCTACCAGGAAGTGGCCGATGCGCAGCACGTTCCGCTGATTGAAGACGCGGTCGCCGACGTGCTTTCCGATCCTCAGATGAAGGGCGACTCACTGCACCCGAATGCCGCGGGCCATAAAATATTGTCCGAGAAGATTTTCGACGCCTTGAAATCGGTCGGCTATGCCCGCTAGCTTACTGGGCAGGCTGTCCATGTTGCTACGCGGCTCTCAATCCCACGCTGACGCGTTCCAGACCGGCCAGATCGCGGATGGTCTCCACCTCTGAGAATCCCTGCTGGCGCAGAATGTCGCGGCAGCCTTCGCCCTGGTTGTAGCCGTGCTCGAGCAGCAGCCAGCTGCCCGGATTGAGATGCTGGGGCGCGGCAGCGGCGATGCGGCGGATGTCGTCCAGGCCGTCCGCCCCGGAGGCCAGCGCGGACAAGGGTTCGAAGCGCACGTCGCCGCGCTGCAGGTGCGGATCGCCAGCCTCCACGTAGGGCGGATTGGAAACGATCAGGTCGAAGGTTTGCGCGCCGAGCGCGCCGAACCAGTCGCTGTGCAGCAGGCACAGGTTGGGCACTTGCAGCCGCGCTGCGTTGTCGCGCGCCACGCCCAGCGCCTGCGGCGACTGGTCCACCGCCGTAACCGCCGCCAGTGGCCGGCTCCTGGCGATGCTGATGGCGATGGCGCCGCTGCCGGTGCCGAGATCGAGCACCTTGCAGGGCTGGTCTTCGGGAATGCGCGCCAGCGCCAGTTCGACCAGCAGTTCGGTTTCGGGACGCGGGATCAGCACGGCCGGCGTAGTCTTGAATTCCAGCCCGAAGAATTCCCGGCGGCCGATGATGTAAGCGATCGGTTCGCCCGCGAGGCGGCGCGTCAGCAGGGCTGAGTAGCTTTGTGCGGCGGGTTCCGCCAAGGCTTCGCGGTCGTGGCCGATGAGCCAGGAGCGCGCCACGCCGAGCGCTTCACACAGGAGAATCTGGATTTCCAGCCGCGCTTCGCGCGGATCGAGGTCGAGGTCCTGCTGCAGTCTCCGGCTGTCCTGCGCCAGGACCTCAGCCAGCGTCACAATCAGTTATCCCCGGCCAGGCTCGCCAGCATCTCCGCCTGGTGCTCGGCCATCAGCGCGCCGGTGATTTCGTCCATGTCGCCGTCCATGATCTGGTCGATCTTGTACAGGGTCAGGTTGATGCGGTGGTCGGTGATGCGCCCTTGCGGGAAGTTGTAGGTGCGGATGCGCTCGGAGCGGTCGCCGCTGCCGATCAGGGACTTGCGCGTGGCCGCTTCCTTGGCGTTGCGCTCGCGCATCTGCACGTCCATGATGCGCGCCGCCAGCACGCTCATGGCCTGCGCCTTGTTCTTGTGCTGCGAGCGGTCGTCCTGGCATTCCACCACGATGCCGGTGGGCAGGTGGGTGATGCGGATCGCCGAGTCGGTCTTGTTGATGTGCTGGCCGCCGGCGCCGGAAGCGCGGAAGGTGTCGATGCGCAGGTCGGCGGGGTTGAGGTTGACCTCGGCCACTTCGTCCGCCTCGGGCATGATGGCGACGGTGCAGGCGGAGGTGTGGATGCGGCCCTGCGTTTCGGTGGCCGGGACGCGCTGCACGCGGTGGCCGCCGGACTCGAACTTGAGCTTGGAATAGGCGCCCTGGCCGATGATCTTGGCGATCACTTCCTTGTAGCCGCCCATTTCGCCCGGGCTTTCCGAGACGATCTCCACCTGCCAGCGCTGGCGCTCGGCGTAGCGCGTGTACATGCGGAACAGGTCGCCGGAGAACAGCGCCGATTCGTCGCCGCCGGTGCCGGCGCGGATTTCCAGGAACACGTTGCGCTCGTCGTTGGGGTCCTTGGGCAGCAGCAGCTTCTGCAGGTCGAGTTCGATCTGCTCCAGCCGCGCCTTGCCTTCCTCGATTTCGGCCGCGGCGAATTCCTTCATTTCCGGGTCGGCAAGCATCTCCTGGGCATCGCGCATGTCCTGCTCGCACTGTTGCCAGGCATGGTACTGCGCCACCACCGGCGTGAGATCGGAATGCTCGCGCGTCAGCTTGCGGTAGTTGTCCATGTTGCTGGTGATATCGGCGCTGGAAAGGAGCAAATTGAGCTCTTCCAGCCGCTCGCTGAGGGAGGCGAGCTTGGCCAGGATAGATAACTTCATTGCGAGCTACTCGTGGTGGATGTGGTAAAGGCGCCGCAGCAGTGCTTCCAGCTCGGTGCGTTCGTCGCCGCTGATGTGGTTGAGCGCGTGGCTAGGGATATGCAGGAATTTGTTGGTCAGCGCCCGCGCCATCAGTTCCATCACCTGCTGCGGGTCTTCACCGCGCGCCAGCAGGCGCTGGGCGTGTTCGAGTTCCTGGCGGCGGAAACGGTCGGCATGGTCGCGCAAGGCGCGGATGGTGGGGACGATTTCGCGCGTTTCCATCCAGTCCACGAAGCTGCGCACGCGCGATTCGACGATACACTCGGCTTCCGCCGCGGCGACCTGGCGGCTGTCCATGCCTTCCTGCACCACTTGCGCGAGATCGTCCACGCTGTAGAGAAAAACGTCGTCCATCTCGCCGACTTCTTCCTCGATGTCGCGCGGCACGGCCAGGTCGACCATGAACATGGGGCGGTGCTTGCGCGCCTTGATGGCGCGTTCGACCATGCCCTTGCCCAGGATCGGCAGCGGGCTGGCGGTGGAAGTGACGATGATGTCGTAGGCCGCCAGGTGGTCGGGCAGATCGTTGAGCGTGATGGCCCCGCCGCCGAAGCGTTGCGCCAGCAGATCGGCGCGTTCCAGGGTACGGTTGGCGACCAGGATGTGCTTGGGACGCTGGGCGGCGAAATGGTTGGCGCACAGCTCGATCATTTCGCCGGCACCGATGAACAGTACGTTCTGCTCGTGGATGCTGGGGAAAATGCGCTGCGCCAGGCGCACCGCGGCGGCGGCCATGGACACCGAGTTCGCGCCGATCGCGGTGGTGCCGCGCACTTCCTTGGCTACCGAGAAGGTGCGCTGGAACAGCTTGTGCAGCAGGGTGCCCATGGTGCCGGCCTGCTCGGCGGTTTTCACCGCCTGCTTGAGCTGCCCGAGGATCTGGGTCTCGCCCAGCACCATGGAATCCAGCCCGCTGGCGACGCGGAAAGCGTGCTTCACCGCTTCCTGCTTGGGCAGCGTGTAAAGATACGGCTCGATGGCGTGGGTCTTGAGCTGGTGGAACTCGGCCATCCACTCGATGGCCTGTTGCGGCTCTTCGGTATTGCAATAGACTTCGGTACGGTTGCAGGTGGAGAGGATCGCGGCTTCCTTGACCGGCCGATGGTCGACCAGGTCCAGCAGCGCCTGTTTCAGGTTCTCGGCATGAAACGCCACTTGCTCGCGAATGGCGAGCGGTGCGGTGTGGTGGTTTATACCGAAAGCAAAAAGCTGCATTAATTAAGGAAACGACCGGTTAAAGGGTTGAAAAGTATACCGTAAATTGGGGCTCTCGAGGCGGCTTCCAAGCCCCCTCGCAGCATTTAGGACACGAACCTCGCCACCATGCCATGCGAAAAATTCCCGGGCGGCAAGGGAATGCGCACTGTCCAGCCGCTGCCCGGCGCCGCGCTGATGGCTTCGCCCGCCATGTTTTCCATGCGTTCCAGGTCGACCACACGGTTGCCGTCGGGCAACAGGATTTCCAGCCGGTCGCCCACCACGAAGCGGTTCCTCACGTTGATCTCCGCCATGTTGCTGGCGGCATCGAAGGCGACGATATCGCCCACGTACTGGCTCTTGGCGCTTTCGGAGTAGCCGCGCAGGTAGTTCTGGTGTTCCGCCGTGTGGTGGCGCTGGTAGAAGCCGTCGGTGTAGCCGCGGTTGGCGAGCGTTTCCAGCGAGGACAGCAGATTGAGGTCGAAGCTGCGCCCGGCCATCGCGTCGTCGATGGCGCGACGGTAAACCTGGGCGGTGCGCGCCACGTAATAGGAAGACTTGGTGCGCCCCTCGATCTTGAGCGAGTCGATGCCCATCCTGGTCAGGCGCTCGACGTGTTCCACCGCGCGCAAGTCCTTGGAATTCATGATGTAGGTGCCGTGCTCGTCCTCCATCACCGGCATCAGCTCGCCGGGACGGTTCTGCTCTTCCAGCAGGTACACCTTGTCCGCCAGCGGGTGGCGCGGCAGGCTGCCGCACTCGGACAGCGCGCTTTCCTGCATCTGCGCGGAAAAGTCGGCGCGGATCACCCCGGCGGCGTCCTCCTCGCCCTCGTGCACCTTGTAGTCCCAGCGGCAGGAATTGGTGCAGGTGCCCTGGTTGGGGTCGCGGTGATTGAAATAGCCGGACAGCAGGCAACGGCCCGAATAGGCGATGCACAGCGCGCCGTGGACGAAAACTTCGAGTTCCATGTCGGGACATTGCTGGCGGATTTCCTCGATCTCGTCCAGCGACAGCTCGCGCGACAGGATCACCCGCGTCAATCCCATGCTTTGCCAGAATTTCACTGCCGCGTAGTTGACCGTATTGGCCTGCACGGAGAGATGCACCGGCACTTCCGGCCATTTCTCCCGCACCATCATGATCAGGCCGGGGTCGGCCATGATCAGCGCGTCCGGCTGCATGGCGATGACCGGCTGCATGTCGGCCATGTAGGTCTTGACCTTGGCGTTGTGCGGCATGAGGTTGCTGGCGACGAAGAATTTCTTGCCCAGGCTTCTGGCCTCTTCTATCCCCACACGCAGCTCTTCCAGCTTGAATTCGTTGTTGCGCGCGCGCAGCGAGTAGCGCGGCTGGCCGGCGTACACCGCGTCGGCGCCGAAAGCGAAGGCGGTGCGCATTTTTTCCAGCGAACCGGCGGGAAGGAGGAGTTCGGGTTGTTTCATTGGGTGGTAAAATTGCACAAAGGAAAAATTATACCACCCCCTATGAGCAGTCCCTCTTTCATCCACCTTCGCCTCCACAGCGAGTTCTCCATCACCGACGGCATCGTGCGTCTGGACCAGGGCAAGGACCATTCCTGCCCGCCGGTCGAGCGCGCCAAGGCCGACGGCATGCCCGCCCTGGCGCTGACCGACCTCAACAACCTGTTCGGCATGGTCAAGTTCTACAAGGCGGCGCGCGGCAAAGGGGTCAAGCCCATCATCGGCTGCGACGTGTGGGTGGAGAACGAAAACAACCGCGACCAGCCCGGCCGCCTGTTGCTGCTGTGCCAGAACCGGGCTGGCTACGGCAATTTGTGCGAACTGCTGTCGCGCGCTTTCCGCAGCAACCAGTACCGCGGCCGCGCGGAAATCAGCAAATCCTGGCTTTCCGAGGGTTTCGGCGAGGGGCTGATCGCCCTCTCCGGCGCGCATCTCGGCGACATCGGCCAATCTCTGCTGAACGGCAACGAGGCGCAGGCGCGCCAGCTGGCAAAAGACTGGGCGGCATGCTTTCCGCAGCGCTTCTACCTCGAACTGCAGCGCACCGGCGCGCCGCAGGCAGAGGAAGCCCTGCAGCAGACCATCGCCCTGGCCGGGGAACTGGATTTGCCGGTGGTGGCAACCCACCCTATCCAGTTCCTCGACGAGGACGACTTCCGCGCCCACGAAGCCCGGGTGTGCATCGCCGAAGGCTACGTGCTGGGCGACCAGCGCCGTCCCAAGCATTTCACCGAGCAGCAGTATTTCAAGAGCCAGGCCGAGATGGCCGAACTGTTCGCCGACGTGCCCGAGGCGCTGGCCAACAGCGTGGAAATCGCCAAGCGCTGCAACCTCACTGTCGAGCTGGGCAAGAGCAAACTGCCGCTCTTTCCCATCCCGGAGGGGATGACCGAGAACGACTACCTGGTGATGCGAGCGGAGGAAGGCCTGGCCGTGCGCATGAAGGAGCTGTACCCGGACGAAGCCAAGCGCGCCGAGCAATACCCGACTTATACCGACAGGCTCAAATTCGAAACCGCGACCATCATCCAGATGGGTTTCCCCGGCTACTTCCTGATCGTGGCCGACTTCATCAACTGGGCCAAGCACAACGGCGTGCCGGTGGGACCCGGGCGGGGCTCCGGCGCCGGTTCGCTGGTGGCCTATTCGCTCGGCATCACCGACCTCGACCCGCTGCGCTACGCCCTGCTGTTCGAGCGCTTCCTCAACCCGGAACGGGTGTCCATGCCCGACTTCGACGTGGATTTCTGCCAGGAAACCCGCTACAAGGTGATCGACTACGTGCGTCACCAGTACGGCGAGGACGCGGTGTCGCAGATCGCCACCTTCGGCACCATGGCCGCCAAGGCGGTGCTGCGCGACGTGGGGCGCGTGCTGGACATGTCCTATACCTTCTGCGACGGCCTCTCCAAGCTGATCCCCGCCCAGCCGGGCAAGTTCGTCACCCTCGACCAGGCGCTGGTCGAGGTGCCCGACCTCAAGGAGCGCTACGACAACGAGGAGGAAGTGCGCGAGCTGTTCGAGCTGGCGCGCAAGCTCGAAGGCATGACCCGCAACGTCGGCATGCACGCCGGCGGCGTGCTGATCGCGCCGGGCAAGCTGACCGACTTCTGCCCGCTGTACGTCGCCTCCGGCTCCGAGGCCGTGACGGTGTCCCAGTTCGACAAGGACGACGTGGAAGCCGTCGGCCTGGTCAAGTTCGACTTTCTGGGCCTGCGCAACCTGACCATCATCGAGCTGGCGGTCAAATACGTCAAACAGCTCGACCCGGCTTTCACCGGCCCGCTCGACACGCAGCATTTCGACGACCCGGCGGCCTACGACATCCTGAAAAAGGCCAACACCACCGCGGTGTTCCAGCTCGAATCGGACGGCATGAAAAAGCTGCTGGCCAAGCTGCAGCCGGACCGCTTCGAGGACATCATCGCCGTGCTGGCCCTCTATCGCCCCGGTCCGCTGGGCTCCGGCATGGTCGACGACTTCATCCTGCGCAAGAAAGGGCAGCAGAAGATCGACTATTTCCACGACGACCTGAAAGCCTGCCTGACGCCCACCTACGGCGTGATCGTGTACCAGGAACAGGTGATGCAGATCTCCCAGATCATCGGCGGCTACACCCTCGGCGGCGCCGACATGCTGCGCCGCGCCATGGGCAAGAAGAAAGCCGAGGAGATGGCGGAGCACCGCGCCATTTTCAGCAAGGGCGCGGACGAAAAGGGCTACGGCGCGGCGCTCGCCATGCGCCTGTTCGACCTGATGGAGAAGTTCGCCGAGTACGGCTTCAACAAGTCCCACACCGCCGCCTACGCCGTGGTTTCGTACCAGACGGCATGGCTCAAGGCGCACTACCCCTCCGCCTTCATGGCCGCCACCCTGTCCTCGGAACTGGACAACACCGACCAGCTCAAGGTGTTCTACGAGGACACCCTGGCCAACAAGGTCAAGGTGCTGGGACCGGACATCAACGTTTCCAACTACCGCTTCGAGCCGGTCTCGCGCACTGAAATCCGCTACGGCCTGGGCGCGGTCAAGGGCACCGGCGAGCAGGCGGTCGAGTCCATCGTCGCCGAGCGCCAGGCAGGCGGGCCGTTCCGCGACCTGTTCGACTTCTGCCGCCGGGTCGACAAGCGCATCGTCAACCGCCGCACCATCGAGGCCCTGGTGTGCGCCGGCGCCTTCGACGCCGTCACCGACCACCGCGCCAGCTTGCTGGCTTCGGTGGGACTGGCGATGGAATCGGCCGAGCAGCACAACCGTTCGATCAACCAGGCCAGCCTGTTCGGCGCAGAAACCGCGGGAGACTCGGCCGAAAACATGGTGGACGTGCCGCGCTGGGGCGACGGCGAGCGTCTGCTCAACGAGAAGAAAAGCCTCGGATTCTATTTCAGCGGCCATCCCTACGACGCGCACCGCAAGGAGCTGTCCGCCTTCGTCCGCACCAAGCTGGCCGACCTTGGGCCGCAGCAGCAGCCGACCCTGATGGCCGGCGTGATCTACGCCATCCGCACCCAGATGACGCGGCGCGGCAAGATGGCCTTCGTCACCCTCGACGATGGCAGCGGCCGCCAGGACATCGCGGTCTACAGCGAAATGATCGACGCCCACCGCGACCTGCTCAGGGAAGACCAGTTGCTGGTCGTCGAGGGCAAGGTCAGCAAGGACGATTACTCCGGCGGCTTCCGCGTCGCGGTGGACAAGCTGATGGACCTCACCGCGGCACGCACCCGCTTCGCCAAGACCATGCGCCTCAACTGCAACGGCGCAAGCAATGCCGCCACCCTGAAGGAACTGCTGGCGCCCTACCGCAACGGCGGCTGCCCGGTACGCATCGCCTACCGCAATGCGGGGGCCAACTGCGAGCTGGAGCTGGGCGAGGGCTGGCGCGTGCAGCTGCACGACAACCTGTTGAAAAGCCTGAAGGAAAGATTACGCGAGGAGAACGTGCAAGTCGTATATTAGAAATTAATTATATAAAGTGCTTGCGCAGGAAATTATAATATTAGATAATTCTTATCAACACGGAAAACGCTCATATCCCCTTTGAGATTTTTGTGTTGTCTCCTCCATCCCCAAATTTTTTGGCGGATTTTAAGCGCGGTTCGTGTGAACCGCGCTTTTTTTTGCCCGTGCGCAACAGCCCGCCGAACGCGGCATCTTTCTCAGGCCGTAATCAGCCAGCAGTAATGGATTTTCTTGTTGCGGAAATCTTCCGGGATGGTGCGGGCGGAAATATCCTGAACCTTGCCGCTCTTGAGTTCGGCCGCTTCCAGCTTGAAACTGCGCAGGTTGGTGGAAAAAAACAGTTCCCCGCCCGGCGCGAGCAATTGCAGGCAGGCATTGATCAGGCGCGGATGGTCGCGCTGCACGTCGAGTACGCCCTGCATTTTCTTGGAGTTGGAAAAACTCGGCGGATCCATGACGATCAGGTCGAATTTCTTGCCCACCGACACCGCATGATCCAGATAGGTAAATACATCGGCGCGCACCAGCTGATGGCGCGCCAGGTCCATGTGGTTGAGCGCGAAATTGCGCTTCGACCAGTCCTGGTAGGTGTTGCTCATATCGACCGTGACCGATTCGCTCGCGCCGCCCGCCGCCGCGTAAACCGTGAAACTGCCGGTATAGGCGAACAGGTTGAGGAAGCGCTTCCCCGCCGCGCGTTCCTGCACCATGCGGCGCGTGATGCGGTGATCGAGGAACAGGCCGGTGTCAAGGTAGGCATCCAGGTTGACGATGAAACGGTGCCCGCCCTCCTCCACGTTGAAATCGTCGCCCGCCGCGCCGGTCTTTTCGTACTGGCTTTCCCCGCGCTGGCGTGCGCGCAGCTTGTAAGTAATGTGCTGCAGCGGCAGATCGAGGGCTTCTGCCGCGTGCTGGCGTGCCGCTGCCACCCATAGCGCGTACTCGTCGTCGAGCATTTTCCAGCCGGTATCGAATTCCTGCAGGTGCGCATGATCGTGGTAAATATCCACTGCGAGGGGAAATTCCGGAACATCGCGGTCGTAGACGCGATAGCAGGTGACGGACTGGCGCCGCGCCCATTTGCCCCAGTGGCGGGCGTTCTTGTGCAGGCGGTTGAAAAAGGCGGAAAAATCGGACATAGATCTTGCGAAAATGGAGGGGATTAACGGGATTGACTGGGCAAGACGACGTCCTGGTCCGAGGGCAATCCCGTCGGGGCAATCAATGCTACATGTGTTCGCGGTCGTGCTGCATCTGCATCATGGGCTGCAATTTGCGCACCTGAGCGTCGAATTTCTTGCTGCTGCCGTCCTCGAAGGTAACGCTGATGGCGACATTCTCGCCTTCCACGAGCGGCTTCTTGAGGTCGATCAGCATGATGTGCAGGCCACCCGGCTTCAGTGCCGTTTCGCCCTTGGCCTTGATTTCGATGTCCTTCACTGGGCGCATTTTCATCATGCCGCCTTCGTTGACGTGGGTATGCAGTTCCGCAACCTTGGCCGCCGGGCTGTCAGCCTTGACCACCTTGTGATCCTTGTCGTCGCCGTTCTTGAACATCAGGAAGGCGCCGGTGACGTTTTGTCCGGGTGGCACCATGCGAACATAGGGATCGCTCATGGTGACATTGTCGGCGGCGCTGCCGGCGGCATAAAGCGGCGCGGAGGCGACCAGCGTAACTGCAGCAAGGGTGGTGGCAATAGTCAATTTCATGTTTCTCTCCTGAGAGGTTATTTTAAAGACGAGCCTGGGATTTATACCAGACCCGGCAATGCCACACCTGCGTCACAACGTCGCAGGCAACACAACAACTATTTGGTCCACGAATCCTTGAGCGTCACGCTGCGGTTGAAAACCAGCTTTTCACCCGGCACGTGATCGCGACGGTCGGCGCAGAAGTAGCCGAGGCGCTCGAACTGGAAGTGCGTCTCCGGCGCGATGTCTCGCACGCACGGCTCGACCCAGCCCTGCACCACGGTCAGGGACTGCGGGTTGATGAATTCGCGGAAATCGCGCTCCTTGTCGCCGTCGGGCCTGGCCACGGTGAACAGGCGGTCGTACAGGCGCATCTCGGCTGGCAGGGCGTGTTCGGCCGACACCCAGTGAATCACGCCCTTGACCTTGCGCCCCTGCGGGTTCTTGCCCAGCGTGTCGGGGTCGAGGGAGCAGCGCAACTCGGTGACCCTGCCTTGCGCGTCCTTGACCACCTCGTCGCAGCGGATGACGTAGCTGTAGCGCAGGCGCACTTCCCCGCCCGGCACCAGGCGTTGCCAGCCTTCCGGCGGGACTTCGGCGAAGTCGTCGGCCTCGATCCAGATTTCCCGCGCGATCGGCACGTCGCGCGAGCCGAATTCGGGGTGATTGGGGTGGAACCCCGCCTCGCGGGACTGCGTCACGCCGGCTGCGAAATTGGTCAGCACCACCTTGAGCGGCTGTACCACCGCCATCACGCGCGGCACGCTGGTTTCCATGTCCTCGCGGATGCAGCCTTCGAGCACCGACATGTCGATCACGTTGTCGCTCTTCGAAATGCCGATGCGCCGCGCGAACTCGCGGATGCCCGACGGGGTGTAGCCGCGCCGCCGCATGCCGGTGATGGTCGGCATGCGCGGGTCGTCCCAGCCGGAAACCAGCTTCTCCGTCACCAGCTGGTTGAGCTTGCGCTTGCTGGTCAGAGTGAATTGCAGTTCCAGGCGCGAGAACTCGTACTGGCGCGGGTGGCAGGGGATGGTGATGTTGTCCAGCACCCAGTCGTAGAGCGGGCGGTGGTCTTCGAATTCCAGCGTGCACAGGGAATGGGTGATGCCTTCCAGCGCGTCGGATATGCAGTGGGTGTAGTCGTACATCGGGTAGATGCACCACTTGTCGCCGGTGCGGATGTGGTGGGCGCGGCGGATGCGGTAAATGGCCGGGTCGCGCATGTTGATGTTGGGCGAAGCCATGTCGATCTTGGCGCGCAGCACCTTGCTGCCGTCGGGGAATTCGCCGTTCTTCATGCGCTCGAACAGGTCGAGGTTTTCCGCCACGCTGCGCTCGCGGTAGGGGCTGTTCTTGCCGGGCTCGGTGAGCGTGCCGCGGTAGGCGCGCATTTCGTCCGGCGTCAGGTCGCACACGTACGCCTTGCCGCTGTTGATCAGTTCCACCGCGTAACCGTACAGCGCATCGAAATAATCCGACGCCCAGCGCACCGCCCCATCCCACTGGAAGCCCAGCCAGCGCACGTCTTCCTGGATGGAATTGGCGTATTCCTCGCTCTCCTTCTCCGGGTTGGTGTCGTCGAAGCGCAGGTTGCACTTGCCGCTGAAGTCCTGCGCCAGGCCGAAATTCAGGCAGATCGACTTGGCATGGCCGACGTGCAGATAGCCGTTCGGCTCCGGCGGAAAGCGGGTCACGATGCTCTGGTGCTTGCCGCTTTTCAGGTCGTCTTCGATGATGTTGCGGATAAAATGGGGAACGGGTTCGCGCTCGTTGCTCATGGCCGGTGCTTTAATGAAAATCAACGCGCCGATTTTACCCGAAAACCGCGCGTCACGCCGTGTAAGGAATGGCGCTAAACATCAGTTCTTGCTAAAATCATGACGATATTTTAGTTCATGAGATTTCTCATCAATGAGCCGTTCCCGTTTGTTGCCCCTGTTTTCCACACTTGCCATAGCGCTGCTCCTCACTATCTCCCCTGCCCGCGCCGACGAAGCGCAGGAAATCAGCCGCATGCTGAAGCAGGGACAGGCGGACAAGGCCATGGAACGCGCCAACAGTTTCCTCGCCGCCCACCCCAAGGACGCGCAGGTGCGCTTCCTCAAGGGTCTGATCCTGACCGAGCAGAACAAGAACGCGGAAGCGATCAAGGTGTTCTCCGGCCTTACCGACGATTACCCCGAATTGCCGGAACCCTATAACAACCTGGCAGTGCTGTACGCCGCCCAGGGACAGTACGAAAAAGCCAAAACAGCGCTGGAAATGGCGATCAACACCCATCCGAGCTACGCCACCGCCCACGAAAACCTTGGCGACATTTACGCCAAGATGGCCAGCCAGGCCTACGACAAGGCGCTGCAACTGGACAAGAGCAATTCAAACGCGCAAGCCAAGCTAGCCCTGATCAAGGACATTTTCGCCAAGCCGGCACTGCGTCAGCCGGTGAAAGCGGCGCTTGTCGCAAGTGCGCCCGCCGTCACTCCCGCAGCGGCCAAACCGGCCGCGCCTGCCACGCCACCCGCAGTTCCCGCAGCGGCAGCGGCAAAACCCGCCGCTCCTGCCGCCAAGCCCGCTGCCGAACCCGCCAAGGTCATCGAGTCTGCCAAACCCGTGGCAACAGAAAAACCCGCCGCCGAAACCAGCAAGGGCGACAGCAACGAAGTCGTACTGGCCGCGGTATACGCCTGGGCCAAAGCATGGTCGTCCAAAAACGTCAGCGGCTATCTCAAGTCTTACGCCCCCGATCTGGTCCTCGCCAAGGGCGAGAGTCGCGCCAATTGGGAGAAAACCCGCAAGGAACGCATCGGCAAGCCGAAATCCATTTCTGTGACCATCGCCTCGCCTGAAGTGAAAATCATCGATGCCACCCATGCCAAGGTGGCTTTCAAACAGGTCTATCGCTCTTCCGGGCTCAACAGCGAAACGGGGAAAACCCTGCTGATGGTCAAGTCGAACGGGAAATGGCTGATCCATGAAGAACGGATCGGGCGCTAACCTTTACCTGATGGGCAAGTTCAAACACGCCATACGACTACTTCTGGTTCTGGTAACGGGCCTGGTGGCACTACCGGCCGGCGGCATGGGCGACCTGCTGCCGCCCCTGCAATACGCCCGCACCCACAACAACAACCCTGAAGCGCTGCTGGTCAACATCCTGCTCGAGATCAGGCAGGACCGTCTCAACACGGCGCTGCGCGATGTCGACGCACTGCTTCACATCAATCCCAACTTCAGGCTCGCCAGCCTCATCCGCGGCGACCTGCTCATGGCACGGGCGAAGCCCCTGACCGCTTTCGGCAGTGCGGCAGGCGCAACACCCGAACAGGTAGCGAACTTCCGCGACGAAGCGCGGGTGCGGCTGCAGCGCTACCTGGAACAGCCGCCGTCGGGAAAAATCCCCAAATACCTGCTGCAGATGCAGCCCGAACAAACCCACGCCATCGTGGTGGACACCAGCAAGTCACGCCTTTACCTGTTCGAAAACAATGCCGGCGAGCCGCGCTACGTCGCCGATTACTACATCACCAGCGGCAAGGCCGGCGCGGAGAAGCTGCGCGAAGGCGACCAGAAAACCCCGCTCGGCGTGTACTTCGTCACTTCCAGCCTGGCGATGGAAAAACTCTCCGACTTTTACGGCGTGGGGGCTTTCCCCTTGAGTTACCCCAACGAGTGGGACAAGCGCCAGGGCAGGAACGGTCACGGCATCTGGCTCCACGGTGTTCCGCGCGACACCTACAGCCGTCCGCCCAGGGCCAGCAGCGGTTGCGTGGTACTCACCAACCCCGACATGGCAACGCTGGGCAAGACGCTGCAGGCGGGCCTGACGCCGGTGGTCATCAGCGATCACGTGGAATGGGTCAGCGCCGAGGAATGGCGCTCGCAGCGTGAGCGCTTCAAGGGCGAGGTGGAAGCCTGGCGCCGGGACTGGGAAAGCCTCGACAACGAGCGCTATCTCAACCACTACTCTCGGGCTTTCAGCGCCAACGGGCAGGACTTCGCCATATTCAGCGCGCAAAAAAGACAGGTCAATGCCGGCAAATCGGCCTTGCAGGTCAAGCTTTCCGATGTCAGCATATTCCAGTATCCCGGCAAGGATAATATCTTCGTCGTGACCTTTACTCAGGACTACCAGAGCAACAACCTGAGCAACGTGATGCGCAAACGCCAGTACTGGCAAATGGAAAATGGCCAGTGGCGCATCATGTATGAAGGCGCGGCTTGACACACTGCCTTTGAATTTCGCGTAGAAAAGGAAAAAACATGTCCCACTTTCGCTTCTTGCTGTCTATTCTCGCGCTGCTGGCGAGTTTCAGCGCTCAGTCCGCCACCAACCCCCAGGTAATGATCAAGACCAACCTCGGCGAAATGGTGGTGGAGCTTTACCCCCAGAAAGCGCCCAAGACTGTGGAGAACTTCCTGCACTATGTGAAGAACGGCTTCTACAACGGCACGATCTTTCACCGCGTCATCAACGATTTCATGATCCAGGGCGGCGGCCTGACCCCTGCTTTCGAGCAGAAAGCCACCTTCCCGCCCATCCCCAACGAAGCCGACAACGGGCTTAAGAATGAACCCGGCACGCTGGCCATGGCTCATGCCGCCGACCCGAATTCGGCTACCGCGCAATTCTTCATCAACCTCGATCAAAACAAGCATCTCGATTTCTACAAGCCGGAGTCCTACTACTACGGCTATTGCGTGTTCGGCAAAGTCATCAAGGGACTGGACGTCGCCAAGAAAATCGGCGCCATCCCCACTTCCGCCGGCGGACCGTTCGCTTCCGACGTGCCCCAGGAAAAGATTGTCATCGAGGAAGTAGCCCCCATAACGCTTCAGGCCGCGGCGGAACCGGCCACCGACAAAAAAACCTCAAAACAACCCACTCGCAAGAAAAAGGACGTAAAACATGGTTAAGATTCAAACCAACTTCGGCACCATCACTCTCGAACTCGACGCAGAGAAAGCACCGCTGACCGTTGCCAATTTTCTCCAGTACGTGAACGACGGTTTCTTCAACGACACCATTTTCCACCGCGTGATCGACGGCTTCATGATCCAGGGCGGCGGCTTCATGGCGGACATGATGCAGAAAGCCACGCGCGACCAGATCCAGAACGAGGCCACCAACGGCCTGAAAAACGATGCCTACACCATCGCCATGGCGCGCACGCCCAACCCGCACTCCGCCAGCTCCCAGTTCTTCATCAACGTCGCCGACAACAGCTTCCTCAACCACACCGCGCAGACCTCGCAAGGCTGGGGCTA
The DNA here is from genome assembly GCF_011764585.1 of Sulfurimicrobium lacus. Lineage (GTDB taxonomy): Bacteria > Pseudomonadota > Gammaproteobacteria > Burkholderiales > Sulfuricellaceae > Sulfurimicrobium > Sulfurimicrobium lacus. Next base: position 3,073,033 of record NZ_AP022853.1, read on the forward strand.
CTGCGTGTTCGGTAAAGTGGTGGAAGGACAGGACGTGATCGACAAGATCGCCAAAGTACGCACCGGCAACAAATCCGGCCACCAGGATGTTCCGGTCGAGCCGGTGATCATCGAGAGCGCGGAAGCCGTTTAGGTAAGGCGTGAGGGGTGAGGGGTGAGGCGCAACAGCCACCCCGCACCCTTTACCGAAAATGGCCCACAGCCTGTTCATCTCCGATCTGCACCTGAGTGCCGATCGCCCGGAAGTTCTTTCCGCCTTTAGCGAATTTCTTGCCACCACCGCGGTCCATGCCGACGCCTTGTACATTCTGGGCGACCTGTTCGAATACTGGGCGGGCGACGACGACCTGGACGCGCCCTTCAATCGCCAGGTCGTTGCCGCGCTCGCCGCGCTGAATGCCGGCGGCACTGCCCTCTACCTGATGCACGGCAACCGCGACTTTCTCATGGGCGAAGCCCTGGCGACCGCCTGCGGCGCGCACTTCCTGCACGACCCCGAGTTGCGGGACATCCATGGCACAGCAACCCTGCTGATGCACGGCGACAAGCTGTGCACCGACGACACCGCGTACCTGGCCTTCCGCGAACAGGTACGCGATGCGCAATGGCAGCAGGCCTTTCTCGCCCAGCCGCTGGCGCTGCGCAAAGCGCAGATCGAGCAGTTGCGCGAGCAAAGCAGACAGGCGCAGCGCGAGAAGGCGGCCGAAATCATGGACGTGAACGCCGAATCTGTTATAAATTTACTCGGGAAATACGGCTATCCGCGCCTGATCCACGGCCACACCCACCGCCCTGCGCTTCACCTGCAGGAAATCGACGGTCGCCGCTGCGAGCGCTGGGTGCTGCCGGACTGGTACGAGCAGGGCGGCTACTTGCGCTGCGACGAGCACGGTTGCGCGGCAATCAATATCCAGATGGTTAAAGGGGAACAAAAATGATTCTGATCCTGGCCCAAGACATTTCCCACGAGAGCGCCGATTTCCGCCAACTGATGGACCACCTCCACGCGCTGCCCGGCATCAAGACGCGCGTTCACCAGGAAAAAGGCGAGCAGCAGACGCTCACCGAAGTCTATTTGATCGGCGACACCGGCCCGCTTGCCGTCGAAGACATGAAAACCCTGCCCGGCGTGGAGCGCGTGGTGCGGGTCTCGGAAGAATACCGCGTGCTCGGCCGCCACAAGGACGACGAGCGGCCCACCCACTTCGATTACAACGGCGTGCGCTTCGGCCAGGACACGCTCAACATTTTCGCCGGGCTATGCGCCGTGGACGTGCAAGAACACGTGGAAGCGATGATGAAGGCGCTGCGCGACAACGGCCAGGTGTGCACGCGCATGGGCGCTTACAAGCCGCGCACCAGCCCCTATGCCTTCCAGGGCCACGGCAAGGCCTGTCTGCCCTGGGTGTTCGAACTGGCGGGCAAGTACGGCATCAAGGTGATTGCCATGGAAATCACCCACGAATCCCACCTCGACGAAATCCGCGCCGCCCTGCACCAGGCCGGCAACCCCACCGGCGTGATGCTGCAGATCGGCACGCGCAACACGCAAAACTTCGAGTTGCTGAAAATCGTCGGCCGTCAGCAGGAGTTACCGGTGCTGTTCAAGCGCGGCTTCGGCATCACCCTGGACGAATCGCTCAACGCCGCCGAATATCTCGCCTCGGAGGGCAACCGCAAAGTCGTGTTCGGCCTGCGCGGCATGAAGACCAACATGGGCGACCCGCACCGCAACTTCGTCGATTTCGCCCACGTGCCGGTGGTCAAGCGCCTCACCCGCATGCCGGTGTGCATCGACCCATCCCATTCGGTCGGCGCGCGTTCGCGCGCGCCGGACGGCCTGCTGGATATTTTCCACGTGGTGGCGCAGGGCGTGGTCGCCGGCGCCAACATGATCCTGGTGGATTTCCACCCGGCACCAAAAAAAGCGCTGGTGGACGGTCCACAGGCATTGTTGATGGAAGAACTGCCGCACTTCATCGAGGACGTGCAACTGGCGCGGGAAACCTACCTGCAGCGTCAGTCTCTGGCCCAGCGCTACCGGATATAGCAATTTCGACCCGGTCTGACAGCGTATGTCGGATCGCGTCCGATCAGGGATCCGAATCACATCTCAAAGTGCTGCCGTACGCGGTCTTCCAGGAGCTGTCGGGCATCGCTTTCGGTACTGTTTGCCAGGCGATTGAATATTTCAGGCGCCATGGTGCGAAACACCGTCATGACCGATGGGTCGAAATGGCTGCCTGTGTCTTTTTCAAGAATCGCCATTGCCGCCTCGAAGCCCATGGGTTCCTTGTACGGGCGTTTTGAACAGAGTGCGTCGAATACATCGGCGACGGCAAAAATTCGCGCTGCGAGCGGTATCGTCTCACCGGAAACCTTGTGCGGATAGCCGGAACCGTCCCATTTTTCATGATGTGCGGCCACGACCGCGTTGGCCCCATCGAGCCAGCCCATGCCGGTAACAATCTCCTCACCCTGCGCGACGTGGGTACGCATGATGACCAGTTCCGCATCGTCCAGTTTCCCGGGCTTGAGTAAAATTGCATCGGGAATCCCGATTTTCCCCACATCGTGCAGAAAGCTGCCGGCAATGAGCGCCTGCATGGCGCTTCCCATCAGGCCCATGCGCTCCGCTATGCGTGCGGCGATCCAGGCAACCCGGTAATTGTGCGCGCCGGTATCGGAGTCGCGTTTGGCAATGGCGCGGCCAAGCGCCTCCATCATCGAAATATGCGAATCGAGCACCTCGCGTGCCTTGCGCTCGTTGTCGGCGGATAGACGAATCACCACTGGATAGATCGCGACACCGCATAGCAGGGACGCCAGACCGATCATCAATGCTGCGGTCAAGGAACTAGCGAACATTTGCTCCTTCTGCCATGCCGGCACAACGCGTACACCCTCGAAATAGCCGGTAATGAGTCCATTCGTGTCAGTGGCAGAATTGCGCAGAGGGACAAAAACTCGCAGGACCCACGGTTCCCCTGCAATCTTCAGGCTTTCGTACGAGGCAGCGGTGTAGCTTGGCGTGCCATGATGAGGAAGGAATTTCTCGACCGCCTCACCCCCCTTATTCATCGATTCTGCAAGTTTGCGGCCCTTGCCGTCGTATATTTCGGCAATATCAAACAAGCCACCTGCAATGGTTCTAGCCGCGACGGTGGCATGCTCGGCGGCATCCGTGCCGGAGAGATCGATTGCGTTGTGGTGGTGCAGCAACCGGTCCGATTCTTCGATGGCCAGGGATACGATACTTTCCTCGGCACTTTCACGCGCAACAAACCATGACACAGGGCTGGCAATCGCCGCAAGAATAATGCTGACAGCGGCGATGCGAATAGCAGTGCGCTTCTGGAATGGGTTCATCGATTTTTTTCCTTTGGGGGCGTTATTTGCTGGAAAGCACGGCCGGTCTCACGAAACGTCATGAGGTCGTAGCGTTATTGTCCACGCGCAAGCTTAAAGCCAGCTTAACAGCGCTGTGTGGAAAATAAAAACCAGGGAAGGGGTTGTATCGGTTCTGCCAGGCGACCTGGAGAACATTCGTTACAGGCGCAGGAATTCACGCGCAGCGCCAGCCGCCTAAAAGTGAGTCACTCGCAGTCGCAGCCCGACTGGTCGCCCAGACAGTCCCACAGGCACACCTGATTGCGCCCTGAAGCCTTGGCGCAAAGCAGGGCGTGATCGGCTTTTTCGATCGTATCTTCGACCGCTTCGTCCGAACTCATGACGGCGACACCGAATGAAGCTGTGATGTGAATGATGCCCTTGTCCTTGAGGGCGATCGGATACGCGGCCAGTTCGGCGCACAAGCGCTCCATGGTTTTCACCACGTCCTGCGCGGTACTGGAGGGTAAGCAAAAGAGGAACTCCTCGCCCCCGTAGCGGAAAATCGCGTCATATTTGCGCAGCTTGCCGTGAAAGAAAGCGATCGTTTCATGCAGCACAGTGTCTCCGGCCAAGTGGCCGTATTCATCGTTGACCCGCTTGAAGTGATCGAGGTCCATCATGCACACGCAACAGGCGGCGCCGCTGCGCGCCATGCGCTCGTGTTCCTGCTGCAGCTTGTGCAGCATACCGTTCCTGTTCCACACCCCGGTGAGATGGTCCACCAGGCACATCTTGCTGATGATGCTGGTCTGCAGCCCGCTCATTTCCAGCTTGAAGCGGATGGACAGATCCATGAACTCGTCGTACTCGTCTGCGGAAACCGCCTGTCCGTTTTCCCTTCTGTTCAACAGGAGGCGCGCGTTATCGTGCATGCTCTTGTGAAAAGCGCCCATCTTCTCGAACCACGGACCTTCCTGCAGTTCTGGGTAATCGCGCTGGTAATACCACTGGCCGAACTTGCAGCGGCAATGGGCGTCGGTCAACAAATCCGCGGGACTCGCCCCTCCGCCACAAACCAGGGCGCGGTGCAGATCCTTCAGCCAGGAGGTATGGCTCGTACTGCCGGCATCCAGTTCATGCAGCGTCTTCAACAAAAAGGAAGTTGAAGCTCGGGAAGAAGGCATGATCGGGTTCCGCCAAGGCAATGAAAAGAACCTGGATTATAGCCGCATCCGTAGGATTTTTCCGACATCATTATCAGGGATAACCACCGGGTTGGTCTTCATGCTGCTGCCGCGGCAGTTGGCGACGATGCGCGGAAGGTCCGCCTCGCCCACGCCGAACGCGCCCAGGCGCGGCACGTCCATGCGCTCGGTCCATGCGTCGAGGACGCGCAACAGCGCCCCGTGCGCCGCACTGTCGTCGCCATGGGCCTGGCGGCTCAACAGGCGTCCGGCGCGCGCATACTTTGCCAGCGCCGGATTGGCCGGCTCGCGCGCCTCCATGGCCTCGATGTTCACGCGCGTCGCCGCTGCCAGCAGGGTGCCGCACGCCACGCCGTGGGGGATGGGGAAGAAAGCGCCGAGCGGCGCGGCCAGGCCGTGCACCGATCCCAACCCCACCTGGGCCAGGGTGATGCCGGAAAGCAGCGCGGCATACGCCATCTTCTCCCGCCCGAGTGCAGCATCCATATCATTCTCGTACCATGGCAGCAGGCCATCGCGCACTGCCTCCATGCCGGACCACGCCAGCGCGTCGGTGAACGGGTTGGCCTTGCTGGAAACAAAGGACTCCAGCAGCTGGGTGAAGGCATCCATGCCATTGGCGGCGATCAGGTGCGACGGGCAGGAAGCCAGCAAGTCCGGATCGACCACCGCATATTCCGCCACCAGCTGCTCGTCGCGGAAAGACTTCTTGAAGCCATCCGGGCCGTGCGTGGAAAGCACCGCGTTCTTGGTCGCCTCGGAGCCCGTCCCGGCGGTCGTCGGCACCGCGACTAAAGGCGTCGCCGGGCCACGGTAAGGCAGTTCCGGGCCCACGCCCTCAAGGTGATCCATCACCGAATTGCCCGGCTTGAGCAATCCGGCTATTGCCTTGGCGGCGTCCAGCACGCTGCCGCCGCCGATGCCCAGCACCACGTCGAACCGTCCGCCACGCAGGCTTGCGACAGCCTCGTCCACCAGTTGCGGCGAAGGCTCGTCCGTAACCTGGAATATTTCCCAGGCGAATCCCTGCGCCTGCAACGCCGCGTTCAGCCCTTCCCAATGCAGCGAGCCGAGGAAGGATCGGCCGCCGCTGACGAGCAGCACCCGCTTGCCGTAGCGGGCCAAAATATCGGGCAGTTTCTTTGCGCTGCCGGCGCCGAACTCGATGCGCGGCAAGCGGGCGATGGAAAAGATATCGGTCATGAAGTTTCCTCAAAATTGAATTTCATTCTGTGCGCAGCGCTTCCACCGGGTCCATCATGGCCGCGCGCCGCGCCGGCAGCACGCCGGCGACGAGCCCGATACCGACCGCGACACCCTCCGCCAGCGCGGCATAGGACCACGGCGTATGCACGGGCAGGGCGGCGAACGCGACGTGCAGCAGTTGCGCCAGCCCGACGCCCAGCGCCAGCCCCGCCGCCCCGCCCACGGCGGCGAGCAAGGCCGCTTCGCCGAGGAAAAGCGCGAGAATCTGGCTGCGCTTGGCGCCCAGCGAGCGCAGCAGGCCGATTTCGCTGGTGCGCTCGGTCACCGCCATGGTCATGATGGTCAGAATCCCGACCCCGCCCACCAGCAGCGAAATACCGCCCAGCGCGCCCACGGCGAAGGTCAGCACGTCCAGTACCGAACCCATGACTTCGAGCATTTTCTGCTGCGGCGTGATGGTGAAATCCTCGCGCCCGTGGCGTGCCAACAGCACCTTTTTGATCCCCTCCACCACCGCGTCCAGCGGGGCGTTGCTGTGATAGGTGACGTGGATTTCCATCAGGCCGGCGCGGTTGAATAGCTCCAGCGCACGGGACACCGGAATGTACACCGTATCGTCCAGGTCGAAGCCCAGCACCTGCCCCTTGGCCTCCATCACGCCGATCACGCGGTAGCGCTCGCTGCCGATGCGGATGCGGCTGCCGAGCGGATTGACCGCGCCGAACAGCTCCTGCTTCACCTTCGCGCCCAGCACCACGAAAGCCCTTGCCGCACGGGGATCGTCAGGGGGCAGAAAACTGCCTGCCTGCACCTTCATGCGGAAGGTTTGTGCCATCTCGTGCCCCACGCCGTACACCGTCACGCGCCGCGACTTGCCTTCGGCCTGGAGATCGGCGTTGCCCTGGACGCTGGGGTCCACGTACTCGACGTGGGGCGCGCGCCGCAGCGCCTCCGCGTCCTCGATGCTGAGCGGACGCACCGAACTGATGATGCCGGCGGAAGGCCCGCCGTGGGTGGTCGCCTTGCCCGGCGCGATGCCGATGAGATTGGAGCCGAACTGGGTGAATTCCGACAGGACGAACTGGTGTATCCCCTCGCCGATGGAAGTGAGCAGAATCACAGCGGCGATGCCGACGGCGATGCCCAGCGCGGTGAGTAAGCTGCGCAGACGGTGCGCGATGATGGAACTCGCGGTAAAGGGCAGGAAGTCCTGGATCAGCATGGTTAGGGCTCTTAGGGCTCTTAGGGCTCGTTAATGCCTGGCCAAGGACTCGACCGGGTCGAGCCGAGCCGCCCGCCGCGCCGGTGCCACGCTGAACAGAATACCCGTCGCCAGCGCGGTGCCGAACGCCGCCAGCACCGCCCACCACGGCGGCGTGGTAGGCAGCACCGGATAGATACGGCCGATGATGTAACTTCCCAGCGCGCCTAGTATCAGGCCGGCTACCGCCCCGGCAAAGGACAGCACCGCGGCCTCGGCGAAAAAGAGCTGGCGAATCTGCCGCGGCGCCGCGCCGAGCGCCTTGAGCAGGCCGATTTCCTGGGTGCGCTGGGAAACCGCGATCAGCATCACGTTCATGATCAGGATGCCGGCCACGGCGAGGCTGATCGCCGCGATGCCGCCGACCGCCAGGGTCAGCGCGCGCAGGATGCGGTCGAAGGTGGCGAGGATGGCGTCCTGGGTGATCACGGTCACATCGCGCTCGCCCTCGTGGCGCTTCGCCAGGATATCCTCCGCGTCCTGCTTGGCGCGGACGATATCCTCGCGGCTGCGCGCCTCGATCAGGATGCGGAACAGGGAGGAGGTGTTGAACAGCATCTGCGCCGAAGCGACCGGCACGATCACCAGTTCGTCGGTGTCGAAGCCCATCGACTGCCCCTGGCTCGCCAAAATCCCTACCACGCGGAAGCGCCGGTCGCCGATGCGCAGCCATTCGCCCACCGCCGGCTGCGCACCGAACAGTTCGCTCTTCACCTTGGCGCCCAGCACGCACACCGGCGTCGCCTGACGCGGGTCGCCGCCGGGCAGGAAACGCCCCTGCCCCATGCTCATGTGGCGGATTGGCAGCATATCGGCAGTGGAGCCCAGCACCGGCGCTTCGCGGTTGCGTCGATGGGTGCTGACCAGCGCCGAGCCCACGTTGAGCGGGGCGATGCGCCGGATGGCGCGGCTGCGCGTGAGGCTCAGCGCATCGTCGAGGGTAAGGTCGCGGGTGGTCTCGCCCAGCAGCATGCCGGGGGTGCCGCCGGTGGTTTCGGAGCGGCCGGGAAGCACGATCACCAGGTTGCTGCCGAGAGAGGAAAACTGCCCCATCACGTAGCGCCGCGCGCCTTCGCCGAGCGAAGTGAGCACTACCACCGAGGCCACGCCGATGGACATGGCCGCGACCATCAACAAGGTTCGGGTGCGGGCGCCGGCTAGGCTGACGGAGGCGAAGCGCAGCACGTCCGCCAGATTCATGAGCGCAGGTCCGCCACGATCCTGCCGTCGACCATGCGCAACTTGCGCCGGGCGCGGTTGCCGATTTCCGGGTCGTGCGTCACCAGGATCAGGGTCACGCCCCTGGCCGCCAGCCCTTCCAGGATACTCATCACTTCCTGCCCTGTGGCGCGGTCGAGGTTGCCGGTAGGCTCGTCGGCCAGGATCACCGCCGGTTGCATCACCGTGGCGCGCGCGATGGCGACGCGCTGGCGCTGGCCGCCGGAAAGCTGGTCCGGGCGGTGGGTCTCACGCCCGTTCAGGCCATAATCCGCGATCAGGCGGGCCACGCGGCTGTTGCGCTCGTCGGCCGGGACGCCGGCCAGCAGCAGGGGTAGTTCGATGTTCGCGGCGGCGGTAAGGCGCGGGATGAGATGGAAGAACTGGAACACGAAACCGATTTTTTCGCGCCGCACCCGCGCCTGCTCCTCGTCGGAAAGGCCGGTCACGTCGCGCTCGTCGAGGCGGTAAAGGCCGGCAGTGGGGCGGTCCAGCAAGCCGATCAGGTTGAGCAGCGTGGATTTCCCCGAGCCGGACGGCCCCATGATGGAAAGGTATTCGCCCGCGTCGATGGACAAATCCACGTCGGACAGGGCATGGACTTCCTGGTCGCCCACCTGGAACACGCGCTGGATGCCCGCGAGCTGGATCATGGCTAAAAACAACAGCCGCGTAGCGGCACTCCGTCCCCCTCTACCTCTGGGAGAGGGCTGGGGGTGAGGGAAACGGTCATGGCATTCATAACTTCACTTGCCATGACCGTTGGGCTTGCTGCCTGCCTGCTCCACCGCGACACGCACCCCGGCCTTGACCCCGGCGCGGTCGAGGGAAGTCACGATCTGTTCTCCTGCCTTCAGGCCGCCGGTGATTTCGCTGTATTCCCAGTTGGAGAGGCCGGTTCTTACCTGGCGCTCTTCCAGCCGCTCGTCGCCGGGACGCAGCACCAGCACCTTGTCCCCTTCCAGCAAGGCCGCGGTCGGGATGCGAACCACGTTGGGATGCGTGGTGTAGACGATCTCCACGTCGGCGCTGTAACCCACCAGCAGCGCCTTGGTCGCCGCAGGATCGTCGAACTGCACCTCCACTTCCACCGTGCGCGCCTGCTTTTCCAGGTCCAGCACGTAAGGCGCGATGCGCCGCACCTTGCCGCCGAAATGGCGCCCGGGCATGGCGTCCAGGGTGATGCGCGCAAGCATGCCGACCTGCACATGAGGCGCATCCACTTCGTCGATCGGCGCGCTGACGTAGAGACAGGAGTCATCGATCAGATCAATGGCGGGGGGGGTGGGGATGCCGGGGGGCGACGGCGTGGTGAATTCGCCCAGCTCGCCGGTTACTTCGGCCACGATACCGTCGAAAGGCGCGCGCAACTGGGTGCGATCCATGCCGGCCCGGGCCACGGCGATGCGCTCGCGGGCCTGGCCGGCATCGGTGCGTGCGGCGTCACAGGCGGCGCGCCGCGCCTTGGCATCCGACACGGCCTGATCCAGGCGCGCGTCGGACACGAAGCCGCGCGCCTTGAGCTCGCGCGTGCGTTCCGCGTCGCGCTCGAACTGCGCCGCCACGGTGCAGGCCTGCTGAATGCCGGCTTGGGCGGAATTGAGCTGCTGACGCGAAAGTTTTTCCTGCGCCGAGAGGTCCTCGTTCCACAATTCCAGCAACACCTGTCCGGCTTTCACGCGCTCGCCCTCATGCACCAGCAAGTGCGCGATCTGCCCGCCGGATTGCGGCGCCAGCCGGGCACGACGGCACGCCTTGACCGTTCCGGCCCGGGTGTTGGCCACGGTCGCCTCGACGGTGCCGGGTTCCACTTGCGTCACCACCACGACGACTGGCTTTGCGCGCGTCCCATACCAGCCGGCCGCGAACAGCAGCGCCAGCAACGCTAAGGCCAGGATAAGGCGCAAGGGAAATTTACGTGCTTTGGTCGGGAGGTCCATAGAGCAACAAAATACCCGAACGGGGTGGCAGTAACAAGAAGAGGCAGGGTCGCCCCTGCCTCAATTTGATTCCAAGACGGGAGTTCGGCCCCCGCGAAAGATCAGGCGCTGGCCAGCAGCGCTTCGATCTCGGCGAAGGTCTTGGCGATTTCCGTGGTCGGGATTTCGATGTCCAGCTGCCGGGCAATCTGCGACGCGGAGATGATGCCGCGGATCACCTGCTTGTTTTCCCGCTCGTGGCGGTCCACCACCAGGGCGTGCGAACGGCCGGCCTGCTTGAGAGTCGCGACGATGTTGCCGACTCGGGTACGGTTGATGTCTTCCATGCAGATCACTTCGAGCTTGTCCTGCGGCGTCATGATGTCCTGCACAGTAATGTCGTGGTAGGTGCCGCCATGCTTCTGGATATGCTGGATCGGCTTGGCGCCGTGCAAATCGGTCGACGTGATCAGCCCGACCACGGTGTCGTCGTCGTTCACCACCAGCAACAAGCGCACGCCGCGATGCTTCATGCGCGCATTGGCAGCATCGATCGGCGCCTTTTCCGCGATGGTCAGCGCACTGACCTTCTTGAGGTCCGTCATTACCGCAATGGCCGGATCATCCAGCTTGATGAGGTCGAAAATCCGCTCGGTACGATGGAAAGAAGCCCCATTTTCCAGCTTGGCGGAAGCGATCGGGGTGTATTCGATGTTGGTCACGGCGCGTCTCTCCTCTATTGTTTTACTGATAAAAGTCGGGTTTTTACCCGTTTCTTATGCTACGCCAACAAACAGAGACGTTTAATCAAAATATTTGATGGCTCGACGCCACAGCCCTTATCTTCACCCGTTCACGGCATCCGGCAGCTTGTCCGCTTCAAGAAAAGAGGAAAGTTCGTTCAGCGCCAGCCGATAGACTTCGCGCTTGAACTCGATCACCGACTCGAGGGGGATCCAGTAATGGTGCCAGCGCCAGGCATCGAACTCGGGATGGCTGGTGGCGCGCAGTCTGACATCGCAATCGCGCCCGACCAGGCGCAGCAGGAACCAGATCTGCTTCTGCCCGCGATAACTGCCGCGCCATTCGCGCTTGACCCAGTGCTGCGGCACGTCGTAGTGCAGCCAGTCCTGGGTGCGCCCGAGAATGCGCACATGCTCCGGCAACAGGCCGACTTCTTCATGCAGTTCGCGATACATCGCCTGCTCCGGCGATTCACCGGATTTGATGCCGCCTTGCGGGAATTGCCAGGAGTGTTCCCTGATCCGCTTGCCCCAGAATACTTCGTTCCTGGCATTGCACAGAACTATGCCGACATTGGGGCGGTAACCGTCCTGGTCAATCATTTTTGAACATCGCTTTGAATTCGTTAAATTACCGCAATTTTTTCACATTTCGCCCCGCAATGAAAGCCGCGCCGCCCGGCGCGGCTTGCGGAGGAGGTGTCTCAGACCAGCAAACGCTTTTCGCTGTGCACGTTGAGATTGCGCAAGGCGTCGACAAAGTCGGGAAACTCCAGACCGTATTCCGCCTCCAGTTGCTTCGCCCGTTCCTTGAGCTCCTGCCAGCGCGGGTTGCCGGGGCTGCGCTTGAATCCGAACACGATGACGTTGCTCAGGCGCGCCGTGGTCATACACACGACCAGGCTGTTGAAGCTGGCCTCGATGCGCTTGAGATAGACGTCGAACAGCTTGTCGCTGCTCCACAGGTTCACCACCAGCACGCCGTCGTCTGTCAGCGCCGCCGCGCAGTCGTCGTAAAAGCTCTGGCTCGCCAGCGCCTCCACCAGGCTGCGGTCGTCGTAGCCGTCGACCATCAGCACGTCGTATCTGGCAGCGTGATCGCGCACATAATCCACGCCATCGGCAATTTCCACCGCAAAGCGCTCATCCGTTTCGGGAAGGAAGAAATGGCTGCGCGCCGCCGCCAGAACCTGGGGATTGATTTCGACCACATGCGTCTGGACCGAGGGCAGTTTGTGGTACACGAATTTTGCCACGGAGCCGCCACCCAGGCCGACCATCAGGATGTTCGCGGGAACGTGACGAAACAGCAGAAACCCCATCATCGAGCGGGTGTAAGCCAGTTCCAGCTCGTACGGCGCGTTGATGCGCATCGCGCTTTGCACCGTGACGCCGCCCAGGTGCAGGTAACGCACGCCGTCGCGCTCGCTCACGTCCACCGTGCCCTGCTCGCTCACCGCCTTATGGGTGCGCCATTTGGAAAGAAAACCCACTGCTTGCGTTGCTCCTGATGTCCCGAACTACTACTGGACGGCAATGCTTCTGGTCAGCATGCTGGGAGGACGGTTGCTGCCCGGGTTGCTGTCGAGATAGCGCACGCTCAGTATGGTCGGCACGGAAATGAACTGCAGGATATGATCGCCGGGTGTATTGCTGACCGCTCTTTGCATCGAGACCGGTCCGTTGAAAACAAAATACCCGGGACCGGCTGCCGTCAGAGTGACATTCTCACGGTCGCCCTGCACAGTCGCAAGCTCCACGGTCAGCGTACTCTGTCCAATGAGATCAGGATCGGTCACTGCAATCTGCAACGGAATACCTACAACTCCAGCCGCCGGACCCGGCGCCAGAATCGCAGCTGGCCCGAAAGCGATCTGCCCCAGTACGCCGCTCTGGCTGGAGAAGGGGTTGTCGCCCGAGACCGCCGCCATGCGCCACCCCTCCTTGCCGCGGTGCATCAGGAACATGCTGTGCCCGCTGAAGATGCCCGGCTGAAAACTGGTGACGGAGAGAAAACGTTTTTCCCAGTTGGTCTGGATCACCGCGACGTCCGGTCCTGCCACCACCTGGGTGTCGAACAGGTGCAGACGAATCTGCTTGAGCGCATTGCTGTCTTGGGCAACGCCATCGATCAGACGCTGATAGCCGATCATGGCGGGGTCCAGCCGGGTACGGATCAGATTGACATTGCCGGTTTCGTAGGCGCGAATAAGCTCGTCCAGCGCAAGCTGCGCCTTCTGTGCCTCGGCCAGATCGGCGATCGGCTTTGCTGCGGCAGCCTTTGCCTCGCCTGCCGCATCATCCGCCGCCGACGCGGGTTGAATCAAGCCCGCCAACCCCAGCAACAGCAAGCACAGGCTGCTCGTCAGCAGTTTCTTTCTCATGGACATATTCCCTTTACAGTTCAGTACAGATAAACCAGCTGCAGACCAACGGTCCTGTCGCTATAGTTGGTGATGACGCCACCACCGCCGTTTTGGTTGTTCCTGACATAAAGTCGGAGCGAATTTTGCCCCTTGAACGGGTAAACCGCATCCACCTGATAGCTCCTCAGGCGCAAATCCGCCCCGCCCGTGGTCTGCGTTGTTGTCCCGTCCGACAAGCTGGCATTCAGTGACCCCCAGCCGGTACGCTGGGCTGAAACACCCAGGCCCAACATGGTGGAACGGGTGCTGCCGCCAGCATCGAGGCGTTGCTCCTGCAGCGAAGCAGTGAAGTTTGTCCCCAGCGTCCAGGTGCCACCGGCCACGCCGGAATCATCGCTCCAGTTCCTGCCCACCGTTCCGATCCAGCCTGTGGTTTTGGCGTTCGCGCCAGGCGCCGCATTGCTACTGACTTTTTGCTCGGTATAACCGAGGCTGCCACTCCAAGCCTGTCCATAGTAGAAAAGTGAAGCGCCATTGCCTTCATTTTTGCTGCTGGCACCAGTATTGCCGCTTTCACCCTTGGATTGGGAGTGATTCAACATCAAGCCCCAGCCTGGCCAATCAGCACCGAAATTGATGAAAGCCCCGGCCAGCAGCGCATCGGTTTTTTGCGCATTGACGGTATTCAGGGCGCCTTCATTGACCGAATGACGCGCATCAGCGGTAAACGTCACCCACGGTGCGGCGGTCCAGTCGCCAGCGACATAGGTTTCCTTGATACCCGGGGCCGCCATGCCCGAAAGGGAACTATAGTACCTGCCGATTTTGTGATGACCCGCGCGCAGTCCCACGCTTTGCACCCGCCAGTTGGCATCGACGATGAGGGCATTATCCTTATGCTCCTGCAGCCCCTCCTCCTGCCAGCGGCTCACACCGGCTTCGCCCTGCACCCCGAGCTCACCCTGCTGATAGGCAAAACCGGCCGTGGTGGCCCGCGCCGAAGCCGGCGCGAGTAGCGACATTCCCTGCCCCAGGCTGCCCCTATCGTCAGAATATCCCTGGGTGGTCACATAGCCGCGCCATGCGTCGTTCAGCGGGGTTTCAACCTTGCCCGCATAAACATTACGCAGAAACTGGGTACGCTGCACGGTATTGGCCAGACTCTCCCAGCTTTGCGCCAGCACACCCGCACTGGCGGAGAGCATGGATTGCCCGAACATCTTCTGCCCCCCCACGCCACGCAGGCCAACGCTGGTGCCCAACTGAGAATAACTTGCCACCACATCCCCCAGCGTGACTTGATAATCCTTCCCCGCGCGCCCCATCAGCAAGCTGTTGATCTGGGTAGGATGGGATGAAAGCACGGAACGGTCGTTGGTATTGGTCAGGGAAAGCTGCATGTAACTCAGATCACCTTCAGCGGAAGTCCCGCGCAGGTCGCTTTGCACATCCGCCTTGTAGTAGCTGCCGCTTCTGGTGGGCGTCAGCAGGTTGCCGCCGGAAGAACTGTTCACATATTTGTCCAGCGTTACCCCGCCATGCCATTCGATGGTGGTACCGCCATCCGCTTGCTGCACCAGATCCGGCGCCTGTCCGCCGGCAGCGCTTTGCTGCCAGGCCTGCAGTACCTCGCTGTTATCGGCCAGGATGGCAGGGTTGCTCAAATCAGCCGCAGCAGCCGTGCCGCAGCTCGCTGCAAGCGCCAGCAACCACCCGCCCTGGAAACCGCAGGAATTCCCCTTGATACCTCGCCTGAATGTCATGGTTCAACGCCTTTTTTCAAACTTGTTCATGGCTGTGCAATCTCTACCGCCTCCGACGGTTTTCCCTGGACGCCGTTGACAGCCTGGTAAACCGCCCGGTACTCGCTCCTGCCGCGCGGCAGATTGGCGTGAGTCGCTTCCCCGCCTTCCGCCGCCGGCCCGGCCAGAACGATCCAGGCATCCGAAGCCGCTGTCCTGAATTGTATCACCACCCCCAGACCAGCCGGAGGCGCGGAGAAGCGCACCAGGGCATGGGGAAAGGGCTCGGCTACCCGTGCCACTTCCGGCCTGCGGGCGGTCGGAATTTCCTGGTTGCCCACCCTCACGGCCACTGCGCTGCCCGGATCGCTGCGGTTGCCGCTCTTGTCCAGCGCCACAAGCTGATACCAGTACACTTTTCCTGCCTCAACCGAGGAATCCTCGAAACTGCGGGCCTTTTGTGGCAACGGATCGCCCAGCACCAGACCGCGCTCGCGCGCCGAGAGGGAACGCAATACCAGGAACTGCTCCACATCCTCTTCACGCCCCGCCGGCGCAAAACCAAGCGTCACCTTGCCATTGCTGCCGTCAATAGACGTGATGCGAGGGGCGGGGGGCGGCACCGTGTCAGGCAGTGTCGCCGTTACATCCCTGCCGGGCCGGCTTTCCTGGTTGTCGTAGCCGACCGCAACAATACGGTAACTGAACGCCCCGCTTCTGCCCGGGCCATAATAGTCATCGTAAAACGGTTCAGGGCGTACCCGGCCATTAAGGCGCAGCCACTGATCCTCGCCATCGCCACGCCGCTCGATAAAATACCCGGCCACCGCCGCGCTGACCGGCTCCCAGGCAAGGTGCACACGCGTGCGCCCTACCTCCGCCTTCAGCCCGGAAACGGCTGGCGGCGCTTGGCGCCCAGCGGTTTGCACCATCACCGCGCGTGAAGGCGTTCCCAGGTCGCCGCGTGGCCCCATGGCGCGCAGGCGGTAGTAGTAGGCCGTCCCGGGGCGCAGGTTGCGGTCTATGTGGCGCGCGACATCGGCACGCAATCCTTGAGGCGTCAGAGTCTCATAGGGACCGTCGTAAAGATAGGCACGTTCAACCACGTATCCCGTCGTATGGGGATTACCGCTGCC
Source organism: Sulfurimicrobium lacus (assembly GCF_011764585.1). Lineage (GTDB taxonomy): Bacteria > Pseudomonadota > Gammaproteobacteria > Burkholderiales > Sulfuricellaceae > Sulfurimicrobium > Sulfurimicrobium lacus. Next base: position 3,089,162 of record NZ_AP022853.1, read on the forward strand.
TTTCCAGCGCAGGGTGACCTCGTCCCGATCCGCAGCAGCATTGAATTCGAATGGCGGCTCAAGCGCCTTGAGATCGGCGGCAAACAGCTTGACACTGGCCGGCTCGCTCCTGCGGCCGAGTGCGTCCACGGCGAAAACACGGTAAGTCAGTTCGTTTTCGAGGGGCGCATTTCTGTCCACCAGCGCCGGCTGCAAAACATTCCAGCGCAGGCCGCGCACCAGCGGTTTAGGGGTGATCAGCACGCCATCCCGTTCAACGACATAGGCGATGACGGGGAGATTGCGATCAACATGGGCCGGAGACCAGTACAGTGCCACGCCGCCCCCCTGTGCCAGTGCCTTCAGCTCCAGGGGTGCAGCAGCGAGGGGGCTGGCAACGGTGCCATCCACGGGAGAACTGGTAAAAGAGACATTCACGGGCTTGGCGTTACGGTCCAGGCCAATCACCCGATAGGCCCGTTTTCCCGGCGCGACATGCGGCAGAACCCAGCCCAGACCGAGGGCTCGCGCATACGGCCAGTCCGCCATGGCACGTGCACCGAGCAATCCATAGACAAGATTCACATCCTCGGGCTTGCTGGCTTTGGCAAGCACATCCTGCAGCTGGCGCACCCCTTCGGCATCTTTTTGCGACACGGCAGCAAGCGCCTCCGCCTCGCCAGGCACGATGCGATCCACCAGCACCTGCCCGCCTGAGGAATCGAGCAGCCGCCAGCCTCCGGCAGGCCAGCGACCGACGGGAGGAAACCACCACAGCCTGACCTCGCCCATGCCGTCGGAAGCGGCAAACATGCCGCCGACCGCGTCCTTGGCATCCACCGCCCAGGCCGGGCTCGCCAGCCAGAGTGCCAGCATGGCCAGCCAGACTGAAAAAATACGTGCCATCTTGGATGCCCTCTTACAAATGCACCGTAAAGCTGACATCCGGCGCAAGCGGTATTTCTATCTTGGCCTTCGCCCGGACGTCCACTGGAAAAGCTTCGGCATGCACAGCAGCGGTGACTCCCGCGTCATAGCAGCCACCGACGATGCAGGCTCCAGCCTCAACACCTGCGGCAAAATCGCCGGCCACTTTGGGTTGAGTGGTGATCTGCAGGCCCATGTCCATGTAGCCCTTCACGTACGCCGACGCCACCGAGGAGGCTCCCACGCCGAGATAGACCTGCTGCGCCCCACCCACCGCGAGGCCGGTATCCGAACCCAGCATCAGGTAGGAGTCCGCATCCTGAATCAGAATGTGCCCCCTGATGCGCGGGCCGGTATTCTTGCCCGCATACACGTGCCAGCTGCCGCCGCCGACATGCAGGTCGACCGCAGCATTGTTTTCGCCGTTGCCAAGATCGAAACGGATGGCGCCACTGAGCATGTCCAGATTGCCCCACAACCGGCCGTCGAAATTACCGCCGCCATATTTGAAAAACCCTGTGAAATCGCCGTCTCCGCTCTGGCTTGCCTTGAGCAGCCAGGCGCGGAAATCCATGCGGGCTCCGGCGCTGGCACCGGTGGTCACGGTAAAGTCGCCATCCATCATGACCGTGAACTTGTCCGAGCTCCCGACCCGCATCCCAACCATGAACGAAGTGTCGGCGCTGGAAGAAAACGCTGCCTGACCAATTGGTTTCCCACCCTGCAGCGAATCGCCAGTAACGTGATAACCAAGCCCGCCGCGCACCCTGTAAAGGGTCAACGGCACCGGCGAGAGCGATACCCCGCTTGCCCCCAGCGGAATTTCGAGCCGCGTCAGCCAGTAATCCGTGCTGCCTTCATAACCGAGCAGGAATTCGCCTTTGATCGGCGGCCCGCCAAACATGCCGATGTCGACACTGCCGGTGTAACGCGTTCCGGGGTTGGGTTTCGGATCATAGACCGGGTCGATGCTGGCCTCCGTCACCGGCTGGCCGGCCGGGAATGCCACTTTGAGATTGAAGGGCGTGCTCACCGGCCCACTGCCCTCATAGCTGTCGCCGCTAATCTTGTAAATCGCCTGAACATTTGCCGCCGGCAGCGAGGGAGAGAGGCGGACCTGGCCGCTGAAAGCCATTTTCAGGCGCTCGTTGCCGCTGGCCCCGCCTGTCAGGTGCAAGCCCTGCAGTTCCAGCCTGGACTTGCCGAGATCGCCAAAGCCGCCCAGTGGAATATCCCGAGTTGCCGTGCCATTTTCGTCGAAATAGGCGCGTCCGTTCATGCCGAAGCGCATGTCAGGCACTGCAATCGGTTCAGAGTTGAAGGCTTTCCCCTCGGCCTTGAAGCTCAGTTCAGGATCGACAATGGCGCGCCAGCCGCCGCTCTTGTCAAAACCGAAACGGAAGCTGTCCGGCTTGGCGCTCAGGTGAATCGGGCCAAAATCGCGCTGCACGGTTTCTTTCGGCTTCACGCCTGCAAATTCAAAGCTGCCTTCCTTCTGGTTAGAGGAGAGGAGTTGCACGTCGTCGCTGTGCAGCAAGGCATTCAGGAACGGCAACTGGACGTCGATGTTGTAGTGCGCATCGAATGTCCCGCTCGATTTGGCTTCCAGCGAAACCTTGTTGAAACTGATCGTACCTTTTCCGACGCTCAGGTTCATCAGACGCGGATCATTCTGCAGGGAGAATTTGCCGCAGGCGTGGTTGGTTACACCCCAGTTGCTGCTCTGGATGGTGACTGGTGCCAGGTCGGAGGTATTGATCTCGATATCAGCAGAGCCGAAATTCACCCCCACCCAGTTGCTGCCGGAAGCGCCGCCACAGGCATCCGGGCCTTGGCCGGTGCTGCGGCTCAGATCGAGAGTGACATCGCTGGAGTTCAGGTAAAAACCGCTCCAGCCCAGCGCCACTTTTTTGTCGAGTTTGACTTTAGCACTCCAGTCGCCGTTTTGCCGCAAATTGGCGGCGGTTTTCCATGACGGCACATCACCGCTACCGGCGAACAGCAGGAAGCTGTCGCCCAGTTTTGCATTCAAGGTGGCCTTCATTTCCTTCCCTGCCGTGCCTTCGATCTTCGCCACGGACACGTCAGTCAGCCCCATGGTCGAAATGGGTCCGGAAGACACGGTCTGGGACAGCTTGGTGCCCGGCGCGACGTTTCCAGCCTGGTCCACCTGCCAGTTCTGAAAGGAAACGCCGACGTTCGGAATCAAGGTTGCGCCATTGCTGGAACTGGTCAGCTTGACATCCAGTGTCCCGCTGCCGCTATATGTCCCTCCCGATTCCTTGGGCAGGTTCTGCTGATCGAGGTAAACGCTGAACTTGTCCCCCTGCTCGCCGGCAAAATAGAATTCGCACGGCTTGCTCGGATCAATCGCCACCACCTTGTATTTCTTGCTCGGCGATTTCACCTGCTGGCCATCCAGATTAAGGCCCCCGGCCAAGCGCGAGGAGGTGGCAGACAATTTCCGGCCTGCCGCCGCCAGGGCCGTGGAGGTCTGGGCATCATTGGCATACAGCACGGGCGGCGAGGATTTTCCGCCTTCCCTGCTCGGCCGCAGGAAGCCCACCTTGACTGCTTTCTCGCCTCTCTGCGCCGCCAGCGCATTCACGTCCACCACACCCCCCCGGCCCTGCAACCTGAAGGCATGATCGAACAAGGGCTCCGGCTTGACCTTGACCTCGACCCAGATTTCGTACACATCCGCCGGATCCACGGGCAGGGCCGGCGAGTACAGGTCATGAGTGCCGGGCAGGGGATCTTTCCAGTTTTTTGGGTCCCCTTCCCTTGCTGGCGAACGGCCCACGGTGCCGGGACCGGTTGCCGGGAAGGACTGGACACCTTTCTTGCCCTTGAGTTTCACTTTCCAGGTCGCGTCAACCGCGCCACTGCCAAAATAGCTCAGCACCGCGTGGGCGGTAAATGCCTTGTTGCAGCCGCTGCACGTGGCATCCACCCCATCGTCAAGCTGGAGCACTGCCTGCGAAATGGAGTTATTGGCGAGCTTGACGTTGCCCGGGCCAGAAGCCGATAGAGACGCAGCAGATTTTTCCTTGGACGCCACGGCACCACGCGCAATGCCGGTTTTTGCGCTGACTTTGCCGACCGGAGACCGAGCCCGCTGCGGCGGACCGAACGACACGATGTCCACCGACTCGAGGTGCAGCGGTCCATAAGCCACTGGATCCATGTACGGCATGATGTTGACCGTCTGGCACATCATCACATATGCACGTTCGGCGATGTCCTTTGCCTTGGCGTCATTATCCCTTCCTCCGGCCTGCGCCAAGCTGCCGGTGCCGCGCAGTTGTCCGTAAGCTCCAAGCCCTGCCGAGCCTGACGGATGATCGTAGGCATCCGCCAGATCGGCAGGGTTCGCCTGCTGCACATCCCTTTCCGCCAACTGATAGACGCGGATATTGAAATAGCCGGTGCGCGAATATTGGTGGGTGAAGAACGTTTCACGCCGCGCGGCATGTTCCTTGTTGCCAATCGCCACCGTATGCGAATACTCGCCGTATTCCTGCTGGTCCGGCAGCGTCATGGCGACATCGCCGTTGATGCCTTTTTTGTCCTGGTCGTTGTAAAGAGGATCTTCCGGTTTGCCCACCAGCGGTACCACCGTGCCATCGCCCCAATCCACGAACAGATTGTCGAAGCGATATTTGGCAACCGTCGGAAGAGTCGCCGTGCCCATGCCGGACTGCGACGAACCAGATGACTTGGAAGGCTCCAGTTCCACGCCGGGATGGGATTCGTAAGGCGAATTGGCGAGCACCACCTTGCCCGAGAGTATCCAGTTGTCGAATGGATGCGCCACTGCGGCCACGCTGGTATCGCCTTCGCCCTTGTCCATATTCTGGGCGCGCAGAACCGGCTGCGCCTGGGGCACCAGCGGGCAGGCGCCGAAGCCATTCGGCCGATTCGGCTTCCTGAGCGGCCAGCGATCGGAAATCTCGACTTCGACAGGTTCACCCGGCTGCACCAGAACGCCCGTCATGCCCTGCCTGCCCGTATCGGAGACACCCTGCGCAGACATGTTGGCAGCCACCAATCGGACGGGCGCATCGCTCTCCATGGCCGCTTTCTGCTCGACCCCGTTGCTCAGGTAAACGCGGTAGCCCGCCACTTCCCACAGCAGGTCTGTTGCGTTCGGGTAGTTCACGGGAGGCGCACTTTCCTGCTGTGCAGCCCCTCCTGCCGACCCGGCGGGGGAATATTTTGCACTGCTCGGCGACTTTACCTTGGCACCGCCCTTGGCCGTGCCTGAAGGAGCGGCACTGAGAGGACCGGTAGCGGGATTAAGCAACGTGTCGAGGAAGGCTGGATCAGGCTGATAGTAGGTCGGGGGCGGTAATTTTGTCGGCTGCGAACTGCCCGGCCATACCGCCGTGCCGCCCTCAAGGCGCTTGCGCATCAGCACATTGCCGTTTTTATTCAGAATGCGAAACTCGAAAAACTCAGCCGTACCCGGGTTTTTCTCCTGCCAGCGGAACACCAGATCATCCTGCAACAGGGGCGCGCTATCGGCCATGTTGCACTCACCGCTTAGCGCAACGCCATCCCTCGAGCAAGTCATCTTGGTGCCGGTTGCGGGGTCGGTTTTAGCCGTGGAAGACCATCCCGGCGATTTCAACTCGATCCGGCCCGGTTTGAAACTGGTATCGAACGGCCTCAGCTTGGGTTTGACATCCATCGGCTTGAAGCCAGCCAGCACCTGAACGCTAGCAGAAGTCATGCTCCACGCCTGGTTTGGCGTCATGCGCGCCCCGACCAGGCGCACGCCCGGCTGAGCACTGGATGCGACTTCCACTTCCATCTGGGCAAAGGACGAAGTGATGATTTTAGGCGGCGTCTTGATCTTGACGCCGTCGCCAAAGCGCAGTTCCATGCCGTTCACGAAATCGTTCCCGTTCAGTGTCAACTGGTAAGTTTTTCCGGTCTGCCACTGGTTCGGCACAACCTGCAAGGCGATTACCGGAACGGGATTGGACATCGGCGTCTGTGGTGGCGGTGCTGGCGGTGCTGGCGGCATCTTCACCCCGGGAAGCGGGGCCGCAGCTCCTGCCATCCCGGCCAGGCCCGGCCCGGGCATAATGGTGATGCGGGCAGGCTGCGGCTGCGGCGGCAGGACCGCAAGGCTGGAAGGCACGGTGAGAATCACCTGACGCACGCCTGGCGCGGCGCCCGGCTCGACCCTGACATTCACCTGGGCGCCGCGTCCGCCTTCTGCCGCGAAAATAAGCGGGGAAGTCAGGGTAACTCCGCTGCCGAAGTCCACCTTGATGCCGGGCCGGAGCCCCTGTCCCAGCAATTGCAGGGTGTAGTTCTGCCCCGGCATCAGCGTGGATGGCGAAACGGACTGAATGGTGGCTGTAGTGGTTTGTGCCGCCGGAGGCGGGGCCATAATGGCGGGGGTTGAAGCGGGCGCTCTATTGAGGACCGGCGGCACGGTGATCATGTTCCGCATGTCAGCCGCAAAAGAGAGCTGGGCCGCGAAAATGCTCAGCGATACCAAAAACAATAGCGCGGACAGATGCCAAAACCCAGCCCCGCACCACTCAACGGCCCATGCCTTATTCCGCGCCATTTGTTTTTCCCCCCCTTTATCCCCTGACTAGCGCCTCTGCGGCATCGGTGGCTCCGGCTGGGGATTGATACCTACGGCTGTTCCCGGCCTGAGAAGCTTATGCTCCACTGGTAACGGAGGTTCTGGCTGGGGATTGATGCCAACCTTTTCAGCGGGCTTTAAAATTTTCTGTCTCGGCGCGCCCGGCGGTTCGGGTTGGGGGTTGATAGCGATGGCTTCGCCAGGCTTGAGCGGCTGCGCGCCGAACGCGAATGGAGAGGACGTAGCTGCCAGCAACACGAGCAGAATGCCAAACCTTGATTGCATATTCATGGAAACCTCATTGGAATATGGAAATTTCAGGAACACACGTGCGCCGGCCAAACCACCGCAAACCTGGCAGTTATGACGAATACAAATTCGAGATCGGTGAATCCTTTTATAGCAGAATTCACATGTCCTGACAACGCGATATCAAATGGTGTCACGGCAAGGCTGATGGCGGTAGAATTGGAAGTTTTCAGAATCCGGAACATCACCATGCGCGTTTCACAATTTTTCCTCTCCACCCTCAAGGAAGCCCCGACCGAAGCCGAGCTGGTCAGCCACAAGCTGATGCTGCGCGCCGGCCTGATCAAGCGCCTGGGCAGCGGGCTTTACAGCTGGATGCCGCTGGGCCTGAAGGTGCTGCGCAAGGTGGAAAACATCGTGCGCGAGGAAATGGACCGGGCCGGCGCCATCGAGCTGCTGATGCCCGCCGTGATCCCCGCCGAGCTGTGGCAGGAAACCGGGCGCTGGGACGTGTTCGGCCCGCAGATGCTGAAGATCAGGGACCGCCACGAACGCGAGTTCTGTTTCGGCCCCACCCACGAGGAAGTCATCACCGACGTGGCGCGGCGCGAGATCAAGAGCTACCGCCAGCTGCCGATCAACTTCTACCAGATCCAGACCAAGTTCCGCGACGAGATCCGCCCGCGCTTCGGCGTGATGCGCGCACGCGAGTTCGTGATGAAGGACTCCTACTCCTTCCATGCCGACCGCGCCTCGCTGGAACAGACCTATGAAGTGATGTACCAGACCTATTCGCGCATCTTCACCCGCCTGGGGCTGAAGTTCCGCGCCGTGGCGGCGGATACCGGCGCCATCGGCGGCTCCGGCTCGCACGAATTCCACGTGCTGGCGGATTCCGGCGAGGACGCCATCGCCTTCTGCCCCAGTTCCGACTATGCCGCCAACGTCGAGCTGGCCGAAGCAGTCTCGCCGAGCGCCCCACGCCCGGCGCCCACTCAGCCTATGCAGAAGATTTCGACACCGGGCAAGCACAGCATCGAACAGGTGTGCGAATACCTCAAGGTTCCCGCCGAGAAAACCGTCAAGACGCTGCTGGTCGAAGGCCGCGACGGAGGCGTGGTGGCGCTGCTGCTGCGCGGCGACCATGAGCTGAACGAAGTCAAGGCAGGCAAGCTGCTCCAGCTCCCCGAAGCCGTGCGCTTCGCCAGCGACGCACAGATTCTTGCTGCCGCCGGCTGCCGGGCCGGTTCGCTGGGCCCGGTCGGGCTGAACATTCCCATCATCGCCGACCGCTCCGTGGCAGTGATGAGTGATTTCGTCTGCGGCGCCAACGAGGATGGCTACCATCTCACCGGTGTCAATTTCGTGCGCGACCTGCCCGAACTCAAGGAAGTGGTGGACATCCGCAACGCCGTGGAAGGCGACCCCAGCCCGGACGGCAAGGGCATACTGGAACTGTGCCGCGGCATCGAGGTCGGCCATATCTTCCAGCTCGGCAACAAGTATTCCTCGGCCATGAACGCCACTTTCCTCGACGAATCCGGCAAGGATCGCGTCATGGAAATGGGCTGCTACGGCATCGGCGTATCGCGCATCGTGGCCGCCGCCATCGAGCAGAATCACGACGCGCGCGGCATCATCTGGCCGCCCTCCATCGCCCCCTACGAACTGGCCATCGTACCCATCGGCATGGGGCGCAGCGAACTGGTGAAAGACACCGTGAACAAGCTCTATGCCGACCTCAAGGCAGCCGGCATCGAAGTGCTGCTGGACGACCGCGACGAGCGCCCCGGCGTGATGTTCGCCGACATGGAACTGGTCGGCATCCCGCACCGCATCGTGGTGGGCGAGCGCGGGCTGAAGGAAGGTAACCTCGAATATCAGGGACGCCGCGACGAAAAAGCGCAGGCCATCGCCTTGAATTCGGTGCTGGAATTCGTACAATCCAAATTATGCGAAGACTGATAGCGTTATCGCTACTCCTGCTGCTGCCGGCGGCCGCCCAGGCCGGGGCGCAGCTTTATGAACCGCTGTCCGACAGCGTGCGGGCAGCGCTTTACAAATCAGTGAGCGACAGCGCCCCGCGACGCCCGTCCTTTTCCTCGCCGGTGGAAGAGGCGAACTGGCTGGCCGAAATGTCGCACCGCATGGAAAAACGCATACCGGATCGCACCACCCGCCTGGATTTCCTCAGAGCAGTACATTACGAAGCATCGCGCGCGGGGCTCGATCCACAGCTGGTACTCGGCCTGATCCAGGTCGAAAGCGGCTTCAAGAAATACTCCGTTTCCAGCGCTGGTGCGCGCGGCTATATGCAGGTGATGCCGTTCTGGGTCAAGCTCATCGGGGCCAGCGACAACAACCTGTTCCACATCCGCACCAACCTGCGTTATGGCTGCACCATCCTGCGCCACTATCTGGACATCGAGCGCGGCGACCTGTATCGCGCGCTGGGCCGCTACAACGGCAGTCTCGGCCGCCCCGAATATCCCACGCTGGTGGTCGGGGCATGGCGCAACGGCTGGTCCTATCCAGACCGGTCGAGAAGCGCTTCCAGCCGGAGTACTCAACCAGCGTCCTGATCAAGGAGCACTGAGCATGCAGAAATTTCATCTGGCGTGGGACGAGAGCCGCCACACGCTGGGCATCGCCTCCATCGACCGCCAGCACCACGCGCTGATCGACATGGTCAACGCCCTGGTGGACGCAGTGGAGCGCAATTGCGACCCTGAGCAGATACGCAGTCAGATGGCCAAGCTCATCCGTTTCACCGAGGAGCACTTCACCCACGAAGAAGAAATTATGCTCCGCCATGGCTTCCCCGAGCGAGAAAAACACGCCCTCGAACACCAGGAAGTACTGCACAAGGCCGTCACCATGATGGAAGATTTCAAGCCCGACGATGCCAATCGCGTTGTGCTGGTCACGGCCTTCCTGATCGACTGTGCGGAGAATCACATCCTGCACGATGACAGGGAACTCACCCTGTTCCTGCAGGAAAAAGGCCTGCGCTGACTCCATCCGATCGCCGCCTTGTCACATCAAGGCAATAAAGACCTGCTACATTCATCACCGGAATCCGGCCGTTTCTACCCAGAAACGACACATTTCGCGCATTTCCATCTCAGATATTGAGCGCGGCAACGAGGTTCCAATCCGGAAACTTTGCGGTTTTCCCGGAAAACTAGCGGCCTATCATGAAAAACACCGTGAACAACGCCAAACCGGTCCGGCCCGAAACCCGCGGCAAGCCTTCTCCGGGCATTCACTCCGAACCGATTCGAAGCTTGTACGACATCATCGAACGCCAGAATCTGACAGTCCTTTTTCAGCCCATCATCGATTTCTCGAACAGCCGCATTATCGGCTTCGAGGGCCTGATCCGCGGCCCGTCAGACAGCCTGCTGCATTCGCCGACCAGGCTGTTCGGGCTGGCGCGCCAATCGGGCATCGGCCACGAGCTCGAGAATCTGTGCTGCAAGCTGGTGGCGGAGCGTTTCGTCGAGCTGCAATTGCAGGGGCTTCTGTTCCTCAACCGCAGCTCAGACGTGCTTGCCATGCACGAACTGCACAACAACGACACCATCGGGATCATTCGTCGCGCCGGGCTTGATCCGGAGCGGACCGTGATCGAATTGACGGAGAACAAACCGGTTTGCGAATTCAACCCGGATTTGCTGCTGGAAGTCATTACCCATTATTCCGCGCTCGGGTTCCAGGTGGCCATCGACGACCAGGGCGACTGCCTTTCAACGCTGGACAATTGGTCGGAGTTCAAGCCATCCTTCGTAAAAATCGACCGCCATTTTATCCAGAATATCGACAAGGACCAGGCCAAGGCCCAATTTGTAAAGTCCATGCTGGAAAAAGCCGGAAAAGCCGGGTGCCAGGTGATCGCCGAAGGTGTCGAAACCCATGCCCAGCTTCTCATGGTGCACGAGTTGGGCATTCCCTTTGGTCAGGGTTACCACATCACCCGCCCCACGAACAAACCCTCATCGGTGATTCCTGCCGGGGTAGTCAAGGCGCTGTCGCCCCATACAGCCAGGGGCGCCGCGTCCGGCAACCCGCACTCCGGCCTGGTCGAACGCAGGCTGATGATGAAAGTCCCCTGCTTTTTGTCGGACACCCTCAACGATGAAGTGTTCGATGTCTTCGAATCCAACCCGCAGATTGATGAAGCGGCGATCATACAAGAAGACGGTGCGCCGATCGGCATGATCAGCCGCAGCGTGCTGATCGACCGCTTTGCCAGGCCCTACCGCCGCGAATTGTATGGCAAGAAACCCTGCGTTACCTTCATGGACCCCGACCCGCTGATCGTGGACGTGAGCATCAGCATACAAGACTTGAGCCACCTGGTTGCGGGCGACCGGCGATACTTGACCCATGGATTTATTTTTACCGAAAACGGCAAGTATGTCGGCATCGGCACCGGACACGACCTGATCCGCGAAATAACCGACCTGCAAATCCAGGCCGCGCGCTATGCCAACCCCCTCACCGGCCTGCCCGGCAACACGCCGATCAACGAACACATCGACAAACTGCTGGAACAACAGATCCCATTTGTCGCCTGTTATTGCGACCTGGATCACTTCAAGCCGTTCAACGACGTTTACGGCTTCAGCAAGGGCGACGCCATGATCCAGATGACCGCGAAGATACTCGCCGAAATCTGCGATCCGGAAGTGGATTTTCTCGGCCACATCGGCGGCGACGACTTTATCGCCCTGTTTTGCAGTCCGGACTGGGAAAAGCGCTGCCGCAGCGGACTGGAAAAATTCGGCTCAGCCGTCATCCCGTTTTTCAGCGTCAGCGATAACGAGCGCGGCGGCTACGTGACGGAAAACCGGCGCGGCGAAAAGGAATTCAACGCGCTCACCTCGCTCTCCATCGGTGCCGTCAATGTCTTGCCGGGGATGTTCAGCTCCCATATGGAAGTTTCCACCGTGGCAGCGGATGCCAAGAAAATGGCCAAGAAAATCCCCGGCAACAGCCTCTATATCAATCTGCGCAGCTATCCAGAATAACCGGGTTGCGTGCATCCCGACCAAGGTGGTTTCCATATGGCCACCGCTTATTTGGATACTAAATTAGCATTGCCTCTCATTACGCATAGGCATAGGCTTGAGTTCCTATCCGCAAAAACTCAGTCATTCCCTCGCGCCCCGAAGGAGTAAGCACCCCATGAACATACAACAGACCATTGACATCCTGTTGGTGGAAGACAATCCAACGGATGCGGAATTGGCTCTACGCTCGCTGAAGAAGCACAACCTGGCCAACAGGATAGAGTGGGTGAAGGATGGCGCGGCAGCCCTCGATTTTCTTTTTGGCCGGGGCAAGTTCGCCGAGCAGCAAAACTTTCCGCTGCCACGGGTGGTGTTGCTGGATCTGGGCCTGCCCAAGGTGAACGGCCTTGAGGTGCTGAAAGCGCTGCGCGCCGATCCGCGCACCTCGGCCTTGCCCATTGTGGTGCTGACCTCGTCCAAGGAGGAAAAGGACATGGTCGCCGCCTATCGGCTGGGCGTGAACAGCTTTGTGTCCAAGCCGGTGGCTTTCGATGAATTCGCCAAGACGGTTGCCGACATGGGGTTCTACTGGCTGCTCGTGAACAAGCTTCCGCCAGCTAGCTAGCTTGTAACCCGATCACTGGAATTAGCGTAATCACGCCCTAGTGCGCCAAACAACTGCCTTGCGCTTCTCCCTGGAGCGCAAGATTTTCCAGTTCCTGCATCACCTGGGTGCTGGCAGCCTCCATTTTTGCGGCGGATTCCAGGGCGCCCGTAAGGTCTTCGTCGAAGAACTTCTCCACCGCGGCCCTGCCGTGGACGTGCACGGCATTATGCGGTTGCTCGATACTCTTGTAAGCGGACAACTGGGAGAAGCAAGACCGGCCATCGCCCTCGTAATACCATTTCCCGAGGCGGCAGGTGGTGTGGCTGGAAAACTCCCCGGCAGCTTTCTGGGATGTGCCCATGAACACCCGGTAAATCTCCATCTTGAATATCAGGTGATCCAGCTTGGCCACTTCCACGAACGTGCGCAGTGCAGTGCCACGAATCGTGGCGCGCGCCTGGACGGAGAGGTCCAGCAAGCTTTGCATGCTTGATTTTGCGTATTGCGCATCCCGATCATAGGCTGCCGCCTGCTCGGGCGTGATTTCGATACTGTCTTTGGCGTTGGCGGTTTCCGTCTGGATGGTGCTGACCAGCGAGGCGATCTCGTTGGTGGCGCTGCCGGTGCGTTCGGCCAGCTTGCGCACTTCGTCCGCCACCACTGCGAATCCCCGTCCCTGCTCGCCAGCCCGCGCCGCCTCGATGGCCGCGTTCAAGGCGAGAAGGTTGGTCTGGTCGGAAATCTCCTTGATCAGGTAGCCGATACCGCCGATCTGGCTGGCACGGCTATTCAGCGTGTCGACGATCTCGGCAACCTGGCGGGTTTTTTCCGTCATGTCGAACACGTTGGCGGAGATTTTCTGCACCGACGACATATTGTCCGTGGTGGCCTGGGATGCGGAGTCCGCGGTTTCCGCCTCGGCTTTCATGGAGGCGGCCAGGAGGGCCATGGTTCTCTGGGATTCCAGCATGGACTGGCTGAACAGCTGCAACTGACCGCACAAACCCCGCTGAAAAGCCGTCTTCTGGCATTCCCGCTCCAGCGCCAGTTGAAGGGCGGCATATTTTGTTTCCCAGTCCTGGCTCTGCTGTTGCTTCTCGCTTTCCAGTTCGGCGGCCCGCTTCTGTGCAGCAGCGAGTTCCTGCTTTAACCTCGACGTCCCAAACATGTGCATCCCCCGTGGTAATGACTTTTTTGGCTGTTGTAGTTGAGCGGTCCTGCGTTTGTCGTTATTTGGGACATGTTAACGCTAATTTCACGCCCTGGCTGGCTAGTGTAGTGCTGCCCGCTAAACGGCACTTTCAGCGAGCGCCCGGAAAATCGGCCATGGCAATATTACTCCGCAACAGCGCAGTCAGGGCATCCGCTGAAACGGGACGGCTGAAGTAGTAACCCTGGGCTTCGCAGCACTGGTGTTCGCGCAGGAATGCGAGCTGCTCCGCGTTCTCCACGCCTTCGGCAATGACCTTCAGGCTCAGGCTGTGCCCCAGGCCGATGATGGCCTTGGAGATGGTCGCGTCGTCAAAATCATGCGGCACGCCCTGGACGAAAGAGCGATCGATTTTGATGGCGTTAATGGGAAAGCGCTTCAGGTAGCTCAAGGACGAATAACCGGTACCGAAGTCGTCGATGGAAAAACACACGCCGAGGGACTTCAGCTGCTGCATGATGCCGATGACGTCGTTGGTGCCGCGCATCACCATGGTTTCGGTCAATTCCAGTTCCAGCCAGACAGGGTCCAGTCCGGTTTCATCGAGGATCTGCGCCACCTTTTCCGCCAGCGTGCGGATGCGCAACTGACGCGCCGACAGGTTTACCGCTACGCGCATGGGGGCGAAGCCGTCCTTCTGCCATTCCGCGTTCTGGGCGCAGGCACGGCGCATAACCCATTCGCCGAGCGGGACGATCAGCCCGGTTTCTTCCGCCAGCGGGATGAAGTCCGCGGGCATGACCAAGCCGCGCTCCGGATGGTGCCAGCGCACCAGCGCTTCCGTGCCGGTTATCTTTCCCGTTGCCAGGGATATCTGGGGCTGGTACATGACTTCCAGCTCATTCTTTTCGATGGCCGCACGCAGGCTGCTTTCCATGGCAAAAAGGTCTGTGGCGCCCTCGCCGACCGACGCGCGGTAGTACTGGTAAGTGTTGCGCCCCGTGGATTTGGCGTGGTACATGGCGACATCGGCGGTTTTGAGCAGCCCGTCCGCCGAGCTGGCGCTGTTGGGGTAGATGGCGATACCGATGCTTGGACTGATTTTATACGGCTGCTTTTCGGTCGAGTATGGCAAGGCCAGCGCATCGATGATTTTTTCCGCCACCAGGCCCGCCGCCTGGGTATCGGGAATATCGGGCAGCAAGATGATGAACTCGTCACCGCACATTCGCGCGACGGTGTCGCTGGAGCGCACGCAGTCGCGCAGGCGCTGGGCAATTTCGACCAGCAGGGCATCGCCCGCCTTGTGGCCGACCATTTCGTTTACGCTGCCGAAGCGATCGAGATCGATGAACAATATGGCCAGTTTGCGCCGCTCCCGCTCGGCCATGACAACGGCCTGATTGAGACGGTCCTGGAGCAGCATGCGGTTAGGCAGGTTGGTAAGCGGGTCGTAGTAGGCCAGGTGCTGGAGGTGAAGTTCGTTTTCCCGTGCGGTGGTGATGTCCGAAAAAATTGCCACGTAATGGGTTACGTTGCCGTCATCGTTCCGCACGCCGCTGATGGACAGCCATTCCAGGTAAATTTCACCGTTCTTGCGGCGGTTCCAGATTTCCCCTTCCCAATGCCCTGTGTCCCGGAGGCTCTGCCACATGAGACGGTAAAAATCCGCGTTCTGACGATCGGATTTCAGGATATTGGTTTTGCGCCCGACCACTTCTTTCAAGCTGTAGCCGGTAATGTGGCTGAACGCGCTGTTGACGTTGAGGATGGAGCCGCTGGTGTCGGAGATCATGACCCCCTCGGTGGTGTATTCGAACAGTTTGTTCGCCAGGCTGGTTACTTCTTCGCTCCAGTGGTCGTGGCGCATGAGCGGGAGCGGCAGGTAATGCCCGAAGATCGCCTGGCGGAAGCGATTCAGTTCATGGAGGAAGGAGGTATAAAGCCCGTAACTGACGGTGCGGTTTTTGGCCGACTCCAGCAGCAGGCTGCGCGCGGCGTGGTGGAGATGCTGGTGAATCCTGCCGAGCGCGATGAATGTCGGATGGTTGCGCAGGACCGGGTCCTCGACCTTGTGGTACCACTGCCCGAACTGGCACAACAGATGGGGGGCATCGGCAACATCGTCCGCCTGGTGGTGAAGGCGGCAGATGAGGGTCTCGTAGAGCCGGTTGAGCCATTGGTTATGGTGGGCAAGCGCATGCTGCAATTGCTGCACGCACTCCCGTGCCTGCTTGGATTCCAGCTCCTGGAGGAGTGCACTCGTCATACGATCGTCTCAATCCCGGGAAAAAACCCGACAGGTGATGGTCATTACAGATAATTAACATTTTCATGTTATTTCAATGGCCATGCTGCTGTAAAGGTTTTGCTGCCGCATTTCGGATATGCGGCGAGTCAATGCAGGAATTTGTCGCCCAGTTCGAACAGGCCGATGACGATTTCGAACAGGATCAAGCCGATCACGTACCACTCCAGCCTGTGCAGCTGTTTGTTGTCCCATACGTCGGCAAGTGTTTGTGCGGTATCGGAAATCAGTCCCAGTTTGCGGTCCAGCGCGGATTGCCGCTCCTTCAGTTCAAATTCGTCTTCCAGCTCGGCATATAAACCTTCCAGTTGGGGAAAATTCCATAGCGTTTCCGGCTTGTCCCCGATTTCTGCCCGCCCGACCATGCGGTGTTCGATCAGCAGCATGCTGCCGATCTTGGACAGCAGCTTCCTGGAATCCGCGCTTACCCTGCCGTGCAGCGCCAGCTCCTGCGCCAGGGGTTCGATCTTGTCGAATTCGCCGGCCACCTTTTTCTCATAAAGGGAAAGCACCAGATTCTTGCTTAAGGCATCGGCGATCACCTGCAGCTTCTCCAGCGAGATCTCGTCCAGCGAAACGGCGCCACTCTGCACGCCGACGCTGCCCATGCCGCAATGGATTACCAACTCCTCGGTTTCCGGCATCTCGTAGGAATTGGTCAGCAGCGGACCGAGGGAAGCGATGAACCTGACCTCGTCCAGCGCCTGCACCCCGAAAAACACCACCACGCCATAGCGGAACAGTACCGCCACGCCGCCCTCGGCGCTGACTTCCAGCGTCAGCGGAGTGGTCGCCAGGCAATCCGCGATCTTGAAGGACTTCAGGTCCAGCCGGTCGGCAAGCAACAGCGCATGGGCTTTCATATCCGCACGGATATTGAGCCGCAGGCCGGCTGACGTCGATGCCGCGCCGCTCTTTTGTTCCATGGCCAAAGCCGCGTTATCAATCATGACAAGTCCTTGAACCTAGAAACCTCGGTTGACCGCTTAACAAAGTGCATAACGTAATGATGTTAATAAAATTATTTGTACACATAGTACTCACCTGCCGGGTGAGTGCGCTACAGGCTGAATTGCACGGATTTTGGCGCACATGGCTGCGTTGTAACTCCTTGGAATGGAACGACCATTCCGCGTCGTTACGCCTTGCCCTGCACTCCAAAATCCGCACACTTCAACCTGTCCAACTAAGGTTTCTAGGTTGAATAAACGCTAACAGTTTAAACCGTTTATAACCTCCGCATGCGGTCATCATAGTGCAACAAACACCCGCTATAGTCTGATGTATTCACAAGATTTTTTCAGGAGAATCATCATGGCTGCAACTTATCACGACCGGGCACTGACCTTCGCACTGGCAGTCGATTTGTGCTCCCTGTGGAAACATAAAACGGGCAAAACCGTGATTTCCGTCGACGACCTGATAAAGATCAAGGAATGGATCAGCACCTCGGGAACCAATATCCTGAAATATCCGACCATGTTGCCGCTCGCAGCCAGCGGCCTGGATGATTTGATCGCCGAAAACCATCAAATCGGCGCGCCCAGCGCCAGCCTGTTAAGAATCTGAGCGCTACTTCTGCTCGGTGTTTGGCCGGCTATCACCCGGCCAAACACCCGGGTACAAGAACTACCTTGGGCTACCCGCCGATGACGCAACGCAAGCCGACGGAGCGGCCGCCGGCATCTTGAACGGATCGGCCCCCCAGGCGACCAATTCCATCCTGCCGTCCAGGTGCTCGACGATGGCGGTGCAACTGTCGACCCAGTCCCCGCAGTTGAGGTAAACCAGTTCGTCGACCTGCTTGTTCATCGGCCAGTGGATATGGCCGCAAATCACGCCGTCCAGGCCTTGCTCGCGCACGTGGCGAATGACCGAATCCTCGAAATCGAAGATGAAGTTGACGGCCGTCTTGACCTTGCGCTTGGCGTAACCCGCCAGCGACCAGTACCCCGGGCGGCGCAGCGTGCGGCGCAACCACGACAGCCAGCCGTTGAGGCGCACCAGCAGGTTGTAGGAGATATCGCCGAGCACGGCCACCCACTTGTGGTGGCGCGTGACCTGGTCGAATTCGTCGCCGTGCAGCAGGAGGTAGCGCTTGCCGTCGGCGGCGGTGTGGATGTACTCGTCCTCGATGCGAATATCGCCGAAGGACGCGCCGATGTATTCGCGCAGCGCCTCGTCGTGATTGCCGGGAATGAATATCACCTTTTCGCCGTGCCGCGCGCGGCGCAACAGCTTCTGCACCAGGGTATTCTGATCGCGCGACCAGTAGATGCTGCCGCGGCTCATGGCCCAGAAATCGACGATGTCGCCGATCAGGAAAAGATGCTCCGATTCGTATTCACGCAGAAAGTCGACCAGTCTGCCGGCCTGGCAGGCAGACGTTCCGAGGTGAACGTCGGAGATGAAAACGGCTCTAGCTTGCACCATCGGTCAGGTATTCCGTTCGTAACCGGGAGCTAGCCGGCTTCCTGCGGCAACAGCACCACTTCGCGCAGGCGCTCCTTGGTCTTGGTGTATTGATCGAGACGCCAGTCCTGCATGATCGCCATGGCCAGCTTGAAATCGTCGTACGGCAACTGGTAAAGCTCCGCGAGGGAGAGCTTTTCCTTCAGGCACAGCGCCTCGACGAGGTGTCTGAAAAATTCGTTTCCCTTGCTTCCGGGCTTGCCGATCAGGCGTTTTTCAAGTTTCTTCAAGGTATTCATGGTGTCATTTCCAGGTGAGTGACCAGTCTCATCGCGCTGAAACAGGTTTCAACAGCATCTGCTCCAGATCGGGCAATCGGGATTCGACAGGGGCGTTGCCTTTCCCGGCAGTGCTTCCGAAGACTCCAGTTTGTGCGTCTTGTTGCAGCAGCTTCCCGCGACGCCGCTCAGCGCCGCATAGCCGAAGCGGCCGTTGCGCACCCTCGGCCCCAGCCAGAAGTGGCAGTTGCCGCAAACGCGCAGCGGCTCGGGAATGAAGATCACATTGGGCTGATAGCTGAGAGGAATGGATTGGCTGGCGATCATGACGGGCTCGATACGGTTATTGGTTTCTTCCCGCATTAGGCCACTCGAAGGTTGCAATAGTATTACGTGCGCTCTGTTTCCAGCAGCTGGCGCACCAGATTGCCGATCTCCTTTTCCTCGTCCGCCGCCAGGTTCAGGACCGGCTTCGACCCCATGGCAGCGAGCATTACTTCGTTGTCCGAGTTGGATTGCTCGTCGAGGCGAAAACCGAGAAACGCCAGCGGGTCGCAAATCGCGGCCCGGATCGGGGGGGAATGCTCGCCGATGCCGCCGGTGAACACCAAGGCATCGATGCCGCCGGCCTTGGCAGCGAAGGCACCGATGGCGGCGCGCACCTGGCGGCAAAAATATTGCACGGCAAAGTGGGCATCAGCGCTTTTGCTTCCGATCAGGGCGGACATTTCGCAATCCTCTCCCGCCGAGAGCGCTATCAGGCCCATGCGGTGATAAACCAGGTCGGCCAGCTCGTCGGCGTTGTAACGCTTTGCCAGTTCCAGCATCACACCCGGATCGAGGTCGCCGCTGCGGGTGCCCATGGGGATGCCGCCTGCCGGGGTGTACCCCATGCTGGTATCCACCGACTGGAGATTTTCCAGCAGGCACAGGCTGGCGCCCGAGCCGAGATGGGCGACCACGACGCGGCCGCGTGCGGCTTCGCCCAGAATTGCAGGCAGGCTGCGCGCCACGTGGGAATAGTTGATGCCGTGAAAGCCGTAACGACGCATGCCCAGATTCCGCGGGATGGGCAGGCGCTTCGACAGCTCCGGCATGGTGACGTGGAAGGCCGTATCGAAACAGGCCACCTGGGGCACGTCGAAGCGCTCGCGGCACAGGGCCACGCCAAGGATATTGCCCGGCATGTGCAACGGGGCCAGGTGAACGATGCTCTCCAGGCGCGCGAGTTCGGCCGCATCGACGAAGCGCGCCGGATCGGTGATGTCCCCGCCGTGGACGAAACGATGTCCGACCGCATCCGGCGCATCGCCCCCCAGATCCTTCATCAGCTGGTCGAAGGCCTCCGCGTGGTCGTGCGGAAACCCCTGGCCGATGTGCTCGTAGCGGAAATTGCGCCGCGTGCCGTCCGCGCGGAACAGGCTCGCCTTGAGGGAAGACGAGCCGCTGTTGATGGTCAGGATGATGCGGGGCATGGCTGGGTCAGTACGGCCACGTCCAGCCGTCGGCCTCGGGCAGGTCCACGCCATTTTCATAGGCGTAGTTGCGGCACTCGAGCTGCTTGTCGCGCAGCCGCTCCTTGACGTGGGCGCCGGATACGCGCAACTCGGGGATGCGGTCGATCACGTCGATGGCCAGGCTGAAGCGGTCGATTTCGTTCTGGATGGCGAGTTCCAGCGGCGTGTTGATGCTGCCCTTCTCCTTGTAGCCGCGCACGTGCATGTTCTTGTGATTGGTGCGGCGATAGGCGAGGCGATGGATCAGCCAGGGGTAGCCGTGGAAATTGAAGATCACCGGCTTGTCCACCGTGAACAGGCTGTCGAAGTCCTTGTCCGACAGGCCGTGCGGGTGCTCGCTGGAGGGCGTCAGCTTGTAGAGATCGACCACGTTGACGAAACGGATTTTGAGCGCGGGGAAATTCTCGCGCAGCAACACCACTGCCGCCAGCGCCTCCTTGGTGGGAACATCGCCCGCGCTGGCCATCACCACGTCCGGTTCCTCGCCGTCGTCGTTGCTGGCCCAGTCCCAGATGCCGATGCCCTTGCTGCAGTGCTTGATCGCCGCGTCCATGTCGAGAAACTGCAAATGCTTCTGCTTGTCGCACACGATCACGTTGATGTAGTCGGTGCTTTCCAGGCAATGCTGCGAGACCGACAACAGGGTGTTGACGTCGGGCGGCAAATAGATACGGGTGACATTCGGGCTCTTGTTGACCACCACGTCGAGGAAACCGGGGTCCTGGTGGGTGAAACCGTTGTGATCCTGGCGCCACACCGTCGAGGTAATCAGCAGGTTGAGCGAGGACACCGGCGCGCGCCAGGGGACCGCCTTGGACATGGCGAGCCACTTGGCATGCTGGTTGAACATCGAATCGATGACGTGGACGAAGGCTTCATAAGTGGAGAAGAAGCCGTGACGCCCGGTCAGCAGGTAGCCTTCGAGCCAGCCTTCCAGCGTATGCTCGGAGAGCATCTCCATCACCCGTCCGTCCGGTGACAGTTCGCCGCCGTCGGCGTCTTCCGGCAGGTAATCGGCGAGCCAGGTCTTCTTGCTGGCTTCATAGATGTTGTCGAGTTTGTTGGATGAATTTTCGTCCGGGCCGAAGACGCGGAAATTGCTCATGTTGTCGCGCATGATGTCGCGCAGCAGCTTGCCCAGCGGGCGGGTGTTCTCGGCCACCGTGGTGCCCGGCTTGGTGACGGCGATGGCGTAATCGCGATAGTCCGGCATGCGCAGCGCCTTGCGCAACAAGCCGCCGTTGGCGTGAAGGTTGGCGCTCATGCGGCGCATGCCCTTGGGCGCCAGTGCCTTGAGTTCCGGCCGCAGCTTGCCGCTCTGGTCGAACAGTTCTTCCGGTTTGTAACTGCGCAGCCAGGCTTCCAGTTGGGCCAGGTGCGCCGGATCGTTGCGCACGTTGCCGATCGGCACCTGGTGCGCGCGCCAGAATCCTTCCACCTTGTGTCCGTCAACCGCCTTGGGGCCGGTCCAGCCCTTGGGGCTGCGCAGCACGATCATCGGCCAGCGCGGGCGGGTCGGCTTGCCGCTGGCGCGCGCTTCCGCCTGGATGCTGCGGATTTCCAGCAGGCACTGCTCCGTGACGGCGGCCATGGCCTGGTGCATGGTTTCGGGATCGCTGCCCTCGACGAAATGCGGCGTCCAGCCGTAGCCCTTGAACAGGTTTTCCAGCTCCTCGTGGGAGATGCGCGCGAGGATGGTAGGGTTGTTGATCTTGTAGCCGTTGAGATGCAGGATCGGCAGCACCGCGCCGTCGCGGATCGGGTTGAGGAACTTGTTGGAATGCCAGCTCGTTGCCAGCGGCGCCGTTTCCGACTCGCCGTCGCCCACCACCACCGTCACCAGCAGGTCCGGGTTGTCGTAAGCCGCACCGAAGGCGTGCGAAATGCTGTAACCCAGCTCACCCCCCTCGTGGATCGAGCCCGGCGTCTCCGGCGTGCAGTGGCTGCCGATGCCGCCGGGGAAGGAAAACTCCTTGAAAAACTGGCGCATGCCCTCCTCGTCCTCGCCCTTGTTGGGGTAGATTTCGCTGTAGGTGCCCTCCAGGTAGACCGGCCCCAGCACGCCGGGCGCGCCGTGACCTGGCCCAGCCAGGAAAATGGCGTCCTGGTCGTACTTGTTGATCAGGCGGTTGAGGTGAATGTAGGCGAAAGCCAGGCCGGGGCTCGACCCCCAGTGCCCCAACAGGCGGCTCTTGACGTGCTCGGGCTTGAGCGGTTCCTTGAGCAGGGGATTGTCGCGCAGGTAGATCATGCCCGCGGCGAGGTAGTTGCAAGCGCGCCAGTAGGCGTCGATCTGGAGCAGTTCTTCCGGGTTCAGGGTAAGCGGAGCATTCACTTGTCGTTCTCCTTGCTGGAAATGGCAGGAATTGTCCGGCGGCTCGGCGACAACTTCATGACAAGGCCGCCACAAGTTTCAAACCACGCAAGTCCTATGAGCACCCGTGCGTTTCAGAAGTTCAGTGTCGCACAAAGCGAGAGCACCGACGGGGAAGAAGACAAAGAACAAGATTCGCCACCGCTTCTGTTTAAATCCGGCAGCCCCCTGGCCCGGTCACTTCGCTCCCGCTGTCCGCCGCGCGCGATCCACCAGCAGGCATAGCTGCTCCGCACCGTCCAGAATGCGCGGGCTGTGGCGCTGCAGGATGTCCGGCGGCACGAAATACAGGCGCCCGGCCTGCACCGCCTTCATGCGCGGCCAGCGCCGCCATTCGTCGAGCCACTCCGGGCGCGCCTCGTCCATGCCGCTCGCTATGATCACTTCGGGATCGGCCACCAGCACCGCTTCCTCGCTGACGGTCGGGGTCAGCAACGGCAGGTCGGCAAACACGTTTTGCGCGCCGCATAGTTTCATCACGTCGCCGATCAGGTGCGCGCCGTTGACGGTCATGAGCGGGCGATTCCACACCTCGTAAAAGGTGCGCACCGGGGAACGCCGCGCGTATTGCGCCTGCAGCCGAGCATAACGGCTGCGGAAATCCCGCAGCGCGCGCGCCGCCTGCTCGCCGCCGCCGGCCAGCGCAGCGATGCGCTCCATGCTCGAAGCGACGTCCGTGATGCGGCGCGGCTCGCTGAGGTAAACGGGAAAGCCGAGTTGCTTCAACTGCGCGATCTGCCCCGCGTTGTTGCCGCTCTGCCATGCGACGATCAGGTCGGGGCGCAAGCCGATCACCGTTTCCAGGTCGACTTGCTGGTAGCCGCCGATGCGCGGCAGTTTTTTCGCCTCGGGCGGATAATCGCTGTACTGCACCGCGCCCACCACCCTGCCGCCCGCCCCCACCGCGAAGAGGATCTCGGTGAGGTGCGGCGCCAGGCTGACGATGCGCTGGGCCGGGCGCGGCAGCGTCACGACCTGGCCGCCGTCGTCAGTCACGCTGACGGCGGCCGCGAGCGTGTGCCAGAGCAGCAGGAACAGGGCCACGCCGATGCGGACCGGTAGATTATGCAAAAATCGCAACGATTTTCTCCCAGTCCAGGTACTTTTCCACCGCGTCCGCCATGCGCCCTATGCCCTGCTCGCGCAGATCGACATAATCCAGCTCGGCGGGCGCCGCCAGCCCGGCCCAGCGCAGCAGGGCGGCGCCCGCGGGGCTGGAGTCGAACAGGCCGTGGAGGTAGGTGCCGAGCACCTGCCCGTCCGCCGCCATCGCCCCGTCGTCGCGTCCCGTCAAACGCACAGCGGGGCGCAACAGGCCCGGCCCGCTGCTGATGCCGGCGTGGATCTCGTAACCCTCGACGGCGGCGTTTTCCAGGGTCAGATGGCCGCCGACGCGATGCAACTGCTTTTCCGCCCGCAGTTCGGTGTCGATTTCCAGCAGGCCCAGGCCGGTGCTGCTGCCGGCCGGCCCCTCGATGCCCAGCGGATCGTGGATCGCCTGCCCCAGCATCTGGAAGCCGCCGCAGATGCCGATGACCTTGCCGCCATAGCGCAGGTGGCGCAGCAGCGCGGCTTCCCAGCCGCTGGCGCGCAGCCAGTCGAGGTCGGCGCGCACGTTCTTGCTGCCGGGCAGGATGATCAGGTCGGCGCCTGGAATGGCTTCGCCCATGCCGACGAACTGCAGGTCCACGTCGGGATGCAGGCGCAGGGGGTCGAAGTCGGTGTGGTTGCTGATGCGCGGCAGGCGCGGCACGATGACGCGGAACTTGTCTGCCGACGAGCCTGCCGCGGGCTGGGGCAGTGCATCTTCGGCTTCCAGGTGCAGGTCGTGCAGGTAGGGCAGCACGCCCAGCACCGGCTTGCCGCTGCGCGCCTCCAGCCAGTCCAGGCCGGGTTTCAGCAGCGCGATGTCGCCGCGGAAACGGTTGATGACGAAGCCCCTGACCCGCGCCTGCTCGGACTCGGACAGCAGTTCCAGCGTACCGACCAGGTGGGCGAACACGCCGCCGCGGTCGATGTCGGCGATGATCACCACCGGGCAGTCGGCAGCCTCGGCGAAACCCATGTTGGCGATGTCGCGGTCGCGCAGGTTGATCTCCGCCGGGCTGCCCGCCCCTTCCACCACCACGAAATCGTAAGCCTGCTTGAGCCGCCCGAAGGACTCCAGCACCTTTCCCAGCAGGCGCGGCTTGTGGCCGTGATAATCGCAGGCATCCAGGTTGCCGACGGCGTGCCCCTGGACGATCACCTGCGCGCCGATATCGCTGTTTGGCTTGAGCAGCACCGGGTTCATGTCGCTGTGCGGCAGCAGGCCGCAAGCCTGCGCCTGCACCGCCTGGGCGCGGCCGATCTCGCCGCCGTCCACGGTCACTGCGCTGTTGAGCGCCATGTTCTGCGGCTTGAACGGCGCGACCTTCAAGCCGCGCCGCGCGAGGACGCGGCAGATGCCCGTCACCAGCGCGCTTTTGCCGGCATCCGAGGTGCAGCCCTGCACCATCAAAACTTTCGCGTTCATAATTGGATTTCAAGCGCCAGGGCCAGCAAGGCGGCCGCTTCGCTCAACTCGACCGCAGCCCCCAGCATGTCGCCGGTCATACCGTCGAGGCGGGCAAGGAACGCCCGGCGCAGCAGAAAACCGACAACCAGCACGGCGAGCAAGGCTTTCCAGCCATCCGCCGCAAAGCAAACGCCGAGCGCCGTCGCCAGCAGCAGGATCAGGGCGGCCTTGCGCGGCAAGTGCCCGGCGATGGCCGCGCCCATGCCGCCGGCCCGCACGTAGGGCGTGCTCAGCAGCATGCCGAGCAAACTCGCCCGTCCCAGCAGCGGGGCCAACAGCAGGGCCGGCCAGAAACCGCTTTTTAGCAGCACGGCCAGTGCGGCGAATTTAAGCAGCAGCACCAGCACGATGGCGGACACCGCCGCCGGGCCGCTGCGCGGGTCTTTCATGATGTCGAGCGTGCGCTGGCGGTCGCCGTGTCCGCCCACCCAGGCGTCGGCGGTGTCCGCCAGGCCGTCGAGATGCAGCCCGCCGGTCAGCAGCACCCAGACAGTCAGCAGCAATGCCGCCTGCAGCGGCGCAGCGCTGGCGCCGATGGCGAATTGCAGCGCAGCGAGCAAGGTGCCGATGAGCAGGCCCACCAGCGGGTAGAACAGCGCCGAGCGGCCCCAGTCGCGCGGCGCAAGGTCGGCCAGCGCCGGTGTCGGCAGGCGGGTGAGGAACTGGATCGCCAGCAGCAGGGCTTTCATCGCAGCGCCCCGCCGAGGTGCACCAGTTCCGCCAAGGCGGTATTGCCGCTGCCGCGCACCCGGACACGACAAGCCGCGGCGAACGGGACACTGAGGCGGAACAGGTGGCTGCGCGGCATCTGCAGCAGTTGGGCGAGGATGAGGCGAATCACGCCGCCGTGGCATACCAGCAATATTCTTTTGCCGGCGTGGCGCTGCAGCAGGTCGTTCCAGCACGCCGCCACCCGCGCCTCGAAATCGGCCAGCGGCTCGCCGCCGGGCGGGGTGTGCTGCGCCGGGTCGCGCCAGAAGCGCTCCAGGGCGTCCGGGTCGCGGGCCGCGACCTGCTCCGCCGTGAGTCCTTCCCAGACGCCGAAGCCGATTTCCTTGAGGCGCGCCTCCATTTCCACGGGTAGGCTGTAACGTGCGGCCAGCTCGGCGGCAAAGTCGGCGCAGCGCCGCAAGGGCGAAGTCGCGATCACCTCCCAGCCTCCGGCGCTTGCCGCCGCGGCACGCATCTGCGCCCAGCCAGCCGAGCTGAGCAGGTTGTCGCTATGGCCGCGAAACCTCACCCCGCCTTCGGGCTCGCCGTGGCGCAGCAGGTCGATCAGGGTTTCAGCCATGGCTAGATATGAGACTCGCGTAGCGAGCCTGCGTCCCCCTCTCCCGCAAGCGGGGGAGGGCAGGGGTGGGGGAAAACTGCACGACGAGTGTCATCTTAGGAGCAGTCCGTCGTCATGCCCGTTTTGCTGACACCCCGGCCTCGGCGAAAGTCGCCATCTGGCCGTGCAGCGCAGCGGCCAGACGCAGGATGGGCAGCGCCACCGCCGCGCCGCTGCCTTCGCCCAGGCGCATGTCGAGGTTCACCAGGGGACGGGCGTCGAGGGCCTGCATGAGGTGGACATAGCCCGGCTCGGCCGAGGCGTGGCCGAAGAACAGCCAGTCCGCCACGTCGGGGCGGATGCGCAGGGCCAGCAGGGCGGCGCTGCTGGCGATGAAACCGTCCACCAGCACCGGCAGGCCGGCCTGGGCGCTGGCGATATAGGCGCCGCACAGGGCGGCGATCTCGAAGCCGCCGACGTGGCGCAGGATTTCCAGCGGCGAGGTCAGCGCGGGCCGGTGCAGGGCCAATGCGTCGTCGATGATTTGCGCCTTGCGGCTGACGCCGGTGGCGTCCAGCCCGGTGCCGGGACCGGCGATGTCATGCGCCGACCTTTCCAGCAGAGCGCAGGCCACGGCGGTGGCGGCGCTGGTGTTGGCGATGCCCATTTCGCCGCCGATGAACAGCTGGGCGTCATCCTTCAGTGCCTGTATCACGGCATCCCGTCCGACCTGCAGGGCGGCCGCAAGCTGGTTCTCGCTCATCGCGGGTTGGCGGCGGAAATTGGCCGTGCCCTCCCCCGCCTTGTTGACGATCACGCCCAGCATCGCGGCGGAATCCGCCTTGCTGCCCACGTCCACCACTTCCAGCGAGGCGCCGAGGTTGCGCGCAAGCACGCTGATGGCCGCACCGCCATGGGCGAAATTGGCGATCATCTGGCCGGTGACGGCCTGGGGAAAGGCCGACACGCCTTCGTCGGCGATGCCGTGGTCGGCGGCGAACACCGTGATGCGCACCCGCTCCAGGCTGGGTTGCTGCGTGCCCTGCATGGCCGCCAGACGCACGGCGATTTCTTCCAGGCAGCCGAGCGAGCCCGGCGGCTTGGTGAGCTGGCCCTGGCGGGCTAGCGCGGCGGCCAGCATGGCTTGGTCGATCGGTTGGGCCGGGGTTTCCAGCCATTGCATGCTCATAAGGAACCTCTGATTAAGTTAAACGCGGATCGCGTTACATCGAAAACAGGCTTGAGCAAGGCGCGCGACGCAGGTCGTAGCTGTGCCTACGACGCCAAGGAGCGCAACGCAACTCAAGCCTGTTTTCGATGTAACCCAGAGGGACGGGGTATTGCGGGCGCCATGCGGCGTCAAGAGTCGCTAGTGCAGAATGACTGCACGGCGCGACTCTTTCCTTACCTGGCATCCCGCAATACCCCGTCGCGACCGCGTTTGACTTAATCAGAGGTTCCATTAGGGGTTTCCTTTCAATACCAGCGGCAATCCGGCCGCCACGAATACCACTCGGTCGCAGATCTGCGCCAGATGCTGATGCAGGCGTCCCGCCTCGTCGCAGAAACGGCGCGACAGCTCGCCCAGCGGCACGATGCCCATGCCGACTTCGTTGCTCACCAGCAGGATGCGCCCCGGCAGATCGGGCAGGGTGTGCAGCAAGGCGTCGCACTCGTCGCGCAACCGGGATTCGTCTTCCGCGGCGAGCAGGTTGTTGAGCCACAGGGTGAGGCAATCGACGATCAGGCAGCGATCCGGGGCGGCATGCGCTTTCATGGCCGACGCCAGCCGCAGGGGCTCTTCCACCACGCGCCACTCGGCGGGGCGCCGCGCCCGATGATGGGCGATGCGCTCGCTCATTTCGCCGTCCCCGGCGGTGGCGGTGGCAATGTAGGTCACGGCCAGCCAGGATTCCCGCGCCAACCTTTCGGCCAGCGCGCTCTTGCCGGAACGGGCGCCGCCGAGGATCAATTCACCGCTCATAAATCCACGCCTTTCTGCGCCTTGACCCCGGCGCGATAGGCGTGTTTTTCGTCGGCGATTTGAGACACCGTGTCGGCCAGCTCGACCAGCGCAGGAGAGGCGCCGCGCCCGGTGACGACCACGTGCTGCATCGGAGGCCGTGCAGCGATGGCGTCCAGCACGGCGTCCTGGTCGAGGTAGCCGTAGCTCAGCAGGTAGGTGAGTTCGTCCAGCACCACCAGGTCGAACGAGGCGTCGGCCAGCATGCGCTGCGCGACCTCCCAGCCGCGCCGGGCGGTGGCGATGTCGCCCGCGCGATCCTGGGTATCCCAGGTGAAGCCGTCGCCGAGCACGTGCCATTCCACGCCCGGCTGGCGGCTGAAGAAGGCTTCTTCGCCCGTATCGGTGCGGCTTTTGATGAACTGGGCCACGCCCACTTTCATGCCGTGCCCCAGGGCGCGCGCCACCATGCCGAAGGCGGAGGAGCTCTTGCCCTTGCCGTTGCCGGTGAGCACGATCAGCAGGCCGCGCTCGTCGCCGGCGCGCGCGATGTTCGCGTCGATCAGCGCTTTCTTGCGCGCCATGCGGGCCTTGTGGCGGCTGTCGAGATCGTCGCTCATGGCTGACCGGCTTTCCTTGCGCCGGCATCCAGGCTTGCCGCGGCGAATTGCACCAGCGCGGCCAGACCGAGGTAAAGCGCAAGGGACGAGAGGGTGGCGGGGAAATACCTCACCAGACGCGGGATGAATTCAGCCACGACGGGATCGGCGAAGCGACCGGAGAAGAAATAAAAGCCGCCGCTGGAGAACAGTTCGGCCAGCCCCGCGCCGCCCAGCGCGCAACCCAGCAACCACGGCAGCGCCGACCAGGACAGGCGGTGGTGCCGCGCGTAGACGCGGCCGGCCAGGAACAGGGCGGCATAGGCCGGGATGAGGAAGCCGTAGGCGGGCGAGACGCAGAAATCGCTCACCCCGCCCACGGTGATGGCGAGGTAATCGACCAGCGCCGCCTCCAGCATCAGCGCGGGCACGGCCCAGAAAGGTCGCAGGTAGATGCCGGCAAGGAAAAACACCGCCCACGAGGCATCCGGCAGGGCATGCAGCGTCGCCCAGTGATGGCTGCGGGTGAGGGCCATCAGCAGGGCGAGGGCGAGCCCGATAACGGCTTGTTGGCGGGAAATCAGGAACGACATTGCAGACTCCTTAATTTGGCAAGTTAATCATATCCGTCACTTGCAAGCGAGGTAGCGGAATTACTTGAAGTCATAGCCGACCGTAAGCGCGAAGCTGCGTCCATCCGCCGGATAGTAGAAGTAATTAGGCGGCGTCAGGTAGGACGCGTAGCCGGCGTAGGCTGCATAGCGCTTATCGAGGGCGTTGAGGAGACGCGCCGTGACCTTCCATGGCTTCATATCCCAGGCCGCAAGCAGATCGAGGGTGGCGTAACCGGCGAGGTTGCCGCGTGAGTTGCTGAAATCACCGCTGTAAATGCGCTCACCGACGGCGTTGGCCACAGCGCTGTAACTGCCCGCGGAACCTGTGTCCCAGGTCAGTTGCAGGCTCGCCTTGTTGCGGGGAACGATGGGTACCCGCTTGCCGGCGTAAGGCCCGTCACGGAACTCGGCGTCGCTATAGGCGTAGGCGAGGCGCGTTTTGAACCGCTCGCTGATCTGCCAGTCCACCTCGGCTTCCAGCCCCTGGCGACGGGTCGGATCGAAGTTGACGTTAGCGCCGGCAGAATTGTCGTAGCCGATCTCGTCCGTCATGTCCAGGCGATAGATGGCGCCTCGCAGCTTGACCGGTCCGGCGTTCACGCTGCCGCCGAGCTCGTGCAGCGTGCCCTGCTGCGGCCGCAGATCGCCTGCAAATACCGGCGCATAGGTAACGAGGTCCAGGCCGAACAGCTCGTCGGTGTTGGCGAAGCGAAAGGTGCGCCCCGTTTTGCCGTAGACCCGCCAGCCCTGGCCGTCGTAGCTGGCACCCAGGTCGTAGGCGTTGCGCGTGCGCGTGGCGCTGCCATCCATGGTGGGGGTGAACCAGGATGCGTAAGCGTCCTGGTGGGCGCGCTGCTCCATGCGCTGGCTGCGCCCGCCGAGCGTGACGGTCCAGGCTGAGGTCAAGGCGGTGGAGTTCTGGAAGTAGGCGGCGCTGCTGGTCTGCGTTGCCCATTGGACAGGCGCAGCCGAAGAGCGCGCATCGACCCTGCCGTCGTAATAATCGATGCCGACCACCGTCTCGCTGGCGAGTCCGCCGAGACCGTGGCGCACGCGCAGGCGGGGTGTCACTGACTGAGTGTGGTTGTCCCGGTCGTAGACGCTGCCCCAGGAAACCGTGTCCCAGTGCTGAGACGAATGCTCGTCCGACACCTCAGCCTCCAACGTCACCGCATCGGATATCTGTATTTTTACCCCGGGGCGCAGGCGGTACCCGCTACGGCTTTGGGTGTCGAGGGGCGTCCGCGTGCTGCGCGGATCGGCCCGGTATGCATCGGGCAGCAGGTAGCCGGGCAGGCCCGAGGATTCCTTGTAGGCTGCGTAGTCGAGGGCGACTTCACCCTTTTCAAGGTAGAAGCCGGCGCGACCGGAGAGCGATTGCTGGTCCTGCTGGCTATTGCGGCGCCAGCCGTCGGACGAGGCGCCGTGCGCGAAAATATTGGCGTAACCGGTGTCGCTGCCTCCGCCGGCGGAGGCGTCCAGGCTGCGATAGCCATAACTGCCCGCGCTGGCCGAAACGGAGGCGCGCCGCGCGCCGGATTTGTCGGTGATGATATTGATGACGCCGCCACTGGCGCGGTCTCCGTAAAGCACAGTGCCGGCGCCCCGCTGGATCTCGATGCGCTGAATGCCGCTCAGCGGGACGGTCGACCAGTTGATGTTTCCGCCGTCAATTGGATTAAGCCGCTGGCCGTCGAGCAGAACAAGGGTATTGCTGGCGGCGGAATCGCCAAAGCCGCGCAGGTCCACTGTAGCGTCGATGCCCATTTGGCCATACAGCGGCCGCACGTCGATGCCAGCCCGGGTTTTGAGGATATCTGGCAAATCGAGGGCGGGCGAGTTGCGGATTTCATCGCCGCTGATAACGCTGATATTGGCCGGTACGCGCGACTGAGCATCGAAGCGTGTCGCGGTGACGATAATTTCATCCCCGAAATAATGGGGAATTTCCTCGGCGGAAGCCGCGGGCGCCAGGATGGCAAGAGTGATCAGGCTGAGATTGCAGGTGTGTTTCATCAGGATTTCCATAATTCCGGCGAGCGTCCCCGCAGGCCGTTATTTTCAAATAATGGAAACACCCCGGAATGGCACAAGGCCAAGCTGGCTAACCGTCACCCCGCGGCATTTCCACTTCCTGTTCCAGGCCGGTCTCCGGGCTCGCAAGTCTTGACGTATCGCCTTCCCATGTTTGCACACAGTGGCTGGTTGATACGCCCGCACTCGCTTACCGTTGCGGGGGCAGCATCGGCTTGATCCGCCCTGAGGCAGACTCACCGATTTCCCGTTTAACTCCTGCGCCGGATGGCGGCAGGGGCACCTGAAACGGGGTGTATTTTAGCATGGGGGAAGAGGGAACGGATTTGGATGCGTTTCAGCAGGGTTGTTTTCCCGCCTCCAAGCAAAATTTTGGGCCGTGTGGGCGCGTCATGGCTGCCGCATAACTGGCGAACAGGGCACCACGTGCACTCACCGCCCGGACAACGCCAGCGACGCCTGTCCGCCGGCCCGCAACACGTTTTCCCCCGGCGCAAACAACACTTCCAGCGCGTATAGCGGCGATCCGTTCTTGTCGCGCGCCGCGGGCTCCAGGCCGAGCAGGGTGATTCTGCCGCGGAAGTGCAACTGGCCGACGGAGACGTTCACTTCCCCGCCGACTTTCAGGCTGTTCAGCTGGTCTTCGCCCACCTGGGCGTGGGCGATCATTTCTCCGGCCTTGGCCAGCGCCAGCAAAGCCTGCGGTTGCAAGCCCGCCGCCACGGCCTGGCCCGGTTCTGCCATACGCGCCACGATCAGCGCATCGAAGGGTGCGCGCAGCACGCTGTCGGCACGGTTCTTCGCTTCCTGCTTGTAGCGCGCCTGGGCTTCCCGGAACTGAGCCGCCGCCCTTGCATTGCGCAATTTGGCCTGGTCCAGTTCGGTGGTGGAAATCACGCTGCGGTCGTATAGCTCCTGCACGCGCTTCAGGTCGCGCTGCGCCTCGGCGGCCTCGTCCTTCTGGCGCGCCACGGCGGCGGCGGCCTCCTCGGCGCGCGCGGCATAGATGCGGTCATCGAGCTGCAGCAGTGACTGGCCTTTCTTGACGCGGTCTCCCGGCTTCACGTTCACCGTTTGCACCACGCCCGAAACCGGATTGGAGAGCTCCACCCGCTGCGACCACTGCAGCACGGCGGGCACCTCTGCCGCCTGGGCCGCAGCGGCAGCCAGCCAGGTTGCCATCAAAACAAGCATGAGGCTGCGCTTCATGCTTGTTTCCCTCACCCCTTCCCTCTCCCATAAATGGGCGAGGGGGACGAAGTGTCGCTGCGCGACCGTCACGATCAGCCATCGTTTCATTTCGTTTGCTCCTTGTTTTCCCCGGCCGTCTTATCCCCGGCGACTTTTTCCAGGGGCTGGCCCAGCAGCGCCTCCAGTCTGGCGAAGGCCAGGGCGAGCCGGTATTCGGTCTGGCGCTCGTGCAGCTTGGCGGCCATGGTCGCCGCCATGGAATCGCCGAGATTGGTTTTCAGCTCCATCTCGTACTGGCCGCGCGCGCGCTCCAGCGCCAGATCGCGGTAGTCGGTGTTCTTCTTCGCCGCAGTGCGCGCGGTGCGCTGCAGCTCGCCGATTTCGAGCCAGGTTTCCAGCAGCGTCTGCTCCAGGTCGAGGCTCAATTTCTCGCTTTCCGCCTGCAGGCGCTGGAATTGCGCCTGCTCCCGCGCCATCTGCGCGTTCACCCGGTTGCCGGTATATAACGGCCAGGTCAGCACCACGCCGCCCCGCAGGTTGTCCCGCGTGGACGCTTCGCGGCTGTAGTCGGCGGCCTCCAGTTCGAGATCGAGCGCCGGCGATTTTTCGGCGCGCACCGCCTCGATGCGCTGGGTTGCCGCCGCGAGCTGGGCGCGCAGCGCGGCAAGGCGCGGGTTGGAGGTGCGCAGCAGCGGCAGCAGCTGTTCGTATTCGGGCAAGGGACGATTATTGCCAACCAGGTCGGGATCGGTCAGGTCGGCAGACAGCCGTCCGGAGCGGTTCATGGCGTTGGCCAGCTGGGCGCGGGCCAGGCGCTGGCGTGCCTGGGCGGCATTGCGCTTGACCAGCCACTCCTGGTAGGCGGACTCCAGTTCGGCCACGTCGGCGGCAGCGAGCTGACCCGCGGCGAGGCGGTCGCGGGCGTTGTCGAAATTGACGTAGGCGACGGCCATGTATTCGTTGTCGCTGGCGTATTGCAGGTCGGCCAGCAACACGTCGAAAAAGCGCGCCATGATGTCGAGGCGCCGCCGCGCGCGGACGTCCAGCAGGCTGGCCGCGCGCGCTTCGAGCAGCGAATCGGCCGCCTGGGTGGCGAGGGCGGTGCGGCCGAAGTCGTAGAGCGATTTGCGCGCATTGAGCTTGAAGCTGTTGTCGCTCACGGCATCCGGCCCGGTGGTCGGCCTGGCCTGGCGCAGGCCGGCTTCGAGGCTGAGGTTCCAGTCGCTGCGCGCGGCGGCGAGGTCGCGATCGGCCGCCGCCACGGCCTGATCGGCCACGGCCAGGGCGAGATCGGGGTGGGCCTCCTGCGCCGCCGCCAACGCCTGATCGAGGGTCAACGCCGCGGCACTTGCGGCATGCGACGATAGGCTGGCGAACGATAGCAGCACGGCCAGCACGACCGACCTCATTGCACAACCTGTTGCTTGTACTTGGCAAAAGGCATGGTTTTGTATGCGCCGTCGACGACGTAGCGGCCCAGCGCCATGAATTCCTTCACGTCCTTGGCTGCGCCGGTAAAGCGCGTGAGCGGCTGGCCGGAGAGGTCGAAAAAGATGAATGCCGGCGTGGCGCGCACGCGGTGCTCGAGGGCGAACTTCTTCTCCGTGGTTTCCTTGCCGGAAAAGTCCACCAGAGCGTTGGAGCCCTCGGTGTCGACGCTGAAAACCAGGAAATGCTTGCGGTAATAGTCCTGCACTTCCGACTGGTTGAGGATGGTCTCTTTCATGCGGTGGCAGAAGGGGCACTCTTCCATCTCGAACATCAGCAGGATGCCTTGCTTGCCTCCCTTTTTCGCCGTGTCCAGCTCGGCCTTGAAATCGCCCAGATGCTGATCGAAGAAATACTGTTGCACGTCGCGCGTCTCCGCCCGAGCGGCGAATGCGCACAGGCACAGCATCAGCACCAGCAGGAATTTGGCCATGCCGCTCACCTCACCTATTTTTTCGCTTTAATATAGTTTTCTATCGCCTTGCGCGTGAGAGCGCCGACGTTATAGGCCACGATCTTGCCCTGCGGGTTGAACAGGTAGGTGGTCGGCAAGCCGTTCACCGCGCCCACCTGGGCGGCCGATTCGTAAGTGCCGAGAATTATCGGGTAGGTGATGAACATCTGGTCGGCGAACTCCTTCACCTGCTGGGGGCTGCGGTAATCCAGCGCCACGCCCAGCACCACCAGGTCCTTGTCCTTGTGCTTGTCGTGCAGCGCAATCAGGTCGGGAATTTCTTCCAGGCAGGGCGGACACCAGGTCGCCCAGAAATTAACCAGCACCCATTTGCCTTTGTAACCGTCCAGGGTGTGCTTCTTCCCCTGCGTGTCCTGGAACGAAAACCCGGCCGCGGACGCCAGCGTGGAGAGGCTCAGCAGGACGACTGCGAGGATGGCGCGCAACGACATCTTAGTGGCCATGTTTATCACCCCCCTTCTCTTCCTCGTGTTTTTCGCCGCCATGCGAAGAGTCGGCCGCATGAGTCAGGTACAGCGCCAGGCCGATCAGCGCCAGGCTGCCGCCGAGGTAGAGCAGGTCCAGCGTGGTCTTCATTTCCATCTTGAGCGCCTGTTCGAACAGGGTGACGATGAGGATCATCAGGATCACCTTGGCAAGGCGGGCTTTCAGGTCGTCCAGGCTTTCGATCACCAGGATCTTGCTCGATGTCTTGCTGCCATGCGCCTCGTCGATGTCGCTGATAAACAGTTCGTACATGCCGAGGGAGAATATCAGCATCACCGTCGCCAGCAGGTAGCCGTCGACCACCTCGACGATGTGGGTGATGGTTTCGTCGTGCAGCACCTTGCGCGCGTCGACGGCCAGGCTCGGGTCGGCGTAGTGAAAGATGTGCGCGATGAGATAGACCACGTCGACCGTGGCCATGTAGAAAATCGCAAATCCGGCCGCCATGCTGGCGATCACCGCGAACAGCACGACATAGCGGCTGCGCCACAGCGCACCTTCAAACAGTTTTTCGAGCAGACTCATCATGTATTAATTACCTGGACCAGAAGGGAAATGCGGGCAATCCCGGAGAATTGAGTTATATCGGCCATTTTACGCGGTTTAAATGTTTTACAAACCGGGTAATAGTTTCTAGAATCAATGCTGATAACACATAAAAACAGCAGGCTGGGAAATACGCCATCATGACCATCAAACTTTCCGTACCCGCGCCGGAACAGAATTTAACCGTAGAAACACATCCCAAGCAAGTCGCCGAGTGGCTGGAGGCGCTGCCGCTCACCAATCTGAACGAGGCTTCACGCGCTATTCTGGACACGCTGAGCGCGATGAACCGCAGCAAGGTCGCGGAGGACACCCGCCTAAAATTGCTCGAGCTTTACCGCGCCAGCATCACCAACCTGATGCCGTCACTGGAACAACAATACTCCGGCCAGCCCTTGCCGCTGCCGGAAAAAAGCCGTCACATGGCCGCCCAGGCGCGCCAGTTGCACACGGAACTGGCTTATGGATACAAGATCATCCTGCTCGAACACGCCGGCAAACGCCTTAATTTCGGCAGCAACAAGCAACTGCCGCTGGTGGCGGAACGCGCCATTGCCAGCCTGGGACAAATGCTGGTGGTGTGCTACCAGACCTACGCACCGACCCCTGCCGGCGTATGGGCGGAAATGCACACCCTGTTCATGTACGCCGTGGAACAGGGCATACAGGATGAACCCGTACTCAACGCGGAACAGCAAAGCAGCGTCAACCTGGCCTACAAGCAGGCCCTGCTGCTGGCACTGCTCGACCCTTATCGCCTGATGCAGGGCGAAGTCAACAAGGTGCTGGAATACCTCGCCAGCTTCGGCGGCCACGCCCATTTGCAACCGCTGATGCAGACCAGCAGTCCTTCCGGCTTTTTCCTGGTGCGCCTCGACAGCGACAAGCCGCCACGCGCCCTGGCCCATGACTCCACCGTCATCGACGCGCGTACCGACATCCTGCTCAACACCATAGAACTGGCGCGCCTGTTGCACCAGCAGATTCAGCGCCTGGAAGCCGGCGTCAATCCGAAATCGCTGCTGCTGCCCGTCAGCGCCAACGATTTCGGCTTCCCGAACCTGCTGCGGCGCATGCTCAAGCATTGGGGCATCGCCCCCAAGCGGCTGTTCAACAGGATGCAGAACAGCGCCCGTATGGACATCTGCGCCGGCATCCGCGCCATCCACTACTTCCTTAGCGGCGAAAGCGCTTCAAACGCCGACAATCAGCCGGACAGCCCGGGAATCCAGGGGCAGAATACGGAAATCACGCTGGAACTGGCGGACTCGCCGTTCGACAAGACCAGCCACCAGACCTACGTATCGAAAAACTGGCTGATCATCAACGAAAGCGCCGGCGGCTTGGCGCTCTCCAAGGACCCCAAGACCGATGCCCAGGTGCGGGTCGGGGAAATCATCGGCCTGCGCCCGGAGAGCAACGAAGCCTGGAACATCGGCGTGGTGCGCTGGGTGAGCAGCGAAAACCCCAACCACCTGCAGCTCGGTGCCCAGATGCTCGCGCCGACCGCAACACCTGCGCTGATCCGTCCGGTGATCGCCAGCATCGGCACGCTTTTCCAGCCGGCGCTGCTGCTGCCGGAAATTCCCGCGCTCAAGCAGCCTGCCACCCTGCTGGCGCTGCGCGGCAGCTTCGCTCCGCAGCGCGAATTCATGGTCGAAGGCATGGGCCGTCCGCAAAACATACGCGCCACCAAGCTGCTGGAACAGTCCGCCACCTTCGATCTATTCGAGTTCGCGCACATTCATCCCTAAGCACCGTCGGATTTGATACACAAATCCTCCAGCGATCCGGACAGCGCTTCATCGATGTGACCGGATGCCCTTTGCGCCAGTTCCAGCAAAGGCCGGTCACCGTTCTGAGGCACACTGCTTTCAGGCCGGAATACGAACAGGCGGAAAACATCCGCCAGCGATATCTCCGCCGCATTGCGCGCCAGCATCCAGCCTTGCCGAGCCGTCCGTTCCACCAGGCTCGCGTCGCGCAACTGGCGCAGGATGTCTTCGAGTTCTCCCAGTGCCAGACCGGTTTCCTGCCGCAGCAGCGGCAGGCTCAATGCCGCACCGCGCTGCTGAGCGTGACGCAACGCGCGCAGCACGTGCAACGCATCGAAATAGTTCCGCGCGGTCGTGCGTTCGATGCGCCAGGCACCGCCGCGCCAGTACGACAGGGACGCCGCCACCACGGCACCCGCCACGACCACCAGCCAGGAAAGATATATCCAGATCAGGAATACCGGCATGCTGGCGAACGCGCCGTACACCAGGGTATAGCTGGAAAAATGCAGGATGTAGGCGGTAAAACCCCTGCTCATCAACTCCAGGCCCAGCCCCGCCACCAGCCCCCCCGCCAGCGCATGCTTGACCGGAACATAGCGATTGGGCACCGCCAGATAGAGCAGGGAGAAAGCCGCGATGGTTATCACGACCGGCACGACTTTCAGCACCACCACGCCCAATTCCGGAATGGACTCCACGTAACCGAGAGAATAGCTCACCAGGTAGGAGGTCAGCGACAGGCTGGCGCCGACGGACAACGGCCCCAGGGTCAGCACCGCCCAATAGGTGAGGATGCGCTGCAACAGGGGGCGCTGCGTGCGCACCCGCCAGATCAGGTTGAAGGCGTGCTCGATGGTCAGCATCAGCATCAGGGCGGTCACCGCCAGCGCCGCGATGCCGGCGGCGGTAAGACGCGCGGCTTTCTCCGAGAACTGCTGCATGTACACGGTGATGATCTTGCCCGCGACTTCCGGCACCATGGTGGTGAGCAAAAAAATCTTGAGCTGCGTCATCAGGCCGGAGAACGCCGGAAACGCCGAGATCACCGTCAAGGCGATGACGATCAGCGGCACCAGTGACAGCAGCGTGGTGTAAGTCAGACTGGAGGCGATCTGGACGCAGCGGTCCTCGTCGAAGCGACGCGCCAGGAAACGCAGGAAACCGAGCAGTTCTGAGAGTTGGGCGGACATGGGAATGAATGAAATGAGGTCAGCTATAATAGGCCATATTCAACCCCCTTGAGAATGTCCGATGAGTGAAATACTGGTTCTCTACTACAGCCTGCACGGCGCCGTGAAGGAAATGGCGCAACTGGTCGCGCGCGGCGTGGAACAGGTTCCCGGCGCGACGGCGCGCATCCGCACCGTACCGAAAGTATCCACGGTATGCGAGGCGGTGGAGGACGGCATCCCCGATTCAGGCGCGCCGTACGTCGAACTCAAGGACCTGGAGGAGTGCGTCGGCCTGGCGCTGGGCAGCCCCACCCGCTTCGGCAACATGGCGGCACCGATGAAATACTTCTGGGACGGCACCACGCCGCTGTGGCTGAAAGGCGCGCTGGTCGGCAAACCGGCGGCGCTGTTCACCTCCACCGCCAGCATGCACGGCGGCCAGGAAACCACGCTGGTTTCCATGATGCTGCCGCTGCTGCACCACGGC
Organism: Sulfurimicrobium lacus; assembly: GCF_011764585.1. Taxonomy (GTDB): domain Bacteria; phylum Pseudomonadota; class Gammaproteobacteria; order Burkholderiales; family Sulfuricellaceae; genus Sulfurimicrobium; species Sulfurimicrobium lacus. Next base: position 3,128,246 of record NZ_AP022853.1, read on the forward strand.
ATGCTGATCGCCGGCCTGCCCTATTCCAACCCCGAGCTCGCCGCCACCAGCGCGGGCGGCACACCTTACGGCGCGAGCCACGTCGCCGGGACGGACGGCAACAAGCCCTTTACCGAGGAAGAACGCAAGCTGTGCATCGCCCTCGGCAAGCGCGTGGCGGAAACCGCGTTGAAGCTGGTCAAATGAGCGGGAGTGAAGACATCCAGGCCGCACGCCGCCTGCTGCGTTCCCAGCATTCTGCCGCCCTCGCCACCCTGTCGCTCAAGCTGGCAGGCCACCCCTTCGCCAGCGGTGTGGACTACTTTACCGATTACGCCGGGCGGCCCGTTTTCCTCATCAGCAGCTTGGCGGAACACAGCAAGAACATCGCCTTCGACCCGCGCATCAGCCTGCTGGTGCAGGGCGCAGCCAGCGACGTGCAGGCCAGTCCGCGCCTGACCGTGGTGGGCAAGGCATCGGGCGTCAGCGCCGCAGAAGCCGCAGGCCTGAAAGCACGCTACCTACGCTACTTCCCCGACACCGAGCAGTACTTCGCGCTGGACTTTTTCTTCTGCCGCCTCGAACCCGAACAACTGCGCTACGTGGGCGGCTTCGGCGTTGCACGCTGGATTGCGCCGGGCGATTTCCTGGCTGTGGAGAGCGGCTGGGAGGCGGCGGAAAACGCTGCCGCCGCGCGGCTCCCCACCCTGATGGGACTGGACTGCGACGGCTTCGACCTGCGCAACGGCAAGCTGCCCGAACGCCGCGATTTCGCCGCCCCCCTTACCCCGGACCAGGCGGCAAGCGCCCTGGCGTCCATGATCGAAAGCCCTACCGCATGAAAAACCTGCTTCACTACAGCACCATCGTCAGCCTGATCGCTCTGATCGTCCTTTGCCTGGCATGGGAAGGCTGGCTCGCCCCCGTCCGTCCAGGCGGCTCGCTGCTGGTGGTGAAGGCCGTGCCCCTGCTGCTGCCCCTGTTCGGCATCCTGCGCGGCAAGATTTACACCTACCAGTGGTCCTCGATGCTGATCCTGCTCTACCTCAGCGAAGGCGCGGTGCGCGCCTGGTCCGACCATGGCCTGGGTGCCGTGCTGGCTGCGGTCGAGGCGGTTCTCAGCGTGGTCTTTTATCTCAGCGCGGTGTTTTATGTCCGAGTCAGCGCACGTCGCTAAACTCATCCGGCTCCACGGCCGCGTGCAGGGCGTCTTTTACCGCGAGTCGATGTGCCGCAAGGCGGCGGAACTCGGCATCGCGGGCTGGGTGCGCAACCGCCGTGACGGCACCGTGGAAGCCATGGTGCAGGGCGACGCGGAAGCCGTGCAGCGCATGCTGGAATGGGCGCGGCGGGGGCCGGAAATGGCGCAGGTCACGGACATGACGGTGGAACCGGGCAGCGGCAGTTTTACCGGGTTCGAGCGGCGGGATACGGACTGACTTTTATCACCCATTTATGCCCTTTGCATTACCCTGATAAGCGGACTATCATGTCCGCTTAGTTAATTCCAACTCAGGGGGAACCATGTTCGATTTCAAGGGATTGATCAATGCCTTGCTGCGCAGGAAAAATGACGATCCCGTCGGCGACCTGAAATCCGCCACCATCTGGGTGCAGGAACTGCCGAAAAGCGACATCGGGCAGGCGCAGCAGGAGATTATCAAGGCGCTGGGCAGTCTCAACACCAATCCCACTACCAGCCTCAAGGAACGCATCCGCGTCCTGCTCTACCTGGATGAAAAAGCACTCACCCTGCAGGAAACGCTGTGCCGCGAATACCTCGCCGCCATCGATCAACCGTCCTCTTCCGCGCATCAGCAAATACACACCATCCTCCAGTTCTGGGAAGAGATGGCGAACGGCTACCGCCTGTGCATCCGCATCTTTTCCAAGACCGGCGGCAATGGGGAAATCCGCAAGCAGATCCCGCTCCTGACCGCCAAGGCGATCCACTTTTGCGCCATGCAGGCGAAATGGTGTCATCTGCGCTACCTGCCGGTCGAGCCCGGCGTGTGGCGCAAGCTGCACCGCCTGTACCAGTTCGCCGAACAGGAAAACTTCGACCGCACCCCGGTGCAGCTTTATCCGCAGCAGGACGAGACGACCTGCGCGGCCGAATACCTGCAGCCGATGATGCTGCATCTGGCCAACCCCGCCAGCCTGCTTCCGGCGCAGATCGAGATGGTGGATTTCTGGCTCGACACGTGGGCCAAAAGCCTGGTGATCGAAAGCGCTTTCCGCCCCCACCGCCAGCTCTTTGCCATCAACCTCGGCGACACGAAACCCGCGCGCAAGCTGCGGCGCAACATGCTGGGGGAAAAATACCGCTACTGGGGCGTGGGCATGCTGCTGATCACCATCACCAAGGTTGTCGAGCGCCTGAAACAAGGGGAAATGCCCGCACGCCTGAAGTTAAGCGAGGATTGCCGCCTGCCGGGCTGCTTCGAGCTGATCGACGAAGTCACACGGCGCTGGAGCGGGCAAGGCGGTACCCGCAAGCACGAAAGGACGGCAGCGCAGAAAACGCTGCTGGCGGTGCAAGGGCTCGGAAACATCGTTGCCCACCTGAAAGGGCGGCATCAAGCGGGAATGACCGCGACTTACCGCATGCAGGACAATGCCCTGGACGGCCAGACCATCATTCCGCCAAGCAGGGAGGCGGAATTGTTCGAAGAAGCCCAGCAATGGCAGGTGGAAAACGAATCGCTGAGCGGCTATGGCGTCACCTTCCACAGCAACGGCGCCGCCCAGCTCAAAATCGGCACCCTGATCAGCCTCAAGGAGGCAACCACGCCCAAACTCGCCATCGGCATCGTGCGCCGCATCAACAATGAACCGCCGCGCCAGGTGCATGCGGGCATCCAGACCTTGAGCCAGACCCCGGTGCTGGTGTCCCTGCACCCCCTGCCGGGAGAGAAAGGCAGGCCCGCCAGCGCCATCTACCTGCCCGAACTGACCAAGCTCGAATTGGGGCGCAGCCTGCTGCTCCCCAGCAGGATCTACGCCCAGGGCAAGCTGGTGCAGCTCAAGGCACAGGGAAAGGCCTATACCATCCGCCTGCAGAACGAGGGGGAACGCGGCGGAGATTACGTCAGGACCGGCTTCGACGTGGTGGCGAAGCACTGAAATATGAGCTGACCGCAATACGCAGACTGGACCTCATGCCGCAGTTGCACCATGTCCGCCAGCGTGGCAAAGTGCTTTTGATCAATCATGATTTTGAGCTGTTTCAGCACGCCATGATTGCCGTTTGGTTACGGCAATTTTCTCTCCGCGAAACGCCGGTGCGCAAGGAGGAATCATGCAGGTCAAAATTCTCGGCTGCAGCGGCGGCATCGGGGGCGCCAGGCGCACCATGTCGCTGCTGGTGGATGATGAAATCGCCATCGACGCGGGTTCCGGGCTGGGGGACCTGGCGCTGGAACAGATGGCGCGCATCGACCATGTATTTCTCACCCACACCCATCTCGACCACACCGGTTTCCTGCCCCTGCTGGCGGATGCGGCCGCCTACCTGCGCCAGCGGCCGCTAGAGGTCCACGCCCAGGCACAGACCATCGCGGCACTGCGCGAGCACATGCTGAACGGAATACTGTGGCCGGACTACAGCGTAAAACCCAGCCGCGAAAACCCTTACCTGCGTTTCCATCCCCTGACGGTGGGGCAAGCCGTTGCGCTGGGCGAACGCCGCATCACCGCGCTGCCGGCCCTGCACGCGGTGCCCGGGGTGGGCTACCGCATCGACAGCGGCGCCGCGAGCTTCGTTTACAGCGGCGACACCACCTTATGCCCCGCGTTCTGGGAAGCGCTCAACGCCATCGATAACCTGGCCTGCCTGATGATCGAAGCCACATTCCTCAACGCCAATCGGCACGTGGCCGCTGAATCGGGGCACATGACGGCGGAGCTGCTCGCCCAAGGGCTGGCGACCCTGCGCCGGCCGGTGCAACTGCTGATCGCCCACATGGAATCGGGGCGCGAGCAGGAGAGCATGGCCGAAGTGCTGGCAGCGGCGGAAAAATGGCAGCCGCGGGCGGTGCTGCAGGGCGAAACATTCGTACTCTGAACTGCTTTGGAACCAGGAAACCTCAGTCTTCCGGATATTTCACGAACGCGGGTTGGCTTGGCAAAATATCCGGACTAGATACGCGTCCCGCCTCTCCGGTTTTTCACTCGGGTAAGCAGCATCTTGCAGTTGACTTTCACCACATGTCGGCGCGAGAGCAGGTTGCGGCGTGCGAAATCCTCAAGCGCCTTGTTGTCCTCGGTAAGGGTATGGATATGCAGGCTCATCATGTCGCTCATGATGTAGAGACTGCGAACCTCCGGCTGGCGCGCGAGATCTTCCGCCACCAGCTCGATGCCCTGCGGATCCACTTCGACGTCAAAAAACGCCGACACGGTGTTGCCGATCTTCTCCGGATTCACAATAACGGTGAATTTCTCGATAATGCCATCGGCGATAAGGCGCTGCACCCGGTCGCGGGCATGCACTCTCGAAATACCCAGATCGCGCGCGATGTCGGCGAAGCTTAAGCGCCCGTCGTCGATCAGCATGGTGAGGATTTTCTGATCCAGGTCGTTCATAAAATTATCCTAGAAACCGTAGTTGGACGGGGTGGAATGTGCGGTTTTGCGGGTGCAGGGCAAGGCGCGACAACGAGGAATGGTCATTCCATTCCGAGGCGGAGCAACACCGCCATGCGCCCGCAAAACCGTGCAATCCGCCCCGTAGCGGGCTCACCAAACGGGTGAACATTAAAATCGTGAAAAAGCATATTTGCGTCATGTCGTTAAACCCCAAGAGGAGCGGTCAACTGCGGTTTCTAGGATTACTCCTTCCACTAGAAATAGATGCTCCACAGCATGGTCGTGGATATCGCCAATACCAGCAAGCCGAATACTCGCTTGAGCTTCTTCACCGGCAGGTCGTGAGCGAGCCGCACGCCCAAGGGTGCCACCAGAATGGCGGTCGCGGAGATAGCGCCGAGCGCCGGTAGAGAAACGTAGCCCACGGTGCCGGCGGGCAGCGCCGCGTTGCCCCAACCGGAGAGCACGAATCCGGCGGCGCCGAACAGCGCGATAGGGAACCCCAGCGCAGTGGAGATGGCAATGGCGCGCTTGATATCCAGGTTGCAGGCATGCAGGAAGGGCACGGTAATATTGCCCCCCCCGATGCCGAGCAGCGCGGAGAGCGAGCCAATGCCGAGCCCGGCGCCCCACAGCCCACCACGTCCCGGAAGGCGCCAGTGGGTTGCCGGCTTCCAGTCCAGGATGAACTGGATGCCCACCAGGAACAGAAAAGCGGCAAACGTGGTTTTGAGGATTTCTGCCGGGATAAAGCCCGCCAGGTAGCCGCTCACGAATCCGCCCAGCAGTGTAGCGGGGGCGAGCAGGCGCACTATCTGCCAGTCAATTGCACGTCGCTTGTGCTGCGCGCGAATGGCTGATAGCGAGGTAAACACGATAGCGGCCAGCGAGGTGCCGATGGCCAGGTGGGGGATAATCTGCTCGCTGAGCCCGTCTCGGTGGAACAACCAGATCAGGACGGGTACGACCACCACACCGCCACCGATGCCCAGCATGCCGGCGAGCAAGCCGGCTGCCAGCCCCAGTGCAAGAAAAGAAAAAATCTCGATCATTCGTCGTTCCTCATGTAGCCGCGAAGCCACTTTTATCGTTTTTGCTTCAAATTCCGGCGGCTGACCCATCGCTTCGGGGATCGGCGGCCGCCTCCATATGGCCGTTGCCGGTCGCGCGGATCACGCCTGCATGGCCCATCATCTGGGCGTAGTCTTCCACCCGTTCCACCTCGTGGCCGCGCCGCGCCAACTCATCGAATACCTCGGGCGCGAAACGCGATTCCAGCTTGAGCGAGACAGAGGCATTGCCCCAGGTTCTACCGAGCAGCCAGCGCGGGCTGTCCAGCACCTCGGACAGCGGCAGTGCGTAATCGAGGGCACGCGTGGCGACTGCGGCCTGGGTCTGGGGCTGGCCATCGCCGCCCATGGTGCCGTAGACCAATCTGGGTCGACCGTGCTCCAGGTACATGGCGGGGTTGAGCGTATGGAAGGGCCGCTTGCCCGGTTCGAGCGTGTTGACGTGTTCGGGATGCAGCGAAAACGAGGCGCCCCGGTTCTGCCACAGAATGCCGGTATCGCCTGCGACGATACCGCTGCCGTACTCGTGATACAGGCTCTGGATCGCGCTTACCGCCCGCCCGCGAGCATCCATGACACCAAACCACACGGTATCGGCCGGCCCCACGCCCGGCCCCCAGGGCGTGGCCCTGGACAAATCGAGCTCACTGGCAAGGCGATCGAGGTGCGCGGAGGCAAGCAGTTCAGCGACCGGGACGGGAATGCGATCCGGGTCGGCGACATGACGGTCGCGCAGGCGGAACGCCGCCTTGGTCGCCTCCACCACGAGGTGCACGTAGTCGGCTGACCGATGGTCATAGCGGGACAGATCGAAGCGATTCAGGATACCCAGGATAAGCAACGAGGCAACACCCTGCGTGGGAGGCGGCATATTGGCCGCCAGGCCATTCCGATAGGGCACGGTGATCGGGGTCACCTCCTTGCAGTGGAAGCCGGCAAGGTCATCGGTTCCCAGCAAGCTGCCGGCTTGCGCCAACCCGTGGGCGATGCGGCGACCCAGTTCGCCGCGATAGAAGCTATCGGCACCGTCGCGCTGGAGCAGGCGCAGGGACGCGGCGAGATGCGGCTGCTGGAAATTGCTGCCCGATGGCGGCGGGTGCCCACCGGGGGCATAGTGTTCTGCCAGCCCTGCGAAATCGCCGAGCTCCGACCACTTCTGCGCGAGAAATTCTCCCTGGCTGGCACTGCATGCAAAGCCCTCCTCGGCATAGGCGCGGGCGCGGTCGAGCAGCTCGGGCCAGGAAAATTTCCCGCCCCAACGCTGCTGGCTGGCGGCGTGAGCCGCGCCCCAGACGGCGACCAGGCCGGCCACGGTGTTGGCGGCATGCGGCCCGCGTACCGGCATGGCGGAGATGCCCTGGCCAGCGTAGAACTCGCGGCTGTAGCGTAGCCCCGCCGGGCCGGCGCCGTCCAGGCCAGTGAGGTTTCCGGCTCCGTCGCTCAGCAGCCAGAAGCTGTCGCCGCCGAGGCTGTTCATGTGCGGGTAAACCACGCACAGGGCGCTTCCGACGGCGAGTGCCGCTTCAATAGCATTGCCGCCTGCTTCAAGCACGGCTTTGCCGGCGGCGGTGGCCAGATAGTGGGGCGAGGTCACCACGCCTTGCGACGACGCAGCAAAGCGGCTCATGGCTGCACCTCCAGCGGGAACAGGCAGGCCACTTGCCGCTCCGCTGTGTGCGCGGTGAGCACCGGGTCGGTCGCGCGGCAGGCGTCCTGCGCTTCCGCACAACGTCCTGCGAAGCGGCAGCCCTTGGGCAAATTGACCGGGCTCGGAATCTCGCCACGCAGCGACGCCACGAGTGGCGAATCGAATTTGGGAAACGCCTGCATCAGGCTGCGCGTGTATGGATGCATGGGGGTGCTCAGGATCGCGTCGGTCGGACCCTGCTCGACGATACGCCCCAGGTAGAGCACCGCGATCCGCTCGCACAGGTAGCTGGCCACGCCCAGATCGTGGGTGATGAACACGAGGGTGATGCCCGATTCCCGGCACAGATCGCGCAACAGATTCAGCACCTGGGCCTGCACCGAGACATCGAGCCCGGCCACGGATTCGTCGGCCATGATGACTTTGGGTTCCGAAGCCAAGGCACGCGCGATCGCGACGCGGCGAATCTGGCCGCCAGACAGTTCGTTGGGAAAGCGCTCCTGAACGCTGTTCGGCAGACCGACACGGCGAAGCAGATCGCCCACGCGCTCGGGAATGTTCTGTTCCGGGCGCAGCTGATGCAGGCGGATAGGTTCGGCCAGAATGTCCGCAATGCGCATCCGCGGATTCATCGAGCCGCGGGCATTCTGATAGATAAACGCGACCTCGCGGCCGAAGCGTTGCTTCTCGTCGGCGCTGAATTGCTCCAGGGGACGCTGGTCGTAGAGGACGCGGCCGTCGGTGGCGGGTTCAAGGCCGAGCATGACGCGGATCAGGGTGGATTTGCCTGAGCCGCTTTCGCCCACGAGGGCGAGGGTGTCGCCCCGGCGCAACTCCAGGCGCACGCCGTCGAGCGCCTTCAGGTGCCGGGTAGTGCGGCGCAGCCAGTCATTGCCGCGCAGTTCGTAGGTTCGCTCGACATCAAGCACGGAGAAAATGGTTTCTTCCATCGTAATCACCTAAAGGGCTCGTTAATGAATAAGTTGGACATACGCTGGGGCCGGTTGGGGCGCAGTCCTAGGCGCGAGTCGCGCGGTTGTGTCGTTCACAACAAGCGGCTCGTAACACCGGAATGCGCCCCAACCGGCCCCAGCCCGGAGGGTTGCCGCGTATTCGGGCGTCTGCGGCGTTGCGAGGCTTGCGAAGGGAATGGCCATTCGCCGCGCCTCGCGCCTTGCATCCATCCCGAATACGCGGCAACGTATGTCCAACTTATTCATTAACGAGCCCTAATCAATAAACCAGCAGGCGACCAGGCGGCCATCCCGCTTTTCAAGTGTGGGGCGGTGTTCGCCGCAGACCGCTTGCGCCTTGGGGCAGCGCGGCGCAAAACGGCAGCCGGCGGGCATCGCGTCCAGGGATGGAATGTGGCCGGGAATGGGTTCGAGCGCCTTGCTCCCCAGTTCGACAACACAGGACTTGAGACCTTGGGTATAGGGATGCAGCGGCCGGGCGAGCACGTGCTCGCTCGGCCCCTCCTCGACGATCTGGCCGGCGTACATGACCGCGATACGATCACAGACCTGGGCGCCCAGCGCGAGATCATGAAGCACGAAAACCACACTGGAGTTCAGCGCCCGCACCCGGTCCAGAATGAGTTCCATGATCTGCGCCTGGATAGTGACATCCAGCGCACTGGTGGGTTCGTCGGCGAGCAGCAATTGCGGGTTGCAGGCGAGCGCAATGGCGATCATGACCCGCTGCTGCATGCCGCCGGACAGCTCGTGCGGATACGCCTCCAGGCGCAGGCGGGGCTCCGGGATGCCGACGCTTTGCATCAACTCCACGGCCCGTTCGCGGCGATCGTACTTCGACAACCCGAGATGGCGCTTGAGCGGCTCGGCGATATGCTCGCCTACCGTGTAGCAGGGATTGAGCGCGACCGTGGCATCCTGGAAAATCAGGCCGATCTTGTTGCCGCGCAGCCGGCGATATTCGGCCTCCCTCAGGCTGGTCAGTTCCGTGCCGCAGAAGCGCAATGCACCAGCGACTTCCACTTCAGGCGGACGCAACAGACCGATGATGGCCATCGCCAGGGTGGACTTCCCGGCGCCGGATTCGCCGATCAGGCCCAAAGTCTCGCCACGGCGCAGGGTGAGGTTAACCCCATCGAGCACGACCGCGTTGCCGCGACGCAGGGTGAACTCCCGTATATCCAGCAGCACTTCCTCGTCAGGCTGCACAGCAACGTTTTCAGAGGACCGGGGGGCCAGGGCAACAGCGTGGGGCATCATCTAGGAATCCTTTTGGGTGTTGGGGTCGAAAGCGTCGCGCAGGCCGTCACCCAGCAGGTTCAGGGCCACCAGCAGGATCGCCAGTGCCACCCCCGGAACGCCGGAGACCCAGGGCGCCATGGTTATGAAGGCGCGGCCCTCGGCAATCATCAGGCCCCAGTCCGGCGTGGGTGGAACAACTCCGATACCCAGAAATGAAAGCCCCGACTCCAGCAGGATGGCGATGCTGATACGCATCCCCGCCTGCACCAGGATGGGGGAAACCACATTGGGCAAAACGTGCCGCCAGATAATAGCCACGGTGGGAACACCCATCAGACGAGCGGCTTCGATGTAAGGCTGATTCTTTACCTGCAATACATCGCCACGGGTCATGCGCGCAAAGGGCCCGACAAAAGAGAGGGCCAGGGCGTAGACCACATTCTCCGTTCCCAGGCCAAGCACGGCCATGAATGCCATGGCCAAAATCAGCTCCGGAAATGCCAGCAGGCCGTCGACGATGCGCATGAGCACCCATTCCGTGCGGCCGCCCATGAGTCCGGCCGCCAGTCCGATCGCCACCCCTGCGATCAGCCCGATGGCAACCGACGCAAAACCGATAATCAGCGCCAGCTGCGCGCCGTAGAGCAGGCGGGAATAGAGATCCTGCCCATAGGAATCCGTGCCCAGCCAATGCGCCCCACTCGGCCCCTGCAGCGTAGCCGCAAGATCCTGTGCAGTCGGGTCATGGGTAGCCAGCCAGGGCGCCAGCAACGCCGCCAGCACGTAAGCCAAAGTGATGGCAAGGCCGATCATGGCGGTGCGTTGCCCCACCAGGGGTTTCAGGAAGCGCTGCTTCCATCGCGATCCCTGGGAGGAGAAAAGCTCGAAGGTCTCGTTCATGATTAGCGTCTCCGCAGACGGGGGTCGAGAAATTGATAAGTCTGGTCGACAGCGAGGTTGACCGTGACGAACAGGAGACCGGTGAGCATGATGCCGGCCTGGACGACAATGTATTCACGGTTGAGGACTGCTGTCGTAATCATCATGCCGAGGCCCGGCAGGGCGAACACCACCTCGGTCATGACGGCGCCACGCAGCATCCCGCCCAGTTGCAAGCCGATTACGGTGACCAGAGGCATCAGCACGTTGCGCATGCCATGCACCCACACCACGCGCCAGGCCGGCTCGCCGCGCGCCTTGGCAGCCAGGATGTAGGGCTGGCCGAGCACTTCCAGCAAGCTGGAACGGGTGATGCGAGCGACGAGGCCCACATACCATGCGCCCAGGGTAATGGCAGGCAGCGCCAGATGCCAGAGTCCCTGCCGGAAGTCTTCCCAGGGTGCAACAAAGCCCAAGACGGGGAACCAGCCCAAGTCCACCCCGAACACCCAGATCAGGATGATGCCCAGGTAAAAGCTGGGAAAGGCATTGCCGCCGATGGCGAGCGAAGTGGCTGCCACATCTACCCAGGTGTTGCGGTAAATTGCCGCCATCACCCCGGTGGGGATGCCCACCAGGAGCGCCACCAGGAGCGACAATAAGGCCAGTGTCAGCGTAACGGGCAACGCCTGCATCACGGTCAGTTCGAAGATGTTCTGATTGGTGATGTAGGAGGTCCCCCAATCACCCCGCACAAAGTCGGCCAGCCATTTTCCATACTGGATGAAGACGGGCTGATTCAGACCCAGTTCGCTGCTGAGCTGGTCGTAGGATTCCTTGGAGTAATCCGAGCCGAGCATGATGCTCACCGGATCGCCCGGCGCCAGCTTCAGGAAAGCGAAGCTGGCCACCGAGACGATCAACAGCACCAGCAGGGTCTGGAGCAGCTTGGTGGTGGCGGAGTACAGCATCAGGACAGCCAGACCGAATGCAGGTTCATCAGGTCCACCGGAATGTACTGGAAGCCCTGTACCCGCTTGCCGAGTATCTTGAACACTTTCATGTGGGCGAGCACGGCGAGCGGCGCATCGGCCATCAGAATATCCTCAGCCTTGTCATAGAGCTTCTTGCGCGTGGCCTGGTTGAGGGTGTCCTGGGCATCGGAAATGAGCTTGTCGAACTCCGGGTTGCTGTAACCGACGAAGTTCCAGGGCTTGCCGCTGTGCCACTCCGGATAGATCGTTTCATCCGGGTCCAGGTCGGCGATCCAGGCCTCGTCGTACATGTCGAAGTCGCCCCCGTTGCGGCGCTTGGTCCAGACCGCGCGGTCGAGCAGCTCGATCTTCGGCTTGATCCCGATCTTTTCCAGCATCGGCAGGATGAGCTGGGAGTTGCGCGTGCCGCTGCCGCCGGAGCCGGTGAAGCCTTGGCTCACGATGTACACCGGGTTCAACTCGCCCTGGTACTTGGAGCGCTTGCGATATTCCATGGCTTTTTTCAGGTCCAGAAACTGGCCGCGCCCGGTCTTGGCCATATTTGGGTCGTAGAAGCCGTTCATGGGCGGAGAGATGGGGCCGTAGGCGGGGATGGCCTCGCCGAAATAGCCCTGTTTGACGATAGCCTGGCGATCGATAGCGAAGGCCACGGCCTTGCGCAGCATGGGGTCATCAAAGGGAGCGCGACGGTTGTTCATGCCGACGAAGCTGTAGTTGCCCTCCACCTCGCCATAGACCTTGAGATTGGGGTTGGACTTCAGTTGCGGAATGAACTGGAACGGCGATAGGCTCATGCCGTCCACCTGGCCCGCCATCATGGCTGCCACTGCGGCGGTGGGTTCCTTGATCAACAGGATCTGCACGCCGTCGAGATAAGGCAGACCCGGCTCGAAATAGTCCGGGTTGCGTTCCAGGGTGATGGACTCGTTCTCGCGCCAACCAGCAAATTTGAATGGGCCGGTGCCTACGGGGTTGCGGCCAAAGGCCTTGCCGTACTGTTCCACCGCGCGCTTGCTGACGATGGTACCGGCGCGGCCGGTGCTGCCGGTCAAGGCCACCGGGAGGAAAGCATAGGGCTTGGAAAAGCGCATGCGGATCGTGGTGTCATCCACGATGTCGATGCCCGCGAGGGTTTCGAACTTCCAGGCGTGGGGCGAACCGACGGCTGGATCCTTGACCCGCTCCAGGCTCCATTTTACTGCGGCGGCGTCGCACGGATCGCCATTGTGGAACTTTACGCCCTTGCGCAGCTTGAAGACGTGCGTCTTGTCATCCGGCATTTCCCATTTTTCAGCCAGGTCGGGCACGAATGAAACCTTCTTGCCGTCATAGGACACTTTCAGCAAGCCATTAAAGACATTGTTGAGAATCTTGACCGACCCCAGGGAAGACGTGAAATGCGGGTCCAGCGTGTCCACTGCGTCAATCCAGGCGAGCTTGATGATGCCGCCTTTTTTGGGCGCAGCAGCGGCATGCGCGCTTTGCATCAGTGGGCCGCCCATTAGTCCGCTACCTGCAGCCAGACCAGCTCCTGCTCCAATCAGTTTCATGAAGCCGCGGCGATTGATGCTGGCAGAGAGAACGTTGGCCAGTTTGTCCTTGTGATCCAGTTCAGACATGGTGCCTCCAAATAAATGTAAACGGTTTGATCGACAGTACTGACAGTGCTTCAGCAAGCCCTGTGCCAACCCACGAAAAACACGTTAACTATTTGAATTATATTGCCTAAACAAATCACTCAGGGAGCACTGCTGATTCAGGCCCCATGCTGCGTGCACCACCCGCTGGCGACCTGCACCAAACATTTATATGACCATTTGTAAGCCACATGACCGAATGTTCCTTACAAATGTTCTACCTGGGTCATGCGGCAGGTTTTTGTGGTTCAAGCCAAAGGATTGCGGACCATATTGTTAGATCGATTGCAGAAATGGCGAACACGCGCCCAGCACTGGAATGGTGCAGACTGTTCGAACGCATGTCAGTCACAAAACACGGGACCGCCGATTGCGAAGTCAGTGCGACAAAACGCCGATGAACAGCAACTGCTGCCGCGCAGGGGATGCGGAGCAGGTGGCCATAACGCAGGGAATTTCAGTCTTCCGGATACTCGTCGTCGAACACCGGCAGCGACAGTTGCCAGTAGATCGCCGCGAGACGCACCGCCAGCACGGTCGCGGCGGGCAGCGGGACGAGCAGGCTGGGCGGGGCGTGCAGGTGCGCCAGGACGACGAACATCACGCCGCCGACCAGGCAGGCGGTGGCGTAGATTTCCCGCCGCAACACCAGCGGAATCTCCGCGCACAGCATGTCGCGCATGATGCCCCCGGCCACGCCGGTCATGATGCCCATGATGATCACCACGATATAGGGCGCGCCGAAGTCGAGCGCCTTGTTGGCGCCGATGATGGTGAACACCGCCAGCCCCATGGCGTCGGCCACCAGGAAAATCGCCGGCGGGATACGGCTGACGTGGGTCGCCGCGTAAAAAGTCCCCAGCGCAGCCAGACCGGCCACGTAGAGATAGAGCGGGTCGCTCACCCAGAACACCGGGTTGGCGCCGAGGATCACGTCGCGCAGCGTGCCGCCGCCGAGCGCCGAGACCATGGCCACCACCACCACGCCGAACAGGTCCATGCGCTTGCCGCCGGCGCTCAGCACGCCGGCCGAAGCGAACACGGCGGTGCCGATCAGGTCGAGCTGGTAGATCAAAACGCCGTCACACCTGCGGGTGCGCGCGCTCCAGCTTGCTGTGCAGCTTGTTGAGCGCATGCAGGTAGGACTTGGCCGAGGCGATCACGATGTCGGTGTCCGAACCCTGGCCGTTGACGATGCGCCCGCCCTTGGACAGGCGCACGGTCACTTCGCCCTGCGCGTCGGTGCCGCTGGTGATGTTGTTCACCGAATACAGTTGCAGCTCGGCGCCGCTCTTGACGATCGAGTCGATCGCCTTGAACGCCGCGTCCACTGGCCCGCCGCCGTCCGCTTCGGCCTGCTGTTCCGCACCGTTCACCGCCACCACCACCGTGGCGTGGGGCGTCTCGCCGGTTTCCGAACACACTTTCAGGGACACCAGCTTGAACTGTTCCTGCTCCAGCGTAGCGGCTTCGTCGCTCACCAGCGCCTGCAGGTCTTCGTCGAAAATCTCGTGTTTCTTGTCCGCCAGTTCCTTGAAGCGCGCAAAAGCACCGTTGAGCGCATCTTCCGAGGGCAGCTCGATGCCCAGTTCGGCCAGCCGGCTCTTGAAGGCGTTGCGGCCGGAATGCTTGCCCATCACCATTTTGTTGGCGCTCCAGCCCACGTCCTCGGCGCGCATGATCTCGTAAGTTTCGCGGTGCTTGAGCACGCCGTCCTGGTGAATGCCGGACTCGTGGGCGAAGGCGTTGGCGCCGACGATGGCCTTGTTGGGCTGCACGGCAAAGCCGGTGACCGAAGCCACCAGGCGGCTGGCCGGCACGATCTGGGTGGTGTCGATCTGGGTGTCGCAGCTGAACACGTCCTGGCGCGTGCGCACCGCCATCACCACCTCTTCCAGCGAGGCGTTGCCCGCACGCTCGCCCAGGCCGTTGATAGTGCATTCCACCTGGCGCGCGCCGTTGAGCACTGCGGCGAGCGAATTCGCCACCGCCAAACCGAGGTCGTTATGGCAATGCACCGAGAAAACCGCCTTGTCGGCATTGGGAATGCGCTCGCGCAAGGTGGCGATCAAGTGGCCGAACTGTTGCGGCAGGTTGTAGCCCACGGTATCGGGAATGTTGAGCGTGCCGGCGCCGGCGTCGATCACCGCCTCCAGGATGCGGCACAGGAAATCAGGATCGGAACGGCCGGCATCCTCGGGCGAGAACTCGACGTTGTCGGTCCACTTGCGCGCCCATTTCACCGCCTTGACCGCCTGCTCCACGACCTGGTCCGGGCTCATGCGCAGCTTCTTTTCCATGTGGATCGGCGAAGTGGCGATGAAGGTGTGGATACGGCCTGATCTGGCGCCTTTCAGGGCTTCGCCGGCGCGGTCGATGTCGCGCTCCAGCGCGCGCGCGAGGCCGCACACCGTGCTGTCCCGGACGGCGTCGGCGACCGCCTTCACCGACTCGAAGTCGCCGTTGGACGCGGCCGGGAAGCCGGCTTCGATGACATCCACGCGCATGCGTTCCAGTTGCCTGGCGATACGCACCTTTTCTTCCCGCGTCATGGAAGCGCCGGGGCTTTGCTCACCGTCGCGCAAGGTGGTATCGAATATGATCAATTTGTCTTTCATGACAGACTCCAAACAGGGAACGTTAAGGCTAGGGCCTGAAGCGGCGACGCTGCAGCCCTGAATGATAAAACTTTAGTGGACGGGAGAGAAAGAAATTAGCGCACGAAGCACGGCACGCGGCGGGTCGAATCACTCGTCGTAGGCACGCAGTCTGGCGATGTCCTTGATGAGCACGTCCTTGCCTTTCACCTCGATCAAGCCGTCATCGGACAAATTGTGCAGAATGCGGGAGAAGGTTTCCGGCGTGATGTTGAGATTGGAAGCGATCACGTTCTTGTTGGCCGGCAGACTGATCTGGATATCCTGTCCTTGCTGGACTTCCTCGAGGTCCTGCAACAGGTAGCCGATCACCCGTTGCGCGGAAGAGCGCAGGGAGAACGATTCCACGTAATGGATCAGGCGGTGCAGGCGGATGGAAAGTCCCGCCAGCATCTTGCGGCAGAAAGCCGGATCGCTGTCGATGCCGCCCAGAACCACGTTCTTGCTGATGTGCAGTGTCAGGGAATCGGTCAGCGTCTGGGCATACACCGGGTACGGCTTGCCCATGAACATTACCGCCTCGCCGAAGCTCTGGCCCGGACCGAACAGCTCCACCACTTTCTCGATGCCCTGCGGTGAAGTCAGCGCCAGTTTGACCTGACCGTGAATCACCACGTAAAAACCGGTGGAAGGATCGCCGCGCTGGAACAGCACGTCGCCGCGCGCTAGGTGCAGTTCGCGCGTGCCCGCGGCGATGCGTTCGATTTCTTCCGGCGACATTTCCCGAAACAGGGGAATGTTTGCCAGGATGGCGGGTATTTTTACTGTGGACAAAGCGGTTCCTTAAAATCCCATGAAACGAATCATGCGGATTATAGGGTCAAGCGCCTCGAATGGAGAAGTGCTGAAACAAGGGCTGAAGCGCATCGCGCACGTCCGCCCACAAAAAATCCCGGCCAGGCGCCATGTTCAGGCCCAAATCCGCGCAGCCCTGGGCGCGGAATTCCTGCAATACATAGCGCCGCACGCCCAGCGCGGCCAGCTCCCGGGCGAGCTCGACGAGTGGCGCGACGCCTAGCAAAGCGGGGTGCACGGTGGTACGGATTTCGTAGTCGACGCCGCTGTCGAGCAGCCGCATCAGACTTTCCCGCGCCCGCTCCCCGCTGCCCGGCACGCCGGTGATGCGATCGTAGTCGGCAAAAGGCGCCTTGATATCCATGCCCACCCAATCGAGTTCGGGGAGTATTTCCACCAGTCGCGCCGGGTACGGCCCGGCGGTATGCAGGCCGAGCTTGAAGCCGAGCTCCCGCACCTCGCGGCAGGCCTGAACCAGCCCAGACTGCAGCGTGGGTTCCCCGCCGCTGAACACCACTGCGTCGAGCAGTCCCTGGCGCCGGTGCAGGAACGCCATCACGTCATCCCAGCCTTGCGTCGTCGCGCCGCCGCGGGGAATGAGATGCGGGTTATGGCAATAGCCGCACTGCCACGGGCAGCCTTGGCAAAACACCACCGCCGCGAGCAGGCCGGGGAAATCCGTGGTGGTGAGGGGCGTCAGCCCCCCCACTTGCAGGCTAGGCGGCAAGCTTGGCGCGCGATTCGCAGAAATACTGGCGCTCGTAGAATTCACCTTTTTTGCCCACGTTGAAGGACGCCATCGGGCGGTGGTAGCCCATCACGCGCGTCCATACCTCACACGGCTGGCGTTCCTCGTCCTTGAGGGTGATTTCGGCTTGCAGGTTGGTTTGCTGGGACAGGTCGGTCATGGTGTTCTCCTTTAGGCTGCTTGTTTGCGTTTCTTGGCGATGATGTCCTCGTCGCACTTGGGACAGAACTTGTGCTCCCCGTCCAGATAGCCGTGCACCGGGCAAATCGAGAAGGTCGGCGTGATCGTGATGTAGGGCAGCCTGAAGCGCTCCAGCGAACGCTTTACCAGGTTCTTGCACGCTTCCGCGCTGGAAATGCGTTCCGTCATGTAGAGATGGAGCACGGTGCCGCCGGTGTATTTCTTCTGCAGTTCGTCCTGCCGCTCCAGCGCCTCGAACGGGTCATCGGTGAAGCCCACCGGCAACTGCGAGGAATTGGTGTAATACGGCATTTCCCGCGTGCCTGCCTGCAGAATGTCGGGGAAGCGCTTGCGGTCTTCCCTGGCGAAGCGATAGGTGGTGCCTTCCGCCGGCGTGGCTTCGAGGTTGTACATGTGGCCGGTTTCGTCCTGGAAAGCCAGCATCCGGGCGCGCACGTGGTCGAGCAGCCGTACCGCGAACGCGTGGCCGAACTCGCTGGTGATGTCATGTTCGTCGCCGGTGAAATTGCGGATCATCTCGTTGATGCCGTTCACCCCCAGTGTGGAGAAGTGGTTGCGCAGCGTGCCGAGATAGCGCTTGGTGTAGGGGAACAGGCCCGCGTCCATGTGGCGCTGGATGGTCTTGCGCTTGATTTCCAGGCTGTTCTTGCCGATCTCCAGCAGTTCGTCGAGGCGCGCCAGCAGGCCGGCCTCGTTGCCCTTGTAAAGAAAACCGAGACGCGCGCAGTTGATGGTGACCACGCCAACAGAGCCGGTTTGCTCCGCGCTGCCGAACAGGCCGTTGCCGCGCTTGAGCAACTCGCGCAGGTCGAGCTGCAGGCGGCAGCACATGGAGCGGATCATGTTGGGCTTGAGCTCGGAATTGATGAAGTTCTGGAAATACGGCAGACCGTACTTCGCCGTCATCTCGAACAGCAAGGTGGCGTTCTCAGATTCCCAGGGAAAATCCGGCGTCATGTTGTAAGTCGGGATGGGGAAGGTGAACACGCGGCCCTTGGCGTCGCCGGTGGTCATGACCTCGATATAGGCACGGTTGATCATGTCCATTTCGACCTGCAATTCGCCGTAGGTAAACGACACTTCCTTGCCGCCGATGATCGGCACCTGGTCTTTCAAATCGTCCGGACAGGTCCAGTCGAAGGTCAGGTTGGTGAACGGCGTCTGCGTACCCCAGCGCGACGGCACGTTGAGGTTGTAGATCAGCTCCTGGATGTACTGCTTGACCTGCGTATAAGGCAGGTTGTCCTTGCGGATATAAGGCGCCATGTAGGTATCGAAGGAGCTGAACGCCTGCGCCCCGGCCCACTCGTTCTGCAGCGTGCCGAGGAAGTTGACGATCTGTCCCACGGCTGACGACATGTGCTTGGGCGGCCCCGCTTCGACCTTGCCCGGCACACCGTTGAGGCCCTCGGTGAGCAGGGTACGCAGCGACCAGCCGGCGCAGTAGCCCGCCAGCATGTCGAGATCGTGCACGTGGATGTCGCCCTCGCGGTGCGCCACGCCGACTTCCGGGGGGTAAACATGGTTGAGCCAGTAGTTCGCCACCACCTTACCCGAGACGTTGAGGATCAACCCGCCCAGGGAATAGCCCTGGTTGGCGTTGGCGTTGACGCGCCAGTCCAGTTGCTCGAGGTATTCGTTGATCGAGCTGCCTACATCTACCACCGTCTTGCGGTCCTGGCGCAGCTTGGCGTGCTGCTCGCGGTAAACGATGTAGGCGCGGGCGGTTTTGAGGTGGTTGGCGGAAATCAGCACCTGCTCGACCACGTCCTGGATGTTCTCGATGCTGGGCGGCTGGTTGCGGAACTTGTGAATCAAAACCTTGGCCACCTGGGCGGACAGCAGTTCCGCCTCGCTGCCATCGAAATCGCCGCTGACGCTGCCGGCACGCGCGATGGCCGAGCGGATCTTGTCGCCGTCGAATACCGCCACCGAACCGTCGCGCTTGATGACGGCGCGCGGCAAACTCAACAATCTCTGCTCCCCTTCCTGCGGCAAATCCATGGCCCCTCCTCGATGAATGCAAACACAATATGTTGTGATATTTTTCATCAAATATACGCCATGTTGTGTTGATGTCAACGGATTAGGAGATATTTTTATCCCGATAAAAATCAACTTTTGATAGTGACTCAGGCGCAACTCTCGATATCCAACAGCGTCCTGCCGTTACGTGAGCGCACAGATGGAAGCGCCCCATTTTGAGTGTCGGAATTTTTTACAGTCTCGAATGAACGTCTTTCAAGACGAGCATTTCAAGCCAATGAAATAGATTATTAACTTACTGTAATTAAACATCATTAAATCCATGAGTTGGTGCTGGCATAGTTGGTGCTTATTGCTTCATGCCAACGGCAGTACGAGAGCAGTCTAGGGAGTACAGCAAACGTATCTGACCTAGTTTTCTAAAAATCACAAAAGGAGTATCAACATGAATATTCATTTTCGCTTGTTGAGCTTGGTCGCTGCGCTAGTAACCGCAGGCTCGCTCGCAGTAACTTCCGTCGATGCCAATGCCGCAGCCATCCACGACGCATCGTTATTTACGACGAATACCCTCGCAGCCAATGATGACGGCTCAACCGGTCAGGTCAACATGGGTTTCGGCATCAACTTCTTTGGCGTCAATTACAGCACCCTGTACGTCAATAACAATGGCAATGTAACCTTCAACGGTCCGCTTGGAACCTATACACCGTTCAGCCTCCTGTCCACCAGCACACCCATGCTGGCGCCCTTCTTTGCAGACGTGGACACGCGAGGTGCCGCTAGCAGCCTGGTTCAGTATGGTCAATCTACCTTGGATGGCCACAGCGCATTCGGAGTCAACTGGATTAACGTTGGCTACTACAACAGCCAATCAAACTTGCTCAACAGCTTTCAGCTCATTGTCTCCGACCGCTCCGACACAGGAGCCGGCAACTTTGACTTCCAGTTCAATTACGACCAGATCCTGTGGGAAACGGGCAGCGCCAGCGGTGGCGTAGGTGGTTTCGGGGGTAGTTCCGCCCGTGCCGGCTGGTCTAATGGCGTTAGCGCATCTCAGGAATTGGCCGGCTCTGCAGTAAACGGTGGCCTGCTCGACAGCAACCTCACGACTGGCCTGATACATAACTCGCTTAATTCCAATACATTGGGTCAATACAACTTCCAGGTTCGCAATGGTCAAGTCATTACCAACGACGTGCCTGAACCTGCCTCGCTGGCGCTGCTCGGCATCGGTCTGGCCGGTCTGGGTGTTGCGCGTCGTCGCAAAGCAAAAGCCTAACCTGTCGGATTATTTGACAGCAAAACGGCGGCCTTGGCCGCCGTTTTTTTATCCATGACGGCTTCGCCAACCAGCCGATCAGACAAATATCCTCAAAGCACTGACAGCACGCCCATCCGTCGTCGCACCTCCAGTTCATCCGCAATAGAAAAGGGCGCGCCGTCTGCGCGAAATTAAGGAGGCGCTGGCTTAGTGCGTCACGCGCGTCACACCGCCGCCCGTCAAAATGCGCACCCTTTCTCCTGGATGGAACTGTTCATCCGCTTCCTGCGTCACGGCGATCATCCTGCCGCTATCCAGCGTGACGGTGATTTCCAGGCCCGGTTTTTTTGTCACCCCCTCTTCGATGGCAGAGCCGGCAAGCCCGCCCGCCACCGCACCGATGATGGCTGCGACGGTGCTACCCTTACCGCCGCCGATGTTACTGCCGGCAATCCCGCCCACTGCCGCACCCGCAACGGTACCCACCGGCGTCTTGGTACCTTCGAGTTGCACCTGACGTACGCTCTCTACCACACCCATTTGCACCTCCTGCGTCTGGCGTGCCTGCGAGCGGGAGTAAGCCCCACCCGACATGCTCGAAGCACAGCCGCCAAGTGCTGCAGCCAACACGAGAAGCGCGCCGACAAGCTTTATTTTATTCATGATTTTCCTTTCCAATTGATTCAAAAATAGCGCCGGTCTCGATTGGTACGTGCGAACCAGCTACGCCTACTGTCAGTGCATCATATGACCATCTGAATTTTGGTTTAGTTTAACCATTGGACAAGAATCCCGCATGTCCATATTTCCAGAAATATTCATTTTCAAGCCTGTCGTTCTGTCGCGCTACCGTGTCCGTTCACGCAAAGCCCACACCCGCAATACGGTTGAGCCATCTAACAGGATATGCTAGTCTCCTTGTCCTGAAATATGGCGCTATCCGACTACATTCACACTTTCGGCCAACACCTGCTCGCACGGCACGGCGAGCGGGTGCACAAGATCGCCCTGGATGCGGGTTTCACCTGCCCCAACCGCGACGGCTCGAAAGGCATCGGCGGCTGCACCTTCTGCAATAACCGCTCGTTCAACCCCAACGGACGGCAGCCACAAGCCCTGGAAGCACAGCTCGACAGCGGCAGAAACGCCATCGCCAAGCGCACCCGGGCCAAAAAATTCCTCGCTTACTTCCAGGCCTATACCAACACCTACGCCGACGTCGTGGAACTCGACTCGCTCTACCGTCAGGCCATGAGCCGGCGCGACATCGTCGGACTCTCGGTCGGCACGCGGCCGGATTGCGTCTCGAGCGAAGTGCTCGACCTGCTCGCCCGTTATCGCGACGAGGGCCGCATCGTGTGGCTGGAACTGGGCCTGCAATCGGCTTTCGACGAGACGCTGCGACGCGTCAACCGCGGACACGGCCTGAAGGAATACCGCGACGTGGCGATCGCGGCACGCCGGCGCGGCATCCCGGTGTGCGCCCACCTGATTCTCGGGTTGCCGGGAGAAGATGAATCCCATTTCCACGCCAGCCTCGACAGCGTGCTGGAGATCGGCGTGGACGGGCTCAAGCTGCACCCGCTGCATGTGGTCAAGCACACTGTTCTCGCCCAGCAATGGCGGCGCGGAGAATTCCGGCCGCTGACGCTGGAAGCCTACATCCGGCACGCCTGCGACCTGATCGAGCGCACGCCGGAACATATCATTTACCATCGCGTCACCGGCACGGCAGAGAAAGACATCCTGCTGGCACCGGAGTGGTGTTCACAGAAATGGAACGTGCTCAACGGCATCGAGCGCGAACTGGCGCGGCGCGGCCACCGCCAAGGCCAGTTCGCCGACATGCCCATGCAAAAGGAGAGAATTCTCGATGCCGCCTAAAATCGAACTGGTCTGCCCCGCGGGCAGCCTGCCGGCCTTGAAAACCGCTGTGGACAACGGTGCGGACTGCGTCTACATGGGCTTCCGCGACGACACCAACGCGCGCAACTTCACCGGCCTCAATTTCGACCTGGCCAACGCCAAGGAAGGCGTGCGCTATGCCCACGCCAAGGGCCGCAAGGTGCTGCTGGCCTTGAACACCTACCCCCAGGCCAGCGGCTGGCAGCGCTGGACCAGTGCCATCGACAACGCCGCCGACCTGGGCATGGACGCGGTCATCCTGGCCGACCCCGGCCTGATGCAATACGCCGCGAAAACCCATCCCGATTTGCGCCTGCACCTTTCGGTGCAAGGGTCGGCAACCAATTACGAAGCCATCAATTTCTACCACGAACAGTTCGGCATCCGGCGCGCGGTGGTGCCGCGCGTACTGGCTCTGGCGCAAGTCGAGCAACTGATGGCCAACACCCCGGTGGAAATCGAGCTGTTCGGCTTCGGCGGACTGTGCGTCATGGTGGAAGGGCGCTGTGCCCTGTCTTCCTACGCCACCGGCGAATCTCCCAACACCTGCGGCGTGTGCTCGCCCCCCAAGGCGGTGCGCTGGCAACAGACCGCGCAAGGGCTGGAATCGCGCTTGAACGGCATCCTGATCGACCGCTACGACGCCAAGGAAAACACCGGTTACCCTACCCTGTGCAAAGGCAGGTTCGAAGTCGCGGGGGAAACCTATTACGCGATCGAGGAACCCACCAGCCTCAACACCCTGGAACTGCTGCCGGAACTGATAGGCATGGGCATTTCCGCCATCAAGATCGAGGGACGCCAGCGCAGTCCCGCTTACGTGGCCCAGGTCACCAAAGTCTGGCGCCAGGCGATCGACGCTTGTCATCGCGAAGGCGCTGGCTTCACCGTCAAACCGGCATGGATGGCGGAACTGGGCAAACTCTCGGAAGGCCAGCAGCAAACCCTTGGCGCCTACTACCGGCCATGGAAATGAACATATGAAACTAGCGCTTGGACCCAACCTCTACTACTGGGATCGTGACGCCCAGCTCAAGTTCTACGAAGAAATCGCCGCCTCCCCGGTAGACATCGTCTACCTCGGAGAGACGGTTTGCTCGCGCCGCCACCTCATGCGCCTGCAGGATTACCTCGACGTGGCGGAGCAGCTCGCCGCCGCAGGCAAGGAAGTGGTGCTCTCGACACAGACCCTGATCGAATCGGAATCGGACCTCAAAACCCTGCGCAGGATCAGCGGCAACGACAAATTTCGAGTCGAGGCCAACGACATGGGCGCGGTGCGCCTGCTGGCGAACAAGGTGCCGTTCGTCGCCGGCCCGACGCTCAACATCTACAGTCCGCAGACGCTCGACCTGCTTGCAGAACTGGGGGCGACGCGCTGGGTAATGCCGGTGGAAATGTCGCGCGACGCGCTGTTACCGATTCAACAAAGCCGCCGCAGCGGGCTGGAAACGGAAGTGTTCGCTTACGGACGACTGCCGCTAGCCTACTCCGCGCGCTGCTTCACCGCGCGCCACCATAATCTGCAGAAAGACGACTGCCAGTTCCGCTGTCTCGACTACAGCAACGGCCTTTCCCTGAAGACGCGCGAAGGCCAGCCTTTCCTGACGCTCAACGGCATCCAGACCCAGTCGGCACGGCCGTACAACCTGATCGGCGAACTGCACGCCCTGCAGGAAACCGGCGTGGACGTGTTGCGGGTCAGCCCGCAGGCCTACCATAGCGGAAAAATTCTCCAGTTGTTCCGCGAATGCATGGAGCAGCGCATGTCGCCGGCACTGGCCCTGATGCAAATGGAGAAACTGATGCCGGAAGCGCCGTGCAACGGCTACTGGCACGGCAAACCCGGGCTGGATTTCATTCACAACGACCATTTAGCCACTGCTTGAGAGGCCCAGCATGAAACCGTTCTTCATCCCGCCAGCCGTCAGTACCCTCTTCTCCCTGCTGCCGCAATATCCCCATTCCCTGATTTTCACGCGGGCGCTCAACCTTGCCCTGAAAGACAAGCTGCGCGGCGATGTCTGGAGCCCTCTCCACGGCAAGCAGGTGTGCATCCACGTCAGCGACGCCGGCATCGCATTCCACTTCACGCTCACCGCGAATGGCCTGGCGGCCCGCCAGGCCGTTGCCCAGCCAGACCTCACTATCCGTGCCAGCGCTCAGGATTTCATCCTGCTCGCGTTGCGCAAGGAAGATCCGGACACCCTGTTTTTCTGCCGCCGCCTGGTCATGGAGGGCGACACCGAACTGGGGCTGCTGGCGAAGAACACCCTGGACGGCATGGAGCTGCCGCCGATGGATTTCCGCTCCTTGCTGCCCGCCCGTTTGTTCGGCCAGATCCGCACCCGCCTGCTGGCGTAAGGCCGTCAGCACGCTCTGATTCTCCTGTTGTTTGCCCGTCGAGCCGCTCCGGCTCGACTTCATGCGCACGTCCTGCGCATTGTGGTTAGAGTTCACACAAAACCACAACATGTTGATATAATCCGCAGAGCACCAATTAGATTTAGTGATTTTCCTGTGCCAGGACGAGAACAACGGAGGAATCAGCCATGCCCTTTGCCAAAGCGTACCAGCAACAGAACCGTTCCGAGCCCAACCGCAATCACCATGTCCACCTCCGCCTCATCAATGGCGGCCAGCGCATCAACGAGCCGCGCGGCGAAATGCGTTGCTCGCGGCGCGTTCCGCTCGAGTGCTATGTCAAGGTAAGAGTGAGCGACAGCGGCGAAACGTTCTACGCCATGAGCAAGGATCTCAGCGTGGACGGATTGGCATTTACCGCCCACTACGTGCCGCGCTTCGGTGAAATGATGGAAATTCAGCTGCAATCGCCGCGCGGTTCGACGCTCAAGCCATTCAAGGCACTGGTTCAGGTGCGACGCTGCGTCCACCTGGACGAGAACAAGGGGTACGAAATCGGCACGGCGATCATAAAAGTTCGCCAGTAGCCGTTCACTTTCAGGATTCCTCCCGCAACGGGAAAGCTTCTTGGCGACACACCACCCGCAAGATGCGGGATAGTCTTACTGACCCGATGTATTCTTCATCGGGACATGCTTCACTTCCTTCAGCATGCCCTCGTCGAGGACGACTCGATCTGCCGCCCCCTCCTGGAAATCATTTCATGCCGGAAACGAACACCACCAGCGAGTTGATGTCGGCATCGGTAAGGTTTTCGGTATTGGCCGCCATGAAAGGGTCAATGCGTTCGCCGGTGCGGTCGCGATAGCGCTTCAGGGTCAGCGTCAGGTATTCAGGCTGCTGGCCGGCGATGCGTGCGATCTTCTCGTTGCCGCGCCCGTCGTTACCGTGGCAGCGCCAGCAAATCTTGTAAAACAGGTCTTTTCCGCGGCTGGCCAGCGCCGGGTTGGAAATGGCATGGGGGGTGACCTCCTGGCTAGCGAAATAGGCCACGGCGCTCACCTTTTCCTCGTCGCTCATGGCCTTGATCATGCCCTCCATGAATACGTTACGCCGCCGGCCATCGCTGAATTTTTTCATCTGCTCCAGCAAATAGGCCGGATGCTGACCCGCCAGATTGGGCACATCGGGCCGAGCGCTGTTGCCGCTATTGCCATGACAGTTGAAGCAGAACGAAGCCACTTTTTTGCCTGCCTTGATCGCCGTTTCCATTGCCTTGGGATCCTGCGCCAAGGCGCCGAGTCGCGCCTCAAGCGTAATTTTTGCCGCGGGCTTGGTTTCTGCCGCCACCGCAGCACCCATGCCTGCGACAATAAATCCGGCCAGCGCGCCGGCAAGCAATCTGTTCGTTGTCATGAAATCCCTCAGGTTCGAATCGAAACATCATCAAATGGACAATGCCGTCCATTTTATGGGAACTCGGCCAACTAATCCATCAGTGACTCATACCTGCGACATCAGCACGGCAAAACATCCTTTATTATTTCCGACTCGATGCCGCCGGAATAGCATGTTGTTCCGCCCCGGCAAGCTGCTTTAAGTATCTGGCTGGCGCCCGTCCGCATGCCGCCTAAAAGCATTTCTGGTATCGTTGCACCTGAATTTAAAATCAAGCCTGGAACCGAATACATCATGCCCACCGGAAACCTGTTTATTGTCGCCGCCCCGTCCGGAGCGGGGAAAACCAGCCTGGTAAAGGAACTGCTGGCCGCCGACGCGGGCATTCAGCTTTCCATCTCCTACACCACGCGCGCGCCGCGCCCGGGCGAGGTGAACGGCCAGCATTATCATTTCGTCAGCCGCGAAACTTTCACGCAAATGCTGGAGCGCGGCGACTTCCTTGAAAGCGCCGAAGTCTATGGCAATTTTTACGGCACCTCGCAGCCCTGGATCGAAGCCAGCCGCAAAACCGGCCAGGACATCCTGCTGGAAATCGACTGGCAGGGCGCAGCGCAGGTGCGCAAACTGATGCCCGAGGCGATCAGCGTGTTCATCCTGCCGCCCTCCGTCGAAGCCCTGCGTCAGCGCCTGACGGGACGCGGACAGGATGCGGAAGAAGTGATCCAGCGCCGCGTCGCTGCCGCGCGCGAGGATTGCGGCCATGTGGGCGAATTCGATTATGTTATTATTAACGACGATTTCGCCACGGCCTTGCAGGACCTGCTGGCGGTGGTGCGGGCACAGCGCCTGCAGATCGATGCACAGCTCGACCGGCACAGCGACCTGATCGCCTCACTGACATAAATATTCAAGCTCACAAGGATCAATACCATGGCACGCATTACCGTAGACGATTGCATGAAATACTTCGACAACCGCTTCGAACTGGCGCTCGCCGCCACCTACCGGGCACGGCAACTGGCAAATGGCGCCACCCCGCTGGTGGAGCCGAACCGCGACAAGCCAACCGTGATCGCCCTGCGCGAAATCGCCCACGGCAAGGTAGGCAAGGAAATACTTAACCGCGGACAGGCGTAATTCCGTGCGGCGTTAGGGGTGAGGGGCGAGGCGAAAAACATGGCAATGATTTCTAACGCCTCACCCCTCACCTCTCACCCCTAACCCCCATGCCCAACACTACCCAGCTTACCGACACCCTTTCGAGCTACCTCAAGCCCGAGGACATCGTCCAGGTCGAGGAAGCTTTTCGCGTCGCCGAAACCGCCCACCACGGGCAAATGCGCAAGAGCGGCGAAGCCTATATTTCCCACCCCCTAGCGGTCGCCACCATCCTGGCGGAATGGCGCCTGGACGCCCAGGCCATCATGGCCGCGCTGTTGCACGACGTGGTCGAGGACACGCCCACCACCAGCCAGGAAATCAGCGAAAAATTCGGCAAACAGGTGGCCGACCTGGTGGATGGCGTCTCCAAGCTGGACAAGATCGAGTTCCAGTCCGAGGCGCATGCCCAGGCGGAAAACTTCCGCAAGATGCTGCTCGCCATGGCGCGCGACGTGCGGGTGATCATCATCAAGCTCGCCGATCGCCTGCACAACATGCGCACGCTGGAATCCATGCAGGCGGCGAAACAGCAGCGCATCTCCCACGAAACTCTGGAAATCTACGCCCCGATCGCCAATCGCCTGGGCCTCAACAACGTTTACCGCGAGCTGGAAGACCTGGCTTTCCGCTTTGCCCACCCCAACCGCTACACGGTGCTCAGCAAAGCCGTCAAGGCGGCGCGCGGCAACCGGCGCGAGGTGGTCAGCAAGGTGCTGGAGGCCATCGAGCTCAAACTGGCCAACTGCCACATCGAAGCTACCGTCACCGGGCGCGAAAAGCATCTCTACAGCATCTACCGCAAGATGCAGGAAAAGAACCTGGCCTTTTCCGAAGTATTCGACATTTACGGCTTCCGCGTCACGGTCAAGGACGTGCAGAACTGCTACCTTGCCCTCGGATCCCTGCACTCGCTGTACAAGCCCATCCCGGGCAAGTTCAAGGACTACATCGCCATCCCCAAGGCCAACGGCTACCAGTCGCTGCACACCACGCTGTTCGGCCCGTTCGGCACGCCGATCGAAATCCAGATCCGCAGCCAGGAAATGCACCAGATCGCCGAAGCCGGCGTGGCCTCGCACTGGCTTTACAAGAGCGGCGAAAGCGGCATCAGCGAAATGCAGCAGAAAACGCACCAGTGGCTGCAAAGCCTGCTGGAGATCCAGAATGAAAGCCGCGACGCAGCCGAGTTTCTGGAACACATCAAGGTCGACCTGTTCCCCGACGAAGTTTACGTTTTCACCCCCAAGGGCAAGATCATGGCCTTGCCGCGCGGCGCCACGGCGGTGGATTTCGCCTACGCGGTGCATACCGACGTCGGTAATCGCGCCGTGGCGGTCAAGATCAACCACGAGCACGCCCCGCTGCGCACCGAGCTGAACAACGGCGATCACGTGGAAATCATCACCGCCAGCCACGCCAACCCCAATCCCGCATGGCTCAACTACGTCGCCACCGGCAAGGCGCGTTCCCACATCCGCCATTTCCTCAAGACCCTGCACTACGAAGAATCGGTGGCCCTCGGCGGCCGCCTGCTGGAACAGGCGTTGCGCGCGCTGAAGGTCGATCCCGCCTCGATCGGCGCCGGCCCATGGGAAAAGCTGCTGCGCGAAAATGCCGGAAAAACCAAGGACGAAATCCTCGCCGACATCGGCCTGGGCAAGCGCCTCAACATCGTCGTGGCGCGCCAGCTGGTTTCCCTGGGTGATGTCTCTTCCGCCGAACAACGCCCCCAGGGCGCGATCACCATTCGCGGCACCGAAGGCATGGCCGTGCAGTTCGCCAGCTGCTGCCGCCCCATCCCGGGCGACCCTATCCTCGGTTTCATCAACAAGGGCAAGGGTCTCATCATCCACACCCATGACTGCCCGACCATCGCCCACTACCGCAGCGACCCGGACAAATGGGTGGACGTGGAATGGGACCCCGACACCCGGAAGCTGTTCGATGTCTCCATCAAGCTGGTAGTCGCCAACCAGCGCGGCGTGCTGGCCAAGGTGGCGGCAACCATCGCCGACGCCGATTCGAACATCGACAACGTGAGCATGGAAGAAGAAGACGGCAGCGCCTACACCACCATGTATTTCACCCTGCAGGTGGAAAACCGCATGCACCTGGCGCGCGTGATGCGCGGCCTGCGCCAGATCGCGGAAGTGGTGAGAATCAGCCGGATGAAGGGCTAACCCGAGCAGAACTATCTAAAGGAAAACCATGAGCAAGCAAGTATTGAGCACCGCCAACGCCCCCGCCGCCATCGGCACCTATTCGCAAGGCATCCGCGTCGGCGACACAGTCTATCTCTCCGGCCAGATCGGCCTCGACCCGCAATCCATGCAGATGGCTGAAGGCATCGACGCCCAGATCAACCAGGTGTTCCTCAACCTCGGCGCGGTCGCCAATGTCGCCGGCGCCGGCCTCGTCGCCACGGTCAAACTCAACGTCTACCTCACCGACCTGGGCCATTTCGCCAAGGTGAACGAAATCATGGCCAGGTATTTCGAACAGCCCTACCCCGCCCGCGCCGCCGTCGGCGTGAAAGAACTGCCGCGCGGCGCACTGGTGGAAATGGACGCGGTCCTGTACCTGGGGGCATGATCCGGAAAGACATATCAGCCACAGAGAACACAGAGTTCACAGAGAAAACCATGCAAAACCCACTTCATCTCTGTGCCCTCTGTGTTCTCTGTGGCTTGAATTTCGGTTCCTAGGCTAATGTTCCAGAAAATCGGCAAGGCCACCCGTGACAAGCTGGCCAAGCTGGGCATCCGCAGCCCGTTCGACCTGCTGCTGCACCTGCCGCTGCGCTACCAGGACGAAACGCATCTCTACCCCATCGCCGACGCCCCGCTGAACCAGGCGGTACTGGTCGAGGGCATCGTCACCCACGCCAGCGTCACCTACAAGCCGCGCAAAATGCTGAGCGTCAAGATGCGCGACGCCAGCGGCATGCTTCAGTTGCGCTTCCTGCACTTCTACCCCAGCCAGGTCAAAATCCTCACGCCCGGCTTCACCGTCCGGGCCACCGGGGAAATCCGCCACGGTTTTTTCGGCGCGGAAATGGTCCACCCCCAGTGCCGCGTAGTGAAGGAAGACACACCGCTCGCCGAAGCGCTCACGCCGGTTTATCCCACCACCCAGGGCCTGTCGCAGGCCACGCTGCGCAAGCTGGTCGGCGAGGCGCTGCAGCAGTGCGAGCTGGACGAGACCCTGCCACCAGCCATCCGCGCCCGTCTCAAGCTGGCGAATTTCGGGGACAGCGTGCGCCTGCTGCACCAGCCGCCGCCCGACGTTGCACCCGCTGCGCTGGACGAACGGAACCACCCCGCCTGGCAACGCCTGATTTTCGACGAACTGCTGGCGCAGCAGCTATCCATGCGCGAGCATTACCGGCGCCGCCACGCGCGCGGCGCCCCGCCCCTGCCGCCCGGCAAGACGCTGAGCGCCGCGCTGCTGGCGAGCCTGCCTTTCGCCCTGACCGGCGCACAGCAGCGGGTAGCGCACGAAATCAGCGCGGACCTCGCCCGCCCCCACCCCATGCAGCGCCTGCTGCAAGGCGACGTGGGCAGCGGCAAGACCATCGTCGCGGCACTGGCGGCCTGCCAGGCGATCGAAAACGGCTTCCAGGCGGCACTCATGGCGCCGACCGAGATCCTCGCCGAACAGCACTACCTCAAGCTCGCCGCCTGGCTCGCGCCGCTCGGCATATCCGTCGCCTGGCTCACCGGCAGCCTCGGCAAGAAAGACAAGAAAGCCGCGCTGGAACAGGTCGCCAGCGGCACGGCACAACTCGCCATCGGCACCCACGCCCTGTTCCAGGAACAGGTGACGTTCAGCAACCTGGGGCTCTCCATCATCGACGAGCAGCACCGCTTCGGCGTGCACCAGCGCCTGGCGCTGCGGCAAAAGGGTGGCGAGGTGCACCAGCTCATGATGAGCGCCACGCCCATCCCGCGCACCCTGTCGATGAGCTACTACGCCGACCTCGACGTTTCCGTCATCGACGAACTGCCCCCCGGCCGCACGCCCATCGTCACCAAGCTGGTGGACAGCGCCCGCCGCGAAGAAGTGTTCGGCCGCGTGCGCGACGCCTGCGTGCAAGGCCGGCAGGCCTACTGGGTGTGCCCGCTGATCGAAGAATCCGAAACCCTGCAGCTCAAGACCGCGCTCGAAACTTTTGAAAGCCTGAGCCAGGCCTTCCCCATACTCGCCATCGGCCTGGTGCACGGCCGCATGCAGGCAGCGGACAAGGCCGCCACCATGGCGGCGTTCAAGGCCGGCGGCATCCAGCTGCTGGTCGCCACCACGGTGATCGAAGTCGGCGTGGACGTGCCCAACGCCTCGCTGATGGTGATCGAACACGCCGAACGCTTTGGCCTTTCGCAACTGCACCAGTTGCGCGGCCGCGTGGGGCGCGGCGCGGCGCAAAGCACCTGCATCCTGATGTACCAGACGCCCCTGTCGGAAACCGCCCGCGCCCGCCTCAAGATAATTTACGAAAACACCGACGGCTTCGAAATCGCACGCCAGGATCTGGCCCTACGCGGCCCCGGCGAGTTCCTCGGCGCGCGCCAGAGCGGCGTGCCCATGCTCAGGTTCGCCGACCTGGAACGCGATCAGGCGCTGCTCGATCCCGCGCGCGCCGTCGCCGAGCAGATGCTCGCCGAGTTTCCCGAATTTGCCGAACGGCATCTGGCTCGGTGGCTGGGACAGCAGCAGGAGTTTCTGAAGGCGTAAACCTGTTGCAGCTTCCGTAGGGCGTCAATAAGCGCAGCGCATTGCGCCGGATTCACAACATGCGGCGCAATGCCCGTTGGTTATTGCGCCCTACGTTTGTTTAGGAAAATATAATACTGATGAAACTCGTTATATATCTTAAAAATCCAGCGGAAGAGGCTAACTCAATAAGAGAAGCCTTACGTCTCACAGACATTGCTGTTGCAATTGAGAATGAAAAAGTTGTCTTAGAAACTAAGGGCGTTGTTAAGTGGGAGTTGGACTTGGCGGACAACGACCTTATTTCTAAAACTTGAGAACGGGTTCATGAGCTTCTCGCCATCGTCAACGGCGCCGCTCGTATTGAGGGCATAGCGCTACCCCGCCTTGATCTCGCGCACCTGTCCTATGTTGACGAGATGGGACAGCGGCAGCATCTGCCTAATATAGGCAAGATGTATGGAGTGTTCCCTGCGCTACGGAGTAGTCTCCCGGATCCTTCACCATTTATATCGCTTGGATTGGAGGATATAGCCGCGGCAAAAGCGATGCGGCTGTTTAGCCTTGACCATGATTGGGTCAACTTGTACCGGATTTACGAAGTCATAGAAGAGGATGCGAAGCAACCTGGCAAACCCAAGCGTGGATGGGTAGTAAAGCGTGGATGGGCTACTCCTGACGAGTATGATGCCTTCACTGGTTCGGCCAATAATGCATCAGTGGCTGGTGACCACTCAAGGCATGGCAAGATAAATGGTGGAACACCACAAAGAACGATGCATCTGGATGAAGCTCGCCACACGGTCCAGCGAATATTGCGTGATTGGTTGAACAGCAAGGTCGCGGCAAGCGTAATGGAGCGTAGCGCAAAGTAGCGCGTCGAAGAAATGGCGCCGAAATCGATTCGTTTTCGGCGTATGCGCTCAGGATTTTTGGACCATTGCACGGCCCCGCCTATCGGTGTATAAACACATAAACACCCATCACCGGAGAACGCCATGGATACGATTCGCTGGAATGTCGCCGTCTCTGCCGACACCGACCAATCCCTTCGCATGTTTCTGGCCAGCCAGGGCGGCGGCAGAAAGGGCGACTTGTCGCGCTTTATCGAAGAGGCGGTACGGGCGCACATCCTGGAGCTGACGGCCGAACAGGCCAAGGCCGCCAATGTCAACGTGAGCGAGGCGGATCTGGCCTCCGTGGTCGATGAAGCCCTGCAGTGGGCGCATCAGCACTGATGCGGGTTGTCCTGGACACCAACATCCTGTTCAGCGCACTGATCTCGCCGCATGGGCATCCCGATGCAATCTATCGCGCCTGGCGTTCCGCGCGCTTCGTGGTGGTGACATCGCGGATGCAGCTCGACGAGATTCGCCGAGCCAGCCGCTACCCCAAGTTTCAGGCCATTCTGCAGCCAGTCAAGGTTGGCGCAATGATCAACAATTTGCAACGCGCCGTGGTTCTGGACCATTTGACCATGGCGGATGAAGCCGATGATCCCGACGATGCGTTTCTGCTGGCCATGGCGCGGGCTGGCGATGTGGACTACCTGGTGACCGGCGACCGCCGGGCTGGCTTGCTGCAACGTGGGCATATCGAACGCACCCGGATCGTCACGCCTGCCGTATTTTGCGCCGAGGTGTTGTGATCCCGGGCTGACCAGCCCCATCCGGGGCGCGTTTATAGTGCCGTCATCTCACTTACAATTTCTATCCTGTTACCTGGACCCCCATCATGCTGAGCTACCGCCACGCCTTCCATGCCGGCAACCACGCCGACGTGCTGAAACACCTCGTCCTGGTGCAACTCGACCGCTACCTTGGCCAGAAGGACAAGCCGTTCTGGGTCATCGACACCCATGCCGGGGCCGGACTTTATGCGCTGGACACCGGTTATGCGACGCAGCTGAAGGAGTTCGACAGCGGCATCGGCAGGCTGTGGGCGCGCAAGGACTTGCCTGCGCCGCTGGCCGAGTATGTGGACCTGGTGCGCGCAATCAACCCGGACGGCGCGCTGCGCTTTTACCCCGGCTCGCCCTGGCTGGCGCTGCAGACCACGCGCCCGCAGGACCGTCTGCGCCTGTTCGAGCTGCACAGCAGCGACAGCCGCATCCTGCAGGACAATTTCGCCGATCACGCGCGGCGCGTGACCATCACCACCGCCGACGGTTTCGACGCACTCAAGGCCTTGCTCCCGCCGCCGCCGCGCCGCGCCCTGGTGCTGATCGACCCGTCCTACGAAATGCGCGAAGACTACCAGCACGTGGTCGCCGCGCTCAAGGATGGCCTGACGCGCTTTGCCACCGGCACATATGCGGTGTGGTATCCGCAACTGGCCAGGGCCGAGGCGCGGCAACTGCCGGAAAAACTCAAGCGCCTGCCGGTGAAAAGCTGGCTCAACGTATCCCTGACGGTCCACGCGCCGAGTTCGGACGGTTTCGGCATGCACGGCAGCGGCATGTTCGTCGTCAACCCGCCGTGGACGCTGCACAAGACGCTCGCGGACGTCCTGCCCTACCTGGTCAAGGTGCTGGGCCAGGATGCCGGAGCAAGCTTCGTTCTGGAGCAGGAAACGGCGTAAGGTCCTTGGTCAGCGCTTCCCCGAATACTGCTAGAATCCCCGCTTGACCAAGAACCGAGACGGACCGCTCACCCCATGCGTCACCTGCCCATGTTGTGGCACCCCCGCCCGCCCGCCGCGCCCTGCCTGTATCGCGCGTGGCTGACCGACCGGGGCTCGCTCACGCACCGCATCCAGACGCGCTGCGGCGCCTTCAGCGTGCGCGGCTTGCGCCTCACCAGGGCCAAGTCCGGGCGCGACGAAGCCGCTTATGTGAACCTGAATCCGCGCGAGCTCGCATTGTTGCGCGAAGTGCTTCTGTACTGCGGCGACACGCCGGTCGTTTTCGCCCACAGCGTGATTCCCCGTGCGGGCTTGCGCGGGCCGTGGCGCAGCCTGAGCAGTCTCGGCAACAAGCCGCTCGGCGCGGCCCTGTTCGCCGATCCGCAGGTAAAGCGCTCGCCGCTGCAATTCAAGAAACTCAGCCGCCGCCACGAGCTCTATCGGCGCGCCTGCCGCATCCTGCCCGAACCGCCGGCGTATCTGTGGGCGCGGCGCTCGGTGTTCACGCTGCGGCGCCAGCCGATCCTGGTCACGGAAGTCTTCCTCCCCGGCATCCTGGAGTTAGCGAATTGAAACTGAAGGAAAGATTCGACCTTTACGAAAAACTGATGCGGCTCGACAAGCCCATCGGCATCTTGCTGCTGGCTTGGCCGACGCTGTGGGCGCTGTGGATTTCATCCGGCGGCCTGCCCAACTGGATGATCGTGTGGATTTTCATGCTCGGCACGGTGCTGATGCGCTCCGCCGGATGCGTCATCAACGACTATGCCGACCGCGATTTCGACCCGCACGTGGAGCGCACGCGGAACCGCCCCATGGCCGCCGGTCTGGTGAGCAAAAAGGAGGCGCTGGCGCTGTTCGCGGCGCTGTCCGTGTGCGCGTTCCTGCTCATCCTGCGCTTCAACAAGCTCACCATCCTGCTCTCCTTCGGCGCGCTGTTCCTGGCCGCCAGCTACCCCTTCACCAAGCGCTTTTTCGCCATTCCTCAGGCCTATCTCGGCATCGCTTTCGGCTTCGGCATTCCCATGAGCTTCGCCGCGCAAACCGGGCACGTGCCGGCCATGGCGTGGCTCATGCTGCTGGCCAACATTTTCTGGGCCATCGCCTACGACACCGAATACGCCATGGTGGACCGCGAGGACGACCTCAAGATCGGCATCAAGACTTCCGCCATCACCTTCGGCCGATATGACGTGCTGGCGGTAATGGTGTGCTACGGCATCACCCTGGCCATTCTCGCCGGGATTGGCGGGTGGTTCCGGCTGGGGCTGTTCTATTACGCCGGCCTCGCCGTGGCGCTGGGCATCGCGGTCTACCATTACAGCCTGATCCGCAGGCGCGAACGGGACAAATGCTTCAAGGCCTTCATCCACAACAACTGGTTCGGCGCGGCGGTATTCGGCGGCATCCTGCTAAACTACTGGCAGAGTACCCTGTACGCCGTCAAACACCTGTTCTGAGAAACCGCAATGGCCGGCTGCTGCGAAAACAAATCTTGCACTCTCGCCGCCATGCGCGCCGACCACGGCCGCGTGCTGAAAATCGTGCTGGCGGTCAATGCCGTCATGTTCCTGGTGGAAACCTTTGCCGGCATGGCCGCCCACTCCACTTCCCTGCTGGCGGACGCTTCCGACATGCTGGGGGATGCGCTGGTGTATGGCTTCAGCCTCTACGTGCTGACCCGGGACGAAAGCTGGCAGGCGCGCGCCGCCTTGCTCAAAGGCCTGATCATGCTGGCCTTCGGCCTCGGCGTCGCGGCGGAAGCGATCCACAAGACCCTGCACCCCATCCTGCCGCAGGGCGAAGCTATCGGCCTGATCGGCCTGCTGGCCCTCGCCGCCAACACCGGCTGTTTCCTGCTGCTCTACCGCCACCGCGCCGACAACCTCAACATGAGCTCGGTATGGCTGTGCTCGCGCAACGACCTGTTCGCCAATGTCGGCGTGATCCTCGCCGGCGTCGCGGTGATCTACAGCCAATCGCGCTGGCCGGACATCGTCGTAGGTGGCATCATTGCAGCACTGTTCCTCAAATCCGCCGTGAGCGTATTGCGCCAGTCCCTCGCCAGCCTGAATTCCCAACCTGATTAGGAGTCGTCATGCGAAACATTCTGTTGGTCCTTTCCCTGCTACTTCCCGCCGCACTTGCCCAGGCGCAGCAGCCCGCACCGCTGCCGGACGCACGCATGCTGGTGAACATGCCGGACGTGCCGCGCAGCGTGATGCGCGCCGACATGCTCGACCACATGGCGGCGCTCAACGAGATCATCGGCGACCTGGCGGAAAACAAATTCGAGGCTGCCGCGGAAACCGCCGAAAAACGCATCGGCCAAAGCGCCATGGGCAGAAACGCCCCCATGGCGCGCGGCCAGGGTCCGGGCCGCTTCATGCCCGACACCATGCGCCAGATGGGCTGGAACATGCACGGCGCCGCCAGCGAATTCGCCAAGGTGGCGAAGACAGGCGACAAGACCAAGGCCCTGGCCGCACTGCAGCAGGTCACCGCGAGCTGCGTGGCCTGCCACATGGCGTTCCGTACCCGCTGAAACCGGGGCGGCTGCCCTGCCCCCGAATCCGTCCAACGGACCATTCCGGCGCAATGCAATGGAATAAATCCAGCTTCTCCCGCGTCTTTACTCCTGTCGGCCTGGACACGGCCGATTCCAGGGCTGATTGCGCCCCAAGGAAAAAACGCGGGGGGATCGGCGATGGAGCAAGAGGGTGAGGCCAGGGACGAGGGCAGTAAAGCATCCCGCTTCGTGGCTGACAGGCGAAACGGGGCCGGCCACGAGACCCGGGAAGAACCGCCCGCCCGAGCTGCCCGCTACGACCTCCTGACGGCACTCCCCAACCGGGAGTTGTTTTTCCAGCGCCTCGAACAGGTTCTCGCTGAAAACCGGCGGCAGAACCGGAAATTTGCGCTCATCTTCATCGGCCTCGACGGCATCGAGACGGTCAACGACGGTTACGGCCAGCGCTGCGGCGACGCCTTGCTGCATGAAGTGGCCAGCCGCCTGAAAAAAGGGATACGGGGTTCGGATACCCTAGCCCGCCTGGGCGGAGACGAATTCGCCGTCATTCTGCCCATCCTCGAAAACAGTCAGGATGCAGAGCGCGTCGCCGCACAATTGCTGGAGCAATTCCGCACGCCATTCATCCTCGCGGGGCATCCCTGCCGGATCACTGCCGGCATCGGCATCAGCCGCTACCCCGAAGACGGGGACGAAACGAAAACCCTGCTCGACCGCGCACGTAGGGCCTGCCTGGGCTAAGAGCCTGTCGCGCGTCCCGCGGGGAACCGGCGGCGGACCCCAAAAGCAAAAAACCGGCCAACGGTCGTGCGCTTGATGCAATAATTCGGGTTAAATCACTCCCTTCCTTCAGGAAACGCCATGAGCGAACTTCAAAGCCCCACCGATCAGGATTCCCTGAAAACTCTCACCACCGTGGTCCATGCCCTGCAGGCAGCGTCCTTTATTATCGGCATAACCAGCATCGTCGCCATCGTGATCAATTACGTGAAGATCGACGACGTCAAGGGCACCTGGCTGGAATCGCATTTCCGCTGGCAGATCCGCACCTTCTGGTTCGGCCTGCTGTGGGGCGTGATCGGCGTCCTCACCTTCATTCTCGTCATCGGCTGGTTAATCCTGGCGGCCGATGCCGTCTGGGTGATCTACCGCATCGTCAAGGGCTGGCTGAACCTCAACGAGGGCAAGGAAGTGAATCCGGCGTAGAATATTTCCCTTAGCCAATCAGGAAATCCATATGTCCCAGCCGAAAATCTCCCTGCCTCAGGATCAGCTTTCCCGCTTCTGCCGCCAGTGGAAAATCGCCGAATTCGCCCTGTTCGGCTCGGTGCTGCGCGATGATTTCCGCCCCGACAGTGACATTGACGTGCTGGTAACTTTTTTGCCCGATGCAAGCTGGAGCCTGTTCGATCATGTGGAAATGCGCGACGAACTGGCCGCCATGCTGGGGCGCAAGGTGGATTTGCTGACCCGCAATGCTGTCGAGCAAAGCCGTAATCAAATTCGTCGGCGTGCCATTCTGGAATCGGCCGAGGTCATCCATGCCGCAGCGTGATGTCGCCCACCTGGATGACATCCTGAAAGCATCCGAACTTATACTGTCTTTTCTCGATGGTATTGATCGGGACACATTTCACCGCGATCTGAAAACACAGTCTGCCGTGATTCGCCAGTTCGAAATTGTCGGCGAGGCAACGAAACGGGTTTCTCCGGAATTCAAAACCATCCATCCCGGCATTCCTTGGCGAAAGATGGCAGGTATGCGCGACATTCTGATTCATGCCTACGACACCGTGGATGTGAATGAAATCTGGTTTGCTGCAAGCCGCGACATTCCAGAGCTTATAGCGCTCTTGCAGCAACTTCCTCCATTCGAAAGCACCGCCCAATGAAATACCATGATCTGCGCGACTTCATCGCGCAACTGGAACAGCAGGGCGAGCTCAAACGCATCAGCGCCGAAGTGGACCCTCACCTCGAAATGACCGAAATCTGCGACCGCGTGCTGCGCGCGCAAGGCCCGGCCATCCTGTTCGAGAAGCCGAAAGGCCACACCATCCCGGTGCTCGCCAACCTGTTCGGCACGCCGAAAAGGGTCGCCATGGGGATGGGCGAGGACTCGGTCGAGGCGCTGCGTGAAGTCGGCAAGCTGCTGGCTTTCCTCAAGGAGCCGGAGCCGCCCAAGGGTCTCAAGGACGCCTGGGACAAGCTGCCGATCTTCAAGCAGGTGCTCAACATGGCCCCCCGGGAACTGTCCAGCGCGGCTTGCCAGGACGTGCTGTGGGAAGGCAAGGATGTGGACCTGTCGAAGCTTCCCATCCAGACCTGCTGGCCGGGCGATGTGGCGCCGCTCATCACCTGGGGGCTGGTCATTACGCGCGGCCCGTACAAGAAACGCCAGAACCTGGGCATCTACCGCCAGCAGGTGATCGCGCCCAACAAGGTGATCATGCGCTGGCTCGCCCATCGCGGTGGCGCGCTGGATTTGCGCGACTTCCAGGAAGCCCATCCGGGGCAGCCCTTCCCCGTCGCCGTTGCGCTCGGCGCCGACCCGGCCACGATTCTCGGCGCGGTGACGCCGGTGCCGGATTCATTGAGCGAATACCAGTTCGCCGGCCTGCTGCGCGGCTCGAAAACCGAGCTGGTGAAATGCCTGGGCAACGACCTGCAAGTGCCCGCTTCCGCCGAGATCGTGCTGGAAGGCGTGATCCATCCCGGCGAGATGGCCCCGGAAGGGCCCTACGGCGACCATACCGGCTATTACAACGAAGTGGCCGAGTTCCCGGTGTTCACCATCGAACGCATCACCATGCGCAAACACCCCATCTACCACAGCACTTACACCGGCAAGCCGCCGGACGAGCCGGCCATCCTCGGGGTGGCGCTGAACGAGGTGTTCGTGCCGCTGCTGCAGAAGCAGTACCCGGAAATCACCGATTTCTACCTGCCGCCCGAAGGCTGTTCCTACCGCCTCGCCGTGGTGAGCATCAAGAAACAGTACCCCGGCCACGCCAAGCGCGTGCTGTTCGGGGTGTGGAGCTTCCTGCGCCAGTTCATGTACACCAAGTTCATCATCGTCACCGACGAGGACGTCAACATCCGCGACTGGAAAGAAGTGATCTGGGCCATGACCACCCGCGTCGACCCTGCGCGCGACACGCTGTTGATCGAAAACACCCCCATCGACTACCTCGATTTCGCCAGCCCGGTATCCGGCCTGGGGTCGAAAATGGGCATGGACGCGACCAACAAGTGGCCGGGCGAAACCACCCGCGAGTGGGGCCGACCCATCGTCATGGACGAAGCGGTGAAGCGCCGGGTGGACGCGATGTGGCAGGAACTCGGGCTGTAAGCGCTTAAATCCCACCGGAAATCGGCTGTTCGAACAACTTCCCGCGTCGGCGGTCATTGCGAGCGCAGCGAAGCAATCTGATTTTTTATGATTGCGTCGCTTGCGCTCGCAATGACCGTCAAACATCCTGACAAACAAAATTTCGGTTGACAATTATCCTGTCTCGCCTATTATTCAAGCATTCGTTTGAATAATACAAAAAGGAGACAGCATGTTTCTCAGACAACGTTTGGCGCCCGAAGCCACCCTTTCCTACCTGCTCGGCTGCGGTTCCTGCGCGGTAGCCGTCGCTGTCGATCCGGTCGCGGGTGACGAAGACTGGTTCATCGAACAGGCCACGCAGCAAAACGTCAAAATCACCCATGTCATCGACACCCACGTGCACGCCGACCATTACTCCGGCGGGCGCGCCCTGGCCGAACGCACCGGCGCGCGCTACTGCCTGCACGAGTCCAATCAGGCGCGGGTGAATTTTCCTTTCCATACCCTGGTCGACGGGGAGACCATCGAGGTGGGCAACGTTGCGGTGCAGGTCATGCATACCCCCGGCCACACGCCGGATTCCATCTGCCTGGTGGTGACCGACAAGCGCCGCAGCGCCGAGCCGTGGTTCGCCCTCACCGGCGACACGCTGTTCGTGGGCAGCATCGGCCGTCCCGACCTGGCCGGCAAGGGCAAGGAATGGGCGGAGCAGCTGTTCGACAGCCTGCATGGCAAACTCATGGGCCTGCCCGACGCGGTGGAACTGTTCCCCGGCCATACCTCCGGTAGCGTGTGCGGCGCGGGCATTTCCGGCAAACCTTCCTCGACGGTGGGATTCGAAAAGCGTTTCAACCTCGGGCTGAAAATCACCGGCAAGGATGATTTCGTCAATTACATCCTGTCCGACATCCCGCCCCGGCCGACGGAGATGGAACGCATCGTCGCCGCCAATTTGGGGCAGTAAGAACTAAAAACGCCCTCTCTCCCGCTTTCGAGGCATATAGCTCCCCTCCCCCGCAAGCGGGGGAGGGGCTGGGGGAGAGGGAAAACAACCAAGGAATAAAATGACCGACAGCCTAAGCATCGAATACCGCCACGGCATCCGCGATAATTTTGCCCAGTTCGGCCACCAGCTAATTCAGGTCTTCCTGGTGGGCATGACCATCGGCATGATGCGCACCGTGGTGCCGGCCCTGGGGGAGACCGAGTTCGGCGTACCCAAGGGCTCATTCCTGCTGCTGACCACCTTCGTGGTGGCCTTCGGCTTCGTCAAGGGCACGCTCAACTTCGTCGCCGGACGCCTGTCCGAACGTCTGGGGCGGAAAAAGGTGCTGCTGTGGGGCTGGGCGTCGGCGCTACCGATTCCTTTCCTCATCCTCTACGCCCCGAGCTGGAACTGGATCGTCTTCGCCACCGTGCTGCTGGGCGTGAACCAGGGCTTCACCTGGTCCATGACCCAGACCGCCAAGCTGGACCTCACCCGCCCCGACCAGCGCGGCCTGGTCATCGGTCTCAACGAGTTCGCAGGCTATGTCGGGCTGGCGGTGGCGGGCATCATCACCGGCTATCTGGCGGGCGCTTTCGGCCCACGCCAGGGGCTGCTGATATTCGGCCTGGCAGTGATCCTGACAGCCGCGCTGCTGACCATACTGTGGGTGAAGGACACCCTGCCCTGGGCCAAGGCCGAGGGGGCGAAACACGCTGCAGGCCAGACAACCGGCCCGAAGCCGCGCTACCCGCAAAACATCCCCGATCAGCCCACCACCTGGGAAGTGTTCACTCTCATGTCCTGGCGCGACCGGCGCATGGCCGCCGTGAGCCAGGCGGGGCTGGTGGAGAAGTTCGTCGATGCCCTGATCTGGGTGTTCTACCCGGTCTTTCTTTATAGCCACGGCCTGTCGCTGGCCAACATCGGCTGGGTGATCGGCGTTTACGGCTTTGTCTGGGGCGGCTCGCAGTTCTTTACCGGCAAGCTCTCCGACCATGTCGGGCGGCAGAAGCCGATCGTGGCGGGGATGTGGATTTGCGGCGCCGGCGTGGGGCTGATGCTGCTGGGCGAGAGCGTGGCCTGGTGGTCGTTCTCGGCCGCGGTGACCGGCTTCGGCATGGCGCTGCTCTACCCCAACCTGTCCGCCGCCGTGTCCGACATCGCCCACCCCAACTGGCGCGGCTCGGCCATCGGCATCTACCGTTTCTGGCGCGACCTGGGCTACGGCATCGGTGCGCTGGCGCTGGGCCTGGTCGCCCACTGGAGCGGCGCCATCGAAGAAGCCTTCTGGTTCGTCGCCATCGCCATGTTCCTCTCCGGCCTGATCGTGCAGGTCTGGGGGGAAGAAACCCATCCGCGCCTCAACCCCGCAATCTGAAAGGCAACGACATGTCCATCCTGCGCAACGTTTTCCTCGCCGCCGCCCTTTGCGCCACAACCTCCCTGCCCGCCATGGCCGCGGACGACGCTGCGGTGAAGGCGCTGGAGGATTACTTCGAGTTTTCCGAATACGGCGGCGCCACCATCCTGCCGGAGCAGATTCCGGCGGAGGAGTGGAAGAAAATTTACGTCGTCGACACCCGCGATGCCGACCAGTTCGCCAAGGCCCACATTCCCGGCGCCGTGAACATCGACTGGCGCCAGATGCTCGGGCGCCGCGCCGAACTGCCGAGCGACAAAATGGTGCTGGTGTACTGCAACGCCGGCACGCTCTCCGCCCAGGCCGGGCTGGCTCTGCGGGTGGCGGGTATGGACAACGTGCGCATCCTGCAGGGAGGGTTCAGCGAGTGGAAGGCCAAAGGCGGGTTCGGCGCTAACCAGCGCGCGACCCGCAAATCCAGGAAGTAGGTGTTTCTCTTTAACCAGGAGGACGCATCATGAAATTTCTGTTCATTCTCAACGACCCGCCTTACGGCACCGAGCGCAGCTACAACGGACTGCGCCTGGCGCGCGCCCTGTCCAAAACCGAAGGCAACGAGATCCGCGTGTTCCTGCTGGGCGATGCGGCCCTGTGCGCCAAGGCCGGGCAAAAAGTACCGCAAGGCTACTACAACATCGAGTTTTTCATCCAGAGCATCCTGAAGCGCAGCGGCCAGATCGGCGTCTGTGGCGTATGCATGGAAGCGCGCGGCTTGCGGGACGAGGAACTGATTCCGGACTGCCGGCACAGCACGCTGGAGCATCTGGCCGAATGGACCATGTGGGCGG
The DNA here is from genome assembly GCF_011764585.1 of Sulfurimicrobium lacus. Lineage (GTDB taxonomy): Bacteria > Pseudomonadota > Gammaproteobacteria > Burkholderiales > Sulfuricellaceae > Sulfurimicrobium > Sulfurimicrobium lacus. The sequence continues at coordinate 3,172,134 of NZ_AP022853.1, forward strand.
AGAAGGTGCTCACTTTCTGATTCCGGAATCCGGGGCGAAATGCCGTCTTCAGCAGGCATGCAGGCCCTCTCGGTTTACAAGCGCACCCGGTTCAGGCGCAGCGCGTTGCCGATCACCGATACCGAGCTGAGGCTCATGGCAGCGGCGGCGATGACGGGCGACAGCAGCAGGCCGAAGAACGGGTACAGCACCCCTGCCGCGACTGGCACGCCGAGCACGTTGTAGAAGAAGGCGAAGAACAGGTTCTGGCGGATGTTGCCCATGGTCGCCCGGCTCAGTTGACGGGCCCGCACGATGCCGCGCAGGTCGCCCTTGATCAGGGTGATGGCGGCGCTTTCCATCGCCACGTCGGTGCCGGTGCCCATGGCGATGCCGACCTGCGCTTGCGCCAGCGCCGGGGCGTCGTTGATGCCGTCGCCGGCCATGGCCACGATGCGGCCCTCCGCCTGGAGCTGTTTCACGATTGCGGCCTTCTGCTCCGGCAGCACTTCCGCGACCACGCGGTCGATGCCGAGCTTGCGCGCCACCGCTTCGGCCGTGGCGCGGCTGTCGCCGGTGAGCATGACCAGCTCGATGCCCGCCGCGTGCAGCGACGCCACCGCTTCCAGCGTGGATTCCTTGATCGGGTCGGCGACGCCGATCAGTCCGGCCGCCCGGTCGTCCAGCGCCACGAACATCACCGTCTGGCCTTCCGCACGCAGCGCCTCGGCGCGCCCCGGCAGTTCGCCCAGCCCGATGCCGAGGTCCGCGAACAATTTCAGGTTGCCGACGGCCACCGCGCGTCCGACTATCCTGCCGGTGATTCCCTTGCCGCTGGCCGACTGGAAGTCTGAGACTTCCAGCAGAGACAGATTGCGTTCCCGCGCCCCCTCGGCGATCGCCGCCGCGAGCGGGTGCTCGCTGGCGCGCTCCAGGCTGGCGGCCAGTTGCAGCAGTTCGTCGTCCGAGGTTCCCGCCAGCGCTTCCAGGGAAACCAGCCGGGGCTTGCCTTCCGTCAGCGTGCCGGTCTTGTCGGTGACCAGGATGTCCACCTTTTCCATGATTTCCAGCGCCTCGGCATTCTTGATCAGCACCCCCCCGCGGGCGCCCCGCCCGGTGCCGACCATGATCGACATGGGCGTGGCGAGCCCCAGTGCGCAAGGACAGGCGATGATCAGCACCGACACCGCGCCGACGATGGCGTGGGCAAGCCTCGGCTCCGGCCCCCACAGCCACCACACGGCCAGCGTGAGCACAGCGGTCAGCACCACCGCCGGGACGAAATAGGCGGAGATGACATCGGCCAGGCGCTGGATCGGCGCCCGGCTGCGCTGCGCCTCGCTCACCATGTGCACGATGCGCGCCAGCAGCGTATCCGCCCCGACCTTCTCGGCGCGCATCACCAGGCCGCCGGTGCCGTTCACCGTGGCACCGATCAGGTGGTCGCCGCCGTGCTTTTCCACCGGGATGGGCTCGCCGGTGACCATGGATTCGTCCACCGCGCTGGTTCCTTCCAGCACCGTCCCGTCCACCGGGATTTTCTCGCCGGGGCGCACGCGCAGCTGGTCGCCGGGCTGCACCTGCTCCAGCGGAATATCCTCTTCACCACCGTCGGCGCGCAGGATGCGCGCGGTCTTGGGCGCCAGGCCGAGCAGCATGCGGATCGCCGCGCTGGTGCGGCTGCGTGCGCGCAGCTCCAGCACCTGCCCGAGCAGGACCAGGGCGGTAATCACCGCTGCCGCCTCGAAGTACGCCGGTACCGTGCCATCGCCGCGGCGCAGCGACAGCGGAAACATCTCGGGCAGAAAAGTGCCGACCACGCTGAACAGCCAGGCCACGCCGACACCGAGGGCGATCAGGGTGAACATGTTGAGCTGCCGGCTGACGACTGAAGCCCAGCCGCGCTGAAAGAAGGGCCATCCGCACCACATCACGACCGGGGTCGCCAGGACGAACTCTATCCATTGCAGGGCCTGAAAGGACACCAGGCCCGGCGTGAATCCCGGCGCCATGTCGGCCGCCGTGGCCAGCACGAAAAGCGGCAGCGCCAGTGCCGCGCCGACCCGGAAGCGGCGCGTCATGTCGACGAGTTCCGGGCTTTCCTCTTCCCCGGCGGCGGCGATCCGCGCTTCCAGCGCCATGCCGCATTTCGGGCAATTACCGGGGGCGTTGCGCACCACTTCCGGGTGCATGGGGCATACGTATTCCGTGGGCATGAGGCACTCCTTTTTCGTTTCAGGAGAATTTCGCCCGCGCCAGACTGGCGCCTATTTCGCCATGGGCGGCCCGCCGCGCTGCCGTTCCATCATCTGCTCCATCATCATCTGCATCATGTCCAGGCGTTTTTCCATCTGCTGCATGCGTTCCGACGTCGCGCCCGCTGCCTGGGGGCCGCCCATCATGCCCATGCCCCCCATCATGCCGCCGCCCATCCCTCCACCCATCATGCCACCCTCCATCATGGGGCAGCCCATCATGCCGGCGTGCATGCCGCGCATCAGCCTCATGTTTTCCTGCATGGTGCCCATGTGATCGGCCATCGCTTTCTGCCGTTCCTCGTCGGTTTTGGCCCTGGCGATGCGATCGAGCTGCGCCTGCATTTTTTTGACGTTGTCCTGCATCTTCTTCACCGCCTGCTCTGGCGCTTTTGCCGCAGGGGCGGCGGGCGTGGTCTGGGCATCCTTCTCCGGATGGTGGGCATCGTCCGCAAAAGCGGGGGTGGCAAATGCGAGGGCGCCTGCCATGGCTGTCATTAGAATCTTGTTCATGTTGTTTCTCCTTGGATCGACAGTTGCCAGCCCCGCGGCAACGGAATAACTGGGCATTGAAACATCAGCGTTCGCGGTCCATTGACGCCCCCTGAAGCGGCCTGGCGATGCATCTCATGCGATTGCGACACTCATGTTTGAGCGTCGCCCGAGACTTTAGTTTCCCGGCGAGGGCCCTGGCCGGTCCGGAAGCCCCCGTGGTTATCCTGGCGCCAGCTGATTTCATATCGGGATATGCGGGTGGGAATATTTTCAATTCTTATGTTCTAATGATTGTTTGAATGTTATATTGGCAATCACACAAACTTTAGAACGCAGGAGGCATCATGATTTTCCTCGCCATTATTTCCGGTGCGATCACCGGCATCGTGTTGGGCCTGTTCGGCAGCGGCGGTTCCATCATCGCCATGCCGGCGCTGATGTATCTGCTCGGTGTGGAGGCCAAATCGGCGATAGCCATGAGCATGGGCATCGTCGCCGTCACCGCCACCATTTCTGGCTGGGACAACTGGCGGCGCGGTAATGTCGATGTCAAGGTGGCGATGATGTTCGGCCTGTTCGGCGTGATCGGCACTTATGGCGGCGCCCGCCTCGGGGTATACACGCCGGTGCAGGTGCAGCTCACCCTGTTCGCGCTGGTGATGTATGCCGCCGCCTGGAAGATGCTGCAACGCAAAAAGCAGCCCGTCGTCCAACTGGCCACGGCAGGCGGCCCGCCATTGTCGGAAGATGAGGTCATTGCGGCGCACATGGGCCATATCGCCGCGCACGGCGTCGGCGTCGGCGTGTTGACCGGACTGGTGGGCGTGGGCGGCGGTTTCCTGATCGTGCCGGCGCTGGTGCTGCTGTCCGGCATCCCGATGAAGCTCGCCATCGGCACCTCGCTGGTCATCGTCGCCGCCAAGTCCTACTCAGGTTTCGCCGGCTATGTCGGGGCGGTGCCGGTGGACTGGACCACCATGGCCTTGTTCACCTCGGTGACGGTGGCCGGCAGCTTCGTCGGCACCCGCGTTGCGCACCGCTTCTCGCAGGAGACGCTGAAGCGCAGCTTCGGCTTTTTCCTGGTGTTCGTGGCGAGCTACATGCTGCTGAAGAGCGTGCTGTAGACATCGTAATGAACCATACTCCTCCTCAAAGGCACCAAAAGGAAAACAGTCGCAACCGATCAAGGCCCATCCCCAGCACCCGCCCGGACGGGCGCTGCGCGCTTTACGCGTTGTAGCTGAGGAACTATCATCCAGCCTTGGACCACGGCACCGTGGCGCATCTGGAAGCCATTCAGGAGCGTGTTCTCGAGGGGGAGCGAATGAACGAAAAACATTCAGGACTTGCCATTCGCTGCATCCACGCAGGCGAGATCAATGACGCCAACGGTTCGCCGCACACGTCGATTTACATCACCACGTTCAAATTCGACTCCACCGCCGACTTGGATCGGGCGTTGGACTAGCGCGGCGGACACACACCATGTGCGAACTTTTCGGCTTGTCGGCCAATCAGCCCATCACCGCCCGGCGGGAACTGGAGGAGTTCCGCCTGCGCGGCGGCCTGTCGGCAGACAACCCCGATGGCTGGGGCCTGGCCTGGCAGGAGAACGGAGGCTTCCAACTCGCCAAGGAGCCCCGGCCCGCGTTCAGCAGCGCCCTGCTTGAGGATCTTGGCGCGACGCTGCACGCCAGCCTGGTCATCGCTCATGTGCGCAAGGCGAATTTTCCGCCCGTCAACACCCTGAACAATACGCATCCGTTCCGACGCGAGTGCTGCGGCAGGGAATGGGTGTTTGCCCATAACGGGCTGGTGCCGGAGATCGTCGGAATGGAGTTGGAGAACCGCCACGCGGTGTGCCGGCCAACGGGTGAAACGGATTCTGAATTCGCCTTTTGCCATCTGCTGAGCCATCTTGCGCGCGACTTCAATAGCCATGACGCCGATATCCAGATTTCATTCGCAACGCTGGCAGCAGCGAGCGAACTAGTCGCCTCGCACGGAAAATTCAACTTTCTCATGTCGGACGGCGAGCACCTGATCGCCTATGGGCACGACCGTCTCCATTACCTGGAGCGGACGGACGACATTTTCGACAGCGTAATGATCGCCACCGAGCCTTTGATCCCGAACGCTGACTGGATCAGCTTCGAGCTGGGAGAACTGCGCATTTACCGACGCGGCAAACTGACCTTGCAGCTTGACCCATTGAATTTCCCTGCGACCAAGCGCAGGCTGGATGACATGCGTCAGGAACCGGGCTGAGACGATCTCAGAACCGGGGAAACTTCACCCTCACCTCGGTTCCCCTCCCTGCCGCAGGCGTAGCTATCTCCACCTGGGCACCGTGCAGGTGGACGATTTCCTGCACGATCGCCAACCCCAGGCCGCTGCCTTCCGCTTCGCTCCCCAGCACGCGGTAAAAGCGCTGGAACACCTTGTCCTGTTCTTCCGGCGGGATACCCGGCCCGCTGTCTTCCACCACCAGCACCGCACCGCCGGCTTCCACGCCGACCTTGACCGTAACGCTGCTGCCCCCGGGACAATAGCGCAAGGCATTGTCGATCAGGTTATCTAGCAGCATCCTGAGGCGTAGCGCCTCACCCCTGATCGATACTGCCTCGCCCGGCCCTTCGTAGCCGAGGTCGATCTCTTTTTTCAAGGCCTGGGGTACCCATTCCATGGCGGATTCCCGCGCCAGGGCATCCAGTTCGAGCACCTGCAGTTCCAGCGACTTGTCCGCGCCCGGCTCCACGCGAGCCAGGGCGAGCATCTGGTTGATCAGGCGCACCGTGCGTCCGGCGCTGGCGGAGAGCTGTTCCAGGGCATGACGCTGCTGTACCGGGTCGGTCTGCCGCAGGGCCAGGTCCGTTTGCGCCTTGAGTCCGGCCAGCGGGGTACGGAACTGGTGCGCGGCGTCGGCGATGAAACGCTGCTGCGCCCCTAGCGCCTGATCGAGACGCCCCATCAACTCGTTGATGGCGTGGATCAAAGTCTGAACTTCCTCGGGCGAATTCGACTCGGCCAAAGGGCTGAGGTCGCGGTGGGAACGGCTGGCGATTTCGTGCCGCACTTTCTGCAGCGGCCCCAGCCCCCGGCCCACGCCGAACCACACGATGAGCAGCGCCAGCGCGATCAGCGCCAGCTGGGGCGCCAGCATCCCGGTCAGAATTTCTTCCGCCAGGACGTGGCGCTTGTTGAGCGTTTCGGCCACCTGCACCAGCACCGCGCTGCCGTTCGCCCCGCCGAGCGGTATCACGTAAAGCGAGGCGATGCGCAGTTTCTCCCCGCGCAACTTGCCGTCGTGCAGGATCGGCTTGCCTATCCTGCCGCCCGCCGGAGGTCGCGGCAAGTCGGCTTCGCCGGAAACGAGTCGCCCGTCCCTGCCCACCACCTGGAAATAGACGATATCGGACTCGTCGGAAAGCAGCAGCCGCACCACGCTGCTGGGCAGCCCGAGCACGGTGCGGCCGTCCACCACCCTGACCTGTTCCGCCAGCGAACGGGCGGAATCGAACAGGGCGCGGTCATAGGCGACGTTGGTGAAATTGATCGCCATGAAGAAAGCCACCACCGCGCCCGCAAACCATAAGGACAGCAGCGGCAACGACAGCCACACCAGCAGCTTGCTGCGCAACGAGCTGGACCGGGGATGCCGGAAGCCGAGCACTATTTCGCCGTGTCCAGCAGGTATCCGAGGCCGCGCACGGTCGCAATATTGACGCCGCAGCCTTCGAGTTTCTTGCGCAGGCGATGGATGTAGACCTCGATCGCATTGTCGCCGGTCTCGCCCTCCCAGCCATAGAGCGATTCCAACAGGTGTTCCTTGCTCACCACCTTGCCGGCGCGCATCAGCAGCAACTCGAAGATGCCCATTTCACGGGCCGACAGGTCGATCGGGCGGTCGGCGCAATAGACCCGGCGGCCCGACGCATCGAAGGACAGCCCGCCGAAGCGGACCAGTTCGTTGCCGCCCCAGTTGGCGCGGCGCAGCAGGGCGCGAATACGGGCCTCGAGTTCCGGCAGGTCGAACGGCTTGGTCATGTAATCGTCCGCGCCCAGATCAAGCCCCTTGACCCGATCTTCCAGGGCATCACGCGCCGTCAGTATCAATACCGGGGCCAGCGGCTTGCGCTCGCGCAAACGCTTGAGCAACTGGAATCCGTCCATCTTGGGCAGCCCGAGATCCAGCACTGTCAGGTCGTAATCCTGCTGAGACAGGATATAGTCGGCCTCCTCGCCGTTCTTGGCGCAATCCACGCCATAGCCGGCCTGTTTCAGTGACGTAACAAGGCTGTCGGCCAGTAACGCATCGTCCTCGACAATCAGAATTCTCACGAAAGGTTTCCCATAAAAGGAAGATTAAAGCAGGCATTTATTATAATGCCATGCGGCTATAGAAAATTCGGCCCGAATTAATGTTAATCAAGTGACCTCGACCACTTATAGCGCTTACAATCCTGCAACATAAGAATGCTGACGAGCGCGATGAAGCGTGGCAGGCCGCTCATTTTCAAACCGATCCGACTGTATACCGACGAATATAAAAAAATGAAAAAACTTCTTGTCGCATTGTCCCGCCAGATGAAGACCCTGAAAGGCTTCTTTCTTGTTGCCTCGGTGACCACCGCCTTGCTGGTTTTCCTCGGTTCGTCACTGACTTCGTCACTGCTTTACGAAAAGCTGATTGCGCAGCGGACGGTGGACATGTCGCAAGGCATCGCGCAACAAACCTTCAATTCCCTTTACCAGGCCTTGCGCAGCGGCGGCTCGCGCCAGCAACTGGATCAGGCTATCGCCGCCGACATGTCGGCATTCCCCGATGCCCAGCATCGGATAGCCGTATTTCCTGCCACTTCCATCGAGAAACTATATGGCGGCAGAGCGACGGCCACGCCTGAGCCTGAAGATGTCAAAAATGTCTTTTCCAGCGGGAAGACGGTGACCAGTCAAACACCGCAGGAGATACGCTACGTTTATCCGCTGGCGGCGGAAACCTCCTGCGTTCAATGCCATAAAAACGTCCACGCGGGAGATGTTCTGGGAGTCGTCGCGATCGAACACACGCTGCAACCGATCTCGATCAAGGTAAGACTCTATTTCATCAGCCTGTTCCTGGTCATGGGCTGCATCGTGCTGCTGGCCGGCGGCGGAGTCTACGTTTTTGCCATGAAGCGCATCAAGGGCTCGGTGGATCTGTTTCGCGAAAAGATCGAGGCGGTCGGCTCGGTCAAGGATCTGAACCAGCTCGACATCAGCCAGACCAATCTAGGCTTCGCGGAATTCGACGAAATATTCCATCACATCAACCAGCTGGTTGACCGGCTGAAAAACGTTGCCGTCGACAAGGACATCCTCGAGTTCGAAGTCAAGCTGCTGGAAAAATTCATCATCACCTCCAACGTGATGCGCGACTGGCGCGAGTTCATCAAGGAACTGCTGCTGGAAATCAATTCGATCATCGATGCCTATGCCCTGCTCACCATCTTCCGCATCGAGGACGAGGGTTACGAGTGGGAGGTGTTCTGGCGCAATACGCCGTCTGCCGCCACCATCGAGCTTTTCGAGCGTATCGTGCGCGCGCAGCTGGAAACGAACCCGCATTTCCAGGGCACCAGCATCATCAACATCAACCACCAGATTTCCGACGCCAGCAAGGCATTGCCCGAGCTTTCGCGCCGCGACATCGAGCTGCAAACCAAGTCCCTGCTGCTCGAAACACCGAAGATCGGCGGCATCGTCGGCATCGGCGTTCAGTCCACGCTGGCGCAGGACCCGGTACGCCACATCGTGATCGGCAGCATCCTGACCTCGCTGCTCAACCTGGTCGGATCGGTCAAGGCCATTTACAAGTACACCAAGGACCTGGAGTACTACGCCACGCGCGACCCGCTGACCGATCTCTACAACCAGCGCATGTTCTGGGAACTGCTGGGCTACGAAGTCGGCCGGGCGGAACGCCACCACCAGGAATTCGGCGTGATGGTGCTGGACATGGACAATTTTAAAACCGTCAACGACCGCTACGGCCACCCATTCGGCGATGCATTCCTGCAGGCGTTCGCCAAGCTTCTGCACCAGGCGGTGCGCCAGGGCGACATGATCGTGCGCTACGGCGGCGACGAATTCGCCGTCATCCTGCCGGAAGCCGGCGAATCGCAGGCATACGAGGTTGCCGAGCGCGTTGCCGAACTGCTCGAAAAATTCACCCTGGACGCCCCTGACGGCGCCAGGATCAAGGCCACGACCTCCATCGGCATCGCCATCTGCCCTGCGCACGGCACCAACCCGCGCGACCTGTTCCTGGTCGCCGACAACATGATGTACAAGGCGAAAAAGGCGGGGAAGAACTGCATCGCCCTGCCCAGCGAAGACGAGATGGCGGAAGTGTTCAAGAAGGCCAGCGACAAGGGGATGATGATCGTCAAGGCGCTCGAGGAGCATCGCATCATTCCGTACTTCCAGCCCATCATCAACATGGCCAGCGGCGAAGCGATCATTCATGAACTGCTGATGCGCATCCAGGTCGGCGACCAGGTCGTAGCCGCCAACGAGTTCATCGAGGAAGCCGAGGCCATGGGTTTGGCGCACAAGATGGACTATCAGCTGATCGAAAAAGCCTTTGCCCAGGTCAAGGAACAGGGCTACCAGGGCATGCTGTTCGTCAACCTGTCGCCCAAGGCGCTGATCGTGGGCGAATTCATGAACCGCATCCACAAGCTGGCAATCCAATATGCCATCGACCCGAGCCGCATCGTGTTCGAGATCACCGAGCGGGAAACCGTCAGCAACCTGAGCCTGCTGGAAAAATTCGTCCTGGATCTGAAATCACGTGGCTTCAGCTTCGCCATCGACGATTTCGGCTCGGGCTTTTCCTCCTTCCATTACATCAAGCGATTCCCGGTCGATTACATCAAGATCGAAGGCGAGTTCATCAGGAACATACTCACCGACAACGAGTACCGGGCTTTCACCAAGAGCATCGTCACGCTCGCCCAGGAACTGGAGATCAAGACGATTGCGGAATATGTCGAAGACCAGTCAATCATGGATGAAGTCGGGCGGTTCGGCATCGATTTTGCGCAGGGCTATCATGTCGGACGTCCCGGACCCGTGCTTGTCGTTGGCAAGCATTCCTGAGCCAGGCAGAAACCATACGCGGCGCTACTTCAAAATTGCAGCGACAACGCCGCGCATGACGCCGCGAAAGGGTGATCCGACATCGCGCTGAAGCTCTGCCACAACCAGCCGCACAAGCCTTTCATCGGCTATGAACCCACTGCAGCACGGCATCGAGCACCGGTTTCGCGGCGGCGGCGCGGGGATGGTTGACCATCGCCACCACGATCATGCGTCGCCCCTGCTCATCGAACACATACCCGGCGACAGTGCGCACACCTTCGAGCGAACCGCTTTTGACGTGGGCATGCCCGGCAATCGAACTGCCGTTCAGGCGTTTTTTCATGGTGCCGTCGACGGCGACGATGGGCAGCGAGGACTCGAATTCGGCAAAGATCGGGCTGTGGCTGGCTGCCAGCAGCAACTCGCCGAGATGACGGGGGCTGATACGCTCGACGCGCGACAGGCCGGAGCCGTTTTCCAGTACCAGCTCGGGGAAATCCAGACCCTTGCCCACAAGCCAGGACTCGATGGCCGCCGCACTTTTTGCCGGCGTGGCCGGCGGCCCGGCCTGTTCCGCACCCAGCGTGAGGAACAGCTGGCGCGCCATGACGTTGTTGCTGAACTTGTTGATGTCGCGAATCACGTCGGCCAGCGGCGGAGAATCGAAACGCGCCAGCAGGAGCGAACCCGGCGGGAGTTCGCCGGTCGTGAAAGAACCGCCCAGCGTGCCACCCAGTTCGTCCCAGAGCAGGCGGAAAACGCCATCCACATAGCTGCCGTTGGGCAGCGCGATCAGGTTGAAGCTCTTCTCGCCGCATAATGTGGAGAAGCGCCCGCGCAAAGTAAGCACCCGCTCCCTGCCGGCCGCCGAAACATCGGTGGCGATGCCTTCGCGCCAGTCGCCGCAGGGCGCGTTATCCGGCAGGATGGCGCTGACCACCTTGAAAGAAGCGGGTGCCGGGTCCGCCACCACTTTGAGAGCACCTTCAGGCTGCGGCAGCAGGCGCATCCGGATGGCGTTGAAATTCACCAGCAGCGCCTGGGGCGCGGCATTGTATGCGCGCAGCGGCTCGTGATCGAACGCTCCCGGGTCGTGTGCCACGGGCTCGAAATAGCTCTGGTCCACGACCACGCCGCCGCGGATGTCGCGCAAGCCACGCTGGCGCAAATCGCGCAGCAACAGCCAGAAGTTTTCCAGGGTCAGCTTGGGGTCGCCATAGCCCTTGAGGATCAGTGCGCCGTCGAGCGTTCCGCCTGTCAGCGCACCGCTTCCATAGGCTTCGGTTTTCCAGCTATAGGACGAACCGAGAAGTTCCAGTGCAGAGTAAGTCGTCACCAACTTCATGGTTGAGGCGGGGTTCATCGCCCGCTCCGCGCCGAGCGCGAGCAGCGGCTTGCGCGCCCGGTCTTCCTGCACCCAGACGCCGAGGCTGGATTCCGGCAACCCGGCTTCCTTGAGGGCGGCCCGGACCGGCGCCGGCAATGCGCCAGCGGTTGCCGTGCACGAAGCGCAAACGACGAACAGCGCCAGCAGCTTTGCGCCTAACCAGGAAAACCCCTCACCCCTCATATACGACCTTTCACGTGACTTGTCGCGTAGAAAGTCGGAATCCCGTGCAATGGGACGCCTCACTCCTCACCCTATAGTTCGAAGGCATCGCGATAGCCCGGCACCGCCACGTCCCAGTGCCAGTTGTGGCGCAACAGGTCGGCAAAGGCGAAGGCGACATTCTCTTCGCCATGCACCACGAAAGTATGCCGGGGCGGCTTCTTGAAATGCCCCAGCCAGGACAGCAGGCCGGCCTGATCGGCATGGGCGGACAGGCCGTTGATGGTGTAGAGATCGGCGCGCACCGGGATGTCCTGGCCGAAAATCCGCACGATCTTGGCGCCGTCCACCAGGCGCCGCCCCAGGGTGCCGCCCGCCTGGAAGCCGGTGATCAGTACCGAGCATTCGGGCCGCCCCAGGTTATAGCGCAGGTGATGCTTGATGCGCCCGGCGTCGCACATGCCGCTCGCCGAGATGATGATGGCGCCGCTTTTGATCTGGTTGAGCGCCATCGATTCTTCCACGCTCTCGGTGAATTGCACGTGCGGTACGTTCTGTCCGCGCTTCAACCACTGCATCATGCCGCGTGCTTCGGTGTCCATGAGCTCGATGTGCTTCATGGTGATTTCAGTCGCGCTGGTGGCCATGGGCGAATCGACGTAGATGTTGAGATCGTGCAAACGCCCCTGCCGCGTCAGGTCATACAGCAAATAAAGAATTTCCTGGGAGCGTCCGACAGTAAAGGCCGGAATGATGACGTTGCCGCCCTTGCGCTTGAGGGTATCGGTGATCGCGTGAACCAGCTCTTCCGTGGTCTGGTCCAGGGTCTTGTGCAGCCGGTCGCCGTAGGTCGATTCGATCAGCAGCACGTCGGCGGATTCGATGATGGTGGGGTCCTGCAGGATGGGCTGCCCATTGTTGCCGAGATCGCCGGAGAACACCAGTTTCTGCGTCTGTCCGGCGTCGTCCACCCACACTTCGATGATCGCAGAACCGAGGATATGCCCGGCATCGCGGAATTTGCAGCGCACCGCCGCATGGGGCGACAACTCCACGTCGTATGAGACCGCGTGCAGTTGCGTGAGGCAGGCGTTCGCCTCGGCCACGGTATACAGCGGCTCGACTTCAGTGCGCTGCGACTGGCGCGAATTCCGGCCTTTGGCGTATTGCGCCCATTCGGCCTCTTTTTCCTGGATGTGGGCGGAATCGCGCAGCATGATTTCAAGCAACTCGGCCGTGGCGTGCGTGGTGTAAATCGGCCCGCTGAAGCCCTCGGCAACCAGCCGCGGCAACATGCCGGAGTGGTCGATGTGCGCGTGGGTGAGCAGCACGAAGTCGATGCCGTGCGGATCGAATTCGAACGCGGCGTAGTTCTTGTCGCGCGCCTCGCGCCCGCCCTGAAACATGCCGCAGTCCACCAGAAAGCGCACGCCGTGCGCCTCCAGCACATAGCAGGAACCTGTCACTTCGCGACTGGCACCATGGAATTGGATTTTCATTGCAACGCACCCGGGCTTGGTAAATGGCTTATTGTAGCCCGGAGCGCGGCGACAGACACGAACGCAGCCGGGAAAAGCTGCGTTGAAAGCTCACACCAGCCGGTGACGGACCTTTCCGGCCATGAAGTCGTCGATGGTTTCGACCGCTTCCTTGCAGAAATGGCTGCAACCCAGGCCTTCCGGCATGCGGCTGACGGCGATGCCGCGCGCAACCGCGGTTTCCAGGTCCACCAGTCCGGCGCGGGCTTCGATCACCAGCTTCAGCATGGGTAACTTGGCCAGCACTTCGGCGGGCAGTTCGGTGCCGAGGGTGATGATGATGTGGGTGCGCCAGCAATTCTCGCCGATCTGTTCCGGCGTCAGCTGCGGATACTCCTGCCAGCCGTACTTGGCCGCCTTGAGCATGGGGAACTCGACGGTATCGGGGAAGCGGGCGTTGTCGATTACGGTGATGTACATGGGTTTATTTTCAGTATTTTCCGGGGCGTTGCAGACCGGCTTCGACTTCATCCCGCTTGGCGCGGCCGAGAAGCGTTTCGATCAATTCCAGGGCGAAATCCATGGCCGTGCCCGGGCCGCGCGAGGTAATCACCGTGCCGTCCTTGACCACCGCGTCGTTGCTGAAAGTTGTGTCCGGCAAGTCCATGCGGTCCACGAAACCGGGATAGCTGGTCGCCATCTTGCCGCTGAGCAAACCCGCCGCGGCAAGCACGGCCGGAGCCGCGCAGATGGCGCAGGTGTACTTGCCATCCCGGGCCATCTTCTGCAGCAGGGGAATGATGCGCGGATCGTCCCGCAGATGCGTCATGCCCGGCATGCCCCCGGGCAGCACCACCATGTCGTAGCTTTCGCGCAGCGCCACGTCCAGCGTGCAATCCGGCACCAGCAACGTGCCGCGGCTCGCCTTGACGATGCCGGGCTGCAGCCCCGCCACGACAACGTCGACCGCCGCGCGGCGCAGCAGGTCGATGATGGTGACGGCTTCGATTTCTTCGCAGCCTTCGGCGAGGGGGACGAGGACTTTAGGCATGGTCGCCTCCAAATGATTCAGCCACGGAGATCACAGGAAAGCACGCAGCTTCTCTGTGACCGCCGTGGCTGATTTGCAGCTTTAATCCCGGAAATTCTGGTACTGCAGCGGAAAATCGGTAATGGATTTCTTGACCAGCGCGATCGTGTCCTGCAGCAGGTCGCGCTTGGCGCCGGTCACGCGCACAGCCTCGCCCTGGATGCTGGCCTGCACCTTGATCTTGCTGTCCTTGATCAGTTTGACGATCTTCTTCGCCAGCTCGGTTTCCACGCCGGTTTTCACGGTGATGGTCTGCTTGACCTTGTTGCCGCTGATTTTCTCGATCTTGCCCTTGTCCAGGCAACTCACGTCGATGCTGCGCTTGCCCAGCACCTGGTTGAGGATGTCGAATACCTGGTCAAGCTTGAAATCGTCGTCGGCGAACAGCGTCAGCGCATATTCAGCCTGCTCGATACGCGAATCGGAGCCTTTGAAGTCGAAGCGGCCGCTGACCACCTTGTTGGCCTGGTCGACCGCGTTGCGCAAGTCCTGCTTGTCTACTTCGGAAACGATATCGAATGAAGGCATGTCCTGCTCCTAGGCGAAGTGACAGACGTAATCCAGCAGTTCCACGGTTTCGATGTCGAAGCTGCTGTTGCCGGGCACGCTGAACTTCTCGCCGGCGCCGTAGGTTTTCCACTCGCTCTCGCCCTTGAGGCGCACCTTGCACACGCCGCCGTTGATTTCCATGATTTCCGGGGCGCCGGTATTGAATACCAGGCTGGAAGGGAAAATCACGCCGACGGTCTTTTTTGTCCCATCAGGAAACTGCACGGTGTGGGAAACACACTTGCCGTCGAAATAGACATTGGCTTTTTTGACTACGGATACGTTATCGAACTGCGACATTTCAGATTCCCCATAATTTTTGAATTACCGACTTGGCGACAAAACCCAGCATGCCGAAAGACAGGACGAAAAAAAGCACAAAAGTACCGGTTTTCCCTGCCTTCGACGCCCACGCCAGTTCGCCGATTATGAACAGCATGTAGAGCATGAAGGCGCCAAGACCGTAGGTCAGGCCAAACTCGGAGATCTGCCCTTCAGTCCACCCGGCGAACATGCCATCACCTTGTTATTTGCGCCCAGCCTTGGCCGCGATGCGCATGCGCAGGGCGTTGAGCTTGATGAAGCCGCCAGCGTCGGCCTGGTTGTAGGCGCCAGCATCGTCCTCGAAGGTCGCGATGTTGGCGTCGAACAGGGAATCGGTCTTGGAGTCCCGGCCCACCACGATCACGTTGCCCTTGTAGAGCTTCATCCGCACCCAGCCGTTGACGTGTGCCTGGGTATGGTCGATCAGCACCTGCAGGGCCTTGCGCTCCGGCGCCCACCAGTAGCCGTTGTAAATCAGGCTGGCGTAGCGCGGCATCAGGTCGTCCTTGAGGTGCGCCACTTCGCGGTCCAGGGTGATGGATTCGATAGCGCGATGACCCTTGAGCATGATGGTGCCGCCAGGCGTCTCATAGCAACCGCGCGATTTCATGCCGACGTAGCGGTTTTCCACCAGGTCGAGACGACCGATGCCGTGCTTGCCGCCGAGGCGATTGAGTTCGGCCAGCAGTTCGGCTGCCTTCATGGGCTTGCCGTTGAGAGCGACCGGGTCGCCGTTGGCATATTCGATATCGAGGTATTCGGCCTGGTCGGGCGCCTTCTCCGGCGACACCGTCCAGCGCCACATATCTTCTTCCGCCTCGGCCGCCGGGTTCTCCAGGTGGCGGCCTTCGTAGCTGATGTGCAGCAGGTTGGCGTCCATGCTGTAAGGGCTGCCGCCCTGCTTGTGCTTCATCTCCACCGGGATGCCGTGCCGCTCGGCGTAAGCCAGCAGCTTTTCGCGCGACAGCAGGTCCCATTCGCGCCACGGGGCGATGATCTTGATTTCCGGGTTCAGGGCGTAGGCGCCCAGTTCGAAGCGCACCTGGTCGTTGCCTTTGCCGGTGGCGCCGTGCGAGATTGCGTCGCCGCCGGTTTCCCTGGCGATTTCGATCAGCCGCTTGGCGATCAGAGGCCGAGCGATGGAGGTGCCGAGCAGGTACTCACCCTCGTAAACCGTGTTGGCGCGGAACATGGGGAAGACGAAATCGCGCACGAACTCTTCCTTGAGATCGTCGATGTAGATTTCCTTGACGCCGAATTTCTTGGCCTTTTCACGGGCCGGCTCGAGTTCCTCGCCTTGGCCGATGTCGGCGGTGAAGGTGACGATTTCGCATTGGTAGGTGTCCTGCAACCACTTCAGGATCACCGAGGTATCCAGCCCGCCGGAATAGGCGAGCACGACTTTGTTGACGTTGCTCATAAAAACTCCAGTGAGGAGTGAGGAGTGAGGAGTGAGGAGCGTCGAGGGTTTTACTCCTCACTCCTCACTCTCACCTCCTCACTCATTGATTTTGCCCAGCAGCAGGTATTCCATCAGCGCCTTCTGTGCGTGCAGGCGGTTTTCCGCCTCGTCCCACACCACGCTCTGCGGACCGTCGATGACTTCGGCGGCGACTTCCTCGCCGCGATGGGCGGGCAGGCAGTGCATGAACAGCGCTTCGGGTTTGGCCACCGCCATCATTTCCGCGTCCACCTGCCAGTGTTCGAAGTCGCGCTTGCGCTCTTCGTTCTCGGCCTCGAAACCCATGCTGGTCCACACGTCGGTGGTGACCAGATCGGCATCGCGCGTCGCTTCCATGGGGTCGGAAAATTCTTCGTAATGGTCGGTGCCGTAAAGCCCGGCGCGCTCCGGCTCGACTTCATAGCCGGGGGGCGTCGAGACATGGACATTGAAATCCAGCACTTCGGCGGCTTGCAGCCAGGTGTTGCAGACGTTGTTGGAGTCACCGATCCACGCCACGGTCTTGCCCTTGATGCTGCCGCGATGTTCGATGAAGGTGAAGATGTCGGCCAGGATCTGGCACGGGTGATATTCGTTGGTCAGGCCGTTGATCACCGGCACGCGCGATTTCGCCGCGAAACGCTCGACGATGTCCTGCTCGAAGGTGCGGATCATGACCAGGTCGCTCATGCGCGAAATCACCTGGGCCGCGTCTTCCACCGGCTCGCCGCGCCCCAGCTGGGAATCGCGGGTGTTGAGGTAAATCGCCGCTCCGCCCAACTGCTGCACGCCCGCCTCGAACGACAGCCGCGTGCGCGTGCTGGCTTTCTCGAAAATCATCACCAGCGTACGGTCCACCAGCGGCCAGTACTGTTTGTAGGATTTGAACTGCTGCTTGATCCAGCGGGTGCGTTCGAACAGGTATTCGAACTCTTCGCGGGTCAGGTCCTTGAACTGCAGAAAATGCTTGATCGCCATGATGATGGCTGGGGGCTGAGCGCAGTAAATGCTTTGCGCTTAACCCGCCAGGAACTCCTTGATCAGTTTGCTTAACATTGTAATCAACTGGGCGGCTTCATCGCGAGTCATGATGAGCGGCGGCAGCAGCCGTACCACGCTGTCGGCCGTGACGTTGATCAGGAAGCCCTGCTCCAGCGCGCGCTTGACCAGCTCGGCGCAGGGTTTGTTCAGCTCGATGCCGACCATGAGCCCGGCGTTGCGCACCTGCACCACCCCGGCGACGCCTTCGAGCTGCGCGGTCATACTGGTACGGATGTAGTCGCCGATTTCCGCCGCATTGCGGCACAGGTCCAGTTCTTCAATGGTCGTCAGCGTTGCCAGCGCAGCCGCGCAGGCAAGCGGGTTGCCGCCGAAAGTGGAGCCGTGATTGCCCGGCTTGAATACTTCCGCAGCAGCCCCCTTGGCCAGGCAGGCGCCGATCGGGAAACCGCCGCCGAGGCCCTTGGCCAGCGCCATCACGTCGGGCACGATGCCGGCCTGCTGGAAGGCGAACCAGGTGCCGGTACGGCCGATCCCCGTCTGAACCTCGTCCAGCATCAGCAGCCAGCCGTGCGCGTCGCACAGGCTGCGCAACTCGCGCAAGTAACTGGCAGCGGGGATCTGGATGCCGCCCTCGCCCTGAACCGGCTCGACCAGGATGGCTACGACGTTCTGGTTATGCTCGGCGATCTGGGCAACGGCATTGACGTCGTTGTAGGGAACGCGCACGAAGCCGCCCAGCAACGGCTCGAATCCAGCCTGAACCTTGCGGTTGCCCGTTGCCGTCAGGGTTGCCATGGTGCGGCCGTGGAAGCTCTTTTCCATCACGATAATGGTTGGCGTCTCGACGCCCTTGCCGTGGCCGTACATGCGCGCCAGTTTGATGGCAGCCTCGTTGGCCTCGGCACCGGAATTGCAGATGAACGCCTTGTCCATGCCCGCCAGGCCGCACAGCTTCTCAGCCAGCGCTTCCTGCTTTGCAACCTGGTACAGGTTGGAGGTATGAATCAGAGTTTTGGCCTGTTCGCACACTGCCTGGGCAAGCCTGGGGTGGGCATGGCCTAGAGAGTTGACCGCCACGCCGGCTACGGCATCGAGGTATTTCTTACCACCTTCGTCCCACAGCCACACACCTTCGCCTTTCGCGAAAGTGACCGGTTGCCTGGCATAGGTATTCATCAAGTGCGACATGGGCATGACCTGAAAAATAAATGCACACGGCAGCAAATGCTACGGTGTGCGGGAAATCTGGAAAACGCTATATTTAGCCAAAGCGCCGATACTTGCAAGTAAAAACGTACCGACCCCGGACCGCCATCCCCCTCGATGCACGCAGGGAAATGTTTGTGCCATACTAGCAGCCAGGAAACCTGGCTACGGACGGCGCATGAACACCGACCCCTCCACCCTCATCATTCAAGGCATCACGCTGAGTGGCCGCACCTTCCGTCCGAGCGACTGGGCCGAACGCCTGTCCGGCGTGATGTCCACCGTTGGTGGCGACCACCGCATGGTCTACTCTCCCTATGTCCATCCAACAACCGTCAATGGTGCCAAATCGGTGCTGGTCGACAAAAAACTGAGGGAAGTAGATGCCCGTGCCTATGAGTTTCTGCTTGGCTTTGCCCGGGATAACGAGCTAAAGGTGCTCGACAACACAGCCCCGGGCGCTAGCCCGGAATAGCCGGGGAACAAGTCGCCCGGCTCGTCAAATCAGGCAGCCATGGCCTTGATGGCGCTGGAGAGGCGGCTCTTGTGACGCGCAGCTTTGTTTTTGTGAATGATTTTCTTATCCGCGATGCTGTCAATGACGCTGACAGATTCTTTGTAGACGGACTGTGCGGCAGCCTTGTCGCCGGCATCAACAGCCTTGATCACTTTCTTGATCGCGGTGCGCAGCGTGGAACGCAAGCTGGCGTTGTGCATGCGCTGCTTGTCGTTTTGACGAGCGCGCTTTCTGGCTTGGGCGCTATTTGCCATGAAAACTCCTTAAAACCTATTTTGGTAGAGAAAACGCGCAATGATACTTTCGTTTTGTTTTATAGGCAAGAACAAGCTAAGGGCGTCAGCTATGGCAAAACCCCCGGCAAAACGGTAAGATGCTCGCCTTCGGAGGGCTACGGGGAACCAACCCCGCCAAGAATCCGGAGACTTGGGTGAGTGGTTTAAACCAGCAGTCTTGAAAACTGCCGACGAGCAATCGTCCGTGAGTTCGAATCTCACAGTCTCCGCCAAATTTCAAAACGGCTAAATTTCCGCGCCGTCATCATCGCCGCAGCCCTTGGGGCTGGCAAAACAAAAGCGGTTGCGCCCCTCCTGTTTCGCCTGATACATCGCAGCATCCGCCCGCTCCACCAATATCTCGGCGCTGTCACCGTCGTGCGGATAACAACTGATGCCGATACTCACCCCCACGTTGCAGACGTGCCCTTCGGCTTCGAACGGACGCTCCAGCGCTGCACGAATTTTCTCGGCAATCCCCCTGGCTTCCTCGCTATGGCTCACGCTCTGGACCAGAACCGTGAACTCATCCCCACCCAGGCGGGCTACGGTATCCTGCTCGCGCAGCAGATGCTGGATGCGCCCCGCCACCTGCTGCAACAGGGTGTCGCCGACACGGTGCCCGAAAGTGTCGTTGACTGCCTTGAATCCGTCGAGATCGAGGAACATCACAGCCAGCTTCTCCCGGCTCCGCCTTGCCTGGTGTATCGCCTGACGCAGACGGTCCAGAAACAGCAGCCGATTGGCAAGCCCGGTCAGGGCGTCGTGGAACGCCAAGCGTTCGAGGCGTTGCTCGGACTCCTTGGCGCGCGTGATATCCGAGAAAATGCCGATGTAGTTCAACACCTTGCCGCCTCCGTTCCGGACGGTGCTGATGCTGAGCAACGCGGGGAACAGCTCGCCGTCCTTGCGCCGGTTCCAGATTTCACCCTGCCACACGCCCCTTTCACCGATTTCTCGCCAAAGCGCCGCAAAAAACGCTTCATCGTGACGCCCCGAACGGAGCAGGCCGGGATTCCGCCCCAGCACTTCGGCTGCGGAGAAGCCGGTGATTTCGCTGAAAGCAGGATTGACCATTTCTATCTTGCAATCGCCGTCCGTCACCATGATCGCCTCGTAAGCGTGGCTGATCACCCGGCTTCCCATCTGCAACTGGCGTTCCATGCGCTTGCGCTCACCGATATCGCGCAGAATCGCGATGGCATGCCAGGCGCCCGCATGCTTAACCGAGGCCACCGACATTTCCACCTGAACTTCGTGCCCATCCTTGTGGCTGGCACCCAACTCGAGTGTCTTGCCAAGGATCGGCCAGTACCCGGTGGCGCTGAACTCGTCCAGACCGCGCTGGTAATCGGCACGAAAACGTTCCGGGATGATGAGCTTGTGGAACTCCTGCCCTGCCACTTCCTCCGCCGCATATCCGAGCATGCTTTCCGCCGCCAGGTTCCAGAACACAACGCGGCCCTGCCCATCCAGGATAATCACCGCATCGCTGGCAGCTGTGGTCAAATTATCAAGCAGCGCCTCGCGTTCAGCCAAAGCCTGCTGCACCGCCTCGCGCGCCTGCATGTCGCGTTCGAGCTTGAGCAGGGCGGCGATAGCCAGCAGCAGCAGGCTTCCGCCGAGCAGCAGCGCGACGAGAACCGAACGCGCCACCAGCGCATCGAAATCGGCCTTCTGCGTGGTGACGTCGTAGTAGACCTCGATGGCACCGAGAAACTTGCCGTTATGCATAACAGGTACGTAGGTCTCAACCACGTCGCGCGGCACGACCAAGCCGTCTGCGGACATGCCCTGTTTGTTCACCATGAAGGTCGCGACCTCGCCGGCCGCAACGCGGCGCCAAAAATACTCGTGGCGGTTGATACTCCCGATTTCGCGCGGGTCGGTCGAGTGGAGGGTCTTCCCGTCAGGGCCGAAAACCTTCAATTTGTAGAGATCGAAATCCCGCACCATCTCGCCGACGTGACCGGCAAAGTTGCTCGACATGGTTTCTGCCGAAAACGGTGTTTTCGAGTCGAACAAGAAACCCGCAACATGGCGTGCCACGTGGACAGAATCATCTCCCGCGCCCTGGATAATCAGAGAGCGGTATTGGGGCAGCTCAAAAAGGTAGAAATGAAGGGGAAAAACCAGCAATACCGCAAAGGCAAACAACATCAGGTTGCGCACGAAGCGAAAACGAAACACCTTGGACAGCTGCAAATTCGTTGCATGCATGTATGTTCGCCCCCTTGCCCGGCGTTTTCAGGTGAGTCCTGAGCTCCGAAACACAACAATCAGCGTGCCCGCTAAGCACCAACACCCCAGAGGGCACTCGGATTATGTGATTCATAAGGCAACACGCCACAGTGTTAAGTTCACCCCTCCCTCAATTCCCATAAGTTGGAACGGGGACGCTGCATGAGAAGGCCAGCACTTATCCCGGTCATCCTCAAATTCGCATAGAAAATGCAGTGGGGAAACAGACCAATTTCAGTTTAAGTGGCGTTAAGCGTCCAGGAAATAGGGGTAATCATATTTATGTGTAGGACTTCCCTGTACAGGTGGGATGGAGAATGCCATCTTCCCTTGTGATCCGGTTGGCGATGCGCTGGTCGAGGCTGTTGTAGCGGTAGCGGGTGTCCTGACTGAGGCGGCCGAGGGGGTCTCGGATGAGCGACTGGGGCGTGACGGCTGGGGTTTCTGTGTCGGGATGCTGGGCCAGGCGGCCGAAGCCGGTGTAGCGGTAGGCGATTTTGATGGGCTGGGCGGTGGGTGATGACGGGTCGATTTCCTGGATGCGCGGGCCGGTGTTGTAGCGGTATTGCCGGCGCTCGATGCCGGCGGCTTCGAGGGCGGGGTCGATTCTGCTCATAAGCTACGGCGCCCGGACTTTTTTTACCTCAATGACAATGTTTTTCCATTGTTCTTGAAGGTCACGTTTTCTACGACGATATTGGTTTGGGGAAATCGGTAGGTATGGGTCTGCGCGTCGTGCATCGGGACTTCTTCGACAGCTACGCAGGCACCGCCCTGTCCGCCATCGCAGACGACGCACAGACCACGCGCTACACCCACGACGCACTCGGCCGCCCAATTGGAGAAAGCGTCACCCTGGCAGGCCTGTCGCGGACCTTCGCCACCGCCACCTGCTACGACCCGGCAACCGGCCTGGTCGCCTCCCGCACCCTGGCCGACGGCCAAGTCCTGCGCAGCCAGCGCAGCACCCCGGCCAAAGGCGCCACCCTCGAAGCGCTCACCCTGCAACTCGGCTGGGCTGCCCAACTCCAGGACTGGCTGGCCGACCACCTCTCGCCCCGCCTCGGCAAAACCGCCGGCCGCTGGCTGCCCGGCCAAACCCTCGCCCGCGACATCGCCGTCCACCCCTTCGACGGCCTGACCGGCTACACCGCCGGCAACGGCATCGCCACCCGCAAAACCTACGACATCGCCGGCCGCCTCACCGCCCTCGAAGCCGCCGGCATCGAGCGCCGGCAATACCGCTACAACACCGGCCCGCGCATCCAGGAAATCGACTCGTCCTCACCCACCGCCCAACCCATCAAGACTGCCTACCGCTACACCGGCTTCGGCCGCCTGGCCCAGCATCCCGACCCAGAAAACTCCGCCACCCCCCAACCCCTCATCCGCGACCCCCTCGGCCGCCTCAGCCAGGACACCCGCTACCGCTACACCTACACCCCCGCCGGCCTGCTCGCATCGGTAAGCGACCTCAGCGGCAACCCCATCGCCCGCTACCGCTACAACAGCCTCGACCAGCGCATCGCCAAGACCGTCGGCAACCAAACCACCTACACCCTCTGGCAGCAAGGCAAGCGCGTCGCCGAAATCGACGCCGCAGGACGCATCACCAGCCAATACCTCTACCTCACCGAAGGCACCCGAACCCTCACCCTCGCCAAACTCGAAAGCGCCGCCAACCCCGACAACCCCAGCCATGAAGCACGCACGCTCTACATCCACAGCGATCAGCGCGGCGCTCCCCTCGCCATGACCGACCAAACCAGACAGACCGTCTGGCGCGCCGACCTGACGGCCTGGGGAACCGCCCGGCCGATCGGCGCCGGCGCCGCCAGCCTCGGCCCCGCCACCCTCAACCTGCGCCTGCCCGGGCAATACTACGACGCCGAAACCGGGCTGCACGACAACTGGCACCGCACCTACGACCCCAACACCGGCCGCTACCTCCAGCCCGACCCGCTGGGCTATCCGGATGGGCCGGATGCTTATCTCTATGCGCAGGGGGATCCGGTTAACAGGGCTGATTCGAGCGGGATGTATGCAGAAGACGTGCACTACTACATGACCTACTTTCTGGCGTTGACGGCAGGGCTGAGTGCCAACGACGCCTGGATCATCGCCACTGCCGACCAGACTGTCGACAACGTCAACCCCTATACCGATGCGTATCCTTCTGTCGCAGCCGGCGGCAATCTCGATGCGCGCGAGAAGTATCATTTCACGCAGACCAGTACTGCGTTCAATCCCAATAACCGTCAAGTGGTGAAGCTCAACGGCTACGCCATAAACACCTCAAGCCCCTGCCTGAAGGCACAATTCTATGGCGAGTACCTCCATGCCTACCAGGACACTTACGGGCATCGGGATCAAGACAACGTTCCCTATGGAACGGGCGGTCACGCCCATGTCGGCACCAATCCCGATATGACCTATAACCACATCAGCATCTTCGGCTATTGGGGAGGCAATGAGGCTCGCACCCTGCTGATGGAACGAGCCGCTTTTGCCCAGATTCAACGTGACTGGGGAGTGACGGCCAAGGATGGCCGCGGGAACACCATTACATTTACCTGGCTTGAAGTGTTCCTCAAGGAGTGGAATAAAGTTCGCGATAACAACATGAAGAGAATAATGCTCAATGAGCAACTTGCCGACCTTGGTCTGCCAAAGATTCCGCAGTACATAGCAGAAGCTGGCCTCGGTTGCCGCCTGAAATATCTCCGTAATGCGCACCTGATCAACGCCGCCGGAAAAGCCACCAGCGACCCGCAGCCGAATACCCCGGCGCCATCCTCGACACCAAGACGGAAGGAGCAGCAGCATGCACTCATTGACATTCAACCCACGGCTATTCCTGCTGGCCTTGCTACTGCCTGCATTCATCCAAGGCTGCTCTGCCGCACCGCCAGAAGGATGCATTCCTATTGATGCTAGATTGGCGAGTGGCCAGTCAAAAATAAGTATAGGAAAACCTGGCCATTATTGTCTGACCGAAGACCTACATGCTCGCATCGAGTTTGCCGATCATCCGGCTGAAAGTATGCTGATTCTAATCTGGGCCAGCGACGTTGTTCTCGACCTGCAGGGCCACACTCTGGGTCGCGGACGGCTGCTCAAGAATCCAGGGGGTAACGGCATTGAGATCGTGGATAAATACACGAATATCCGCATCCTGAACGGCACCCTTCAGGATTTCCACACGGGGGTTTTTCATGATTCTGCAAAGTACCCCGCCGTTGAAGAAGTGCCCACTTACGATGCCCAGCTCAACACCTATCGCTTTCCAAAAAGTGGGGTCGTCCTGGAGAACATCACTTTCAAGAACAATAAGGAGAACTTCCGGATAAGAATCCCGCGGGAACAGAAACCCTAGCACGTGACCGAAATTATTGCCGCTCGTGATGTTTAAAAACAACTCCAGAAGAAATTAGGGGCAAGTCACATGAACTCATTGACATTCAATCCACGGCTATTGCTTCTGGTCATGCTGCTAACCATGGTCATCCAAGGCTGGCGCACGAATACCCACATCATGAACGGCATCTTGCAGGATTTTGATACGGCGATCTATCGCGCTTCCAGTAGTCCAAGTATGAAAGATGGGGTACCGTTGAGAACAACATCGGCGCAGCCCATGGTCTGACCGATGGCAAGTATCTGGAAGCCATCAGTTCGGTCTGCACCGGAGATGCCGCTCATTTATCGGCATTGGATGGCGAGGTAAGACTCGCCTGTAGCCGAGTACGCTTTGCGCCACGGTATGCCCAGTATCTGGCCCTGATGCTGTTTTCTCACTGGGTACATGCCCAGCTCGATGATGCAGCGGCCTTCCTCGTTCGCTTGAATGCCCACCTTGAGGAACACAAGCCCAAGGGTGAAGCGGTAACGGAATTCGTCGAGGCCGACCTGCAATTGGCTGCTTTCTGGATGGCGACGGCGGCAGGAAAGACCCATGTGCTGCATGCCTGCCTGGCCTTGCTGGAAAAGCGCCGCTCCTGGGATCGGCTGATCCTCATTACGCCTTCCGAATCGCTGACCCGTCAGCACGCCGACAAATTGCGCGAACTGTCAGCCTGGGAGGTATTCGCTTACCCGATGGATGGCGATGCTTCATCGATGGGACGTTTGCCGCCCGATGCTGTCATCGTGTTGGACATCAATAAGCTGGCGACCGAAAAGAAAGGTGATGGCGTAACGGTGCCGACCTCGGTATTTGCTGACGGACGCAATCTGGTGTTCGTCGACGAGGGACACAAGGGGCAAAAATCCGAGGCCAGCGTGTGGAAGGCCCTGCAAGCTGACTTGGCTGGCATTGATGCGCCAATGCCAGCACATCGGGGGATGTTGATTGAGTTTTCCGCCACCTTTGGTCAGGTGGCCGAAGGCGAGCATGCCTTCGATCGTTACGCCAAGGCAGTGATTTTCGACTACGCGTATGACCGTTTCCACCAGGATCGGTACGGCAAGGACTTCTGGCATGTGCGGGTGCAAGCCAAGGAGGATGCCAGCGTCACTGCTCAGCGCCAGACCATGACCGCAGCGCTGCTGGCGTACTGGCACCAGGTGGCGTGCTTCCGTTCGGCCGAGGGGAAACAGGCAGCGAGTAGTCTCGGTTTGCAAGTGGCCTCGCCACTGTGGGTACTGCTCGGCCTCTCGGTGATTGGCAGCCTGAAAAACGAAAACGACAAGCAACAGACGTCGGACGTGGTCGATGTGCTGACCTATCTCTCGACCATGCTGTCACTGCCGGCCAAGCTGACTGAGAGCATGAGCCAGTTGCTTGCTGCGACGACCGTGGGTACCGACATGCTGCCTGCCGAGGTGCGGCAAGCCACAGTCGGTTGGAATGCCAGCGCACTGGCCGAGCGGGTACTCGCCGATTGTTTCGGCTGGCAACAAGGCGACAAACCCGTATTGCGCATCATCAAATCAGCCACCGGCGAACTGGGACTGGGTCTGCTGCGCGGCGATACCTCGCACTATTACGGCGTGGTTAACGTCGGTGATGCCGCTGGCCTCAAGAAGGCACTGGAATCGGCCAAGCTGACGGTAGAAGATGACGCGATGTCGAGTTCGTTGTTTGCTGCACTCGATGCGCCCGGTAGCGGTCTCAATGTGCTGATTGGCTCTCGGCGGTTTGCCGAGGGTTGGGACAATTTCCGTGCCTCCAGCCTAACGCTGCTGCGTCTTGGCCAGGGCGAGGGATCGCTCATCATTCAAATGTTTGGTCGCGTGGTGCGCTTTGCCGGCGTGGGTGGAAATGGCAAGCGACTGGATAAGCCACCGGCAGAACTTGCGCCCTTGCAGACAGCCTACGTGTTCGGCCTCAAATCAGGCTACCTCGATACGTTCTTGCAAAGCCTCATCGACAATGGCGTGCCGGATTCAAAACGAATCGAGTGTGATGTTCGCAAGCACACGCCGCCTGTTCTGAAATCCGTTCGCGCCATCGCCCCACCGGCTGCTGATTTCCATGTGTCCGCGATGGGTGCAGGGTGGCTCACGGGCATCAACCGAATCAAGATATCGCTGACGGCTTCGATTGCTACTTCAAAGCTCAAGGACGGCAATGTGTCGGCATTGCAGGGATTCGTCGGCCAGGACATCACTACTGAATTTAAGCAGTGGGCCGCGTTGCTGGATCGCGACGGGGTGTATCGCGAAATGGTGGAATGGAAGCGTACCCAACGCTGGTGGAATTTTGCCTTCGACCGCCAGGCAATCGACAGTGCATTGGCCAGCGAGAAGTACGAGATTCTTGGTATGCCGGGCATGTTGAATGTGCGCGAATCCACTGATCTTGTGCGCCTCAATCGTTTAGCAGCCACGGTGGTTCGACGCCTGTTTGAAGGCGCGTATCGAAAACAAGAAAACCGAAAGAGTCGCTACGCCCTGATCGCGGCGCAAGAGAGCGGCATTCCTGACCAGTATTACAAGGACTTCCTGAATGCCTAGCAAAAAGCCAGCGCAGCCCGTGCAGAGCGGGCTGTTTGGAGCCTCGCTCTCTTGTCCGGATATCGACAATCTTCCGTTGATCGTTGAGCCCCAGGGTTCCATCGAAGTCCTTGCGCCGGGCAGCGTGTATCAACCCTTGCTGCTCTCGCCTCGTCAGGATGACATTGATGTCGGGCCAGGTAAGCTGGACGAGCATGAAGAAGCCTTTGTTCGCGACCTGATTCGTCGTTTGTATCCAGCAGGCAATCACCCCAAGAGCGACAAGACGCCGCTTAAATGGGGCAACAAGGAAATCTGGCTCAAGCGCAATATCGAAAAGCGCGACGAGTCCTTCCGGTTGCGGGTAGACGACTCAGACTGGTTTTACCCCGACTTCATCGTCTGGATCGTGGACTACGAGACGCGCACGCAAATATTCGGCTTCGTCGACCCCAAGGGACTAACCGTGGGTGCGGGCGGCGGCTGGTCGGACTACAAGATCGTTTCCACGTTGTTCATGCCCCATGTGGTTGAGCGGCAGTTGGCGGCCAGCGGCCAAAAAGTGGAGTTTGAGGGCGCGGAATGGACGTTCAGAGTACGCGGCGTGTTGGTATCGACCTCGTCATTCACGAACCTGACCGCACAGGCGAAATTCAATTTGAACGACGACGAAGGAAAGCTCGTTGCACCGACCGAGGCTGATTTCAAACGAGGCCGCATTGTGTTCCAGAAAACGGACACCTCGTATATCGATGATGTCCTGCAGTTGCTCACAGAGGATTCGGCCGTTGACCATCTTTTGAGTCTATCGGCGCTTCTGTTCGACAACAGCGCCTACTTCACGCCATCGGGCGAATTGGAACATGACCTGGCGCTACGGCACGACGAGAATACACAAACGGAGTCTGAATTCGTTGCCGCGCTGATGCGGGATTACCTCAAGCTGGATTCCAAAGGTGTGCATGGCAGCTGGGCCAGCAAGAATCGCCGGCGACAGTTGATGGACTATGCGGCGGAGGGAAAGTGGGGTTTCGGCGGAGAGAAGGTGTCGGATATCCGCGATCACCCGGCACCGTGTGAGGAACTTTGGAGCCGGAAACAAAAAACAGAAAAGGGGTGAGGTTGTGGGGGCAGAAAATCCGTCATATTGGTTTGTAGGCGCAAGCTACGGGGGGACTGACGATCAGACACCCCGCTTTCTCAAAGAGGGCATTTGGGAGAATGGCTACGAGGACAAGTACCTCGATATCGTCCGCGCCATGCAGCCCGGCGAACGCATCGCTATCAAGGCGACGTACACACAAAAGCACGATCTGCCCTTCGACAGTCGTGGCCTGACAGTTTCGGTGATGTCTATCAAAGCCATCGGCACAATCACCGAGAATCTTGGGGATGGCCGCCACGTGAAAGTAGACTGGACCCCCCTTGAGCCACCCAAGCTCTGGTATTTCTACACCTACCAGCCGACGATCTGGCGGGTTCAGCGTAACAAGTGGACTGCCGAGGCATTGATCGACTTTACTTTCGAGGCTGCCGCACAAGACATCAATCGTTTCCGCAACGCCCCTTACTGGGCCGAACGCTTTGGCGACGCAGCCCCGGACAAACGCCGGTTCGGCTGGACCAAGTTCTACGAGGCCATTGCCAACAAGTTGCTCGACTTCCGCAACAACCGCGCTGCCTTGGTGGCTGGCATCCGAGACATTGCCGGTCGCGTTGATGGTCTTGGGCATTTGGCCGACGACAAGTACGTGGACGGCACAACAGGGTTCGTCAGGGACATTTGCCCATTCACGACGATTGGCCTATTCAACCGGGGCATCACCAACGACAACCGTAAGATCATTGCCGCCGAGCTGGCGAAATTTCTGGGCGTCACCGTTCCCGTTCCCGAGTCGTTTGAGGGCATTCCGGTACTGAACAATTTGAAGTCCTGGTATTTCGGCTTTGAAAATGTCCGCCCCGCTGATCATATCGATGCCCTGTGGAATGTCTTCGCTGCAGGCATTCGCCTCGCCGACTCCGAGGATGCCAAGGTTCGCGATGATTTCGCCACTGCATTCGACAATGCCAATGGCCGTCGCGGGGTGGCCTGGAATCTCACCTTTGGCCTCTATTGGGTGAGGCCGTGGGCATTCCTGAGTCTGGATAGTGGTTCGCAAAGTTACATCACAAAAGCGCTGGGCATTCCTATCGGCTTGCACGGTCCTAAGAAACGCTGCAATGCAGCTGATTACCTGACAGTGATGGACACCTTGGAATCAAAATTCCAAGATGAGGAGTTTCCGGTTCACTCATTTCCCGAATTGTCCTTGGCAGCATGGAATCACAAGGAGCCCGGAGCAAGCCCATCGGAGCCAGAAGAGGAAGGCACGGAGGCAGGAGAGTCAGCCGCAAGCGTTGAGATTGCCGAACTGTCCGCCGAACCCTATTCCATCGACGACATTTTGGCTGACGGCTGCTTCATGGATCGCGCCGAACTGGAGCGGCTGATTGATCGCCTGCGCGCCAAGAAAAACTTGATTCTGCAAGGCCCGCCCGGCACAGGGAAAACCTGGCTGGCGAAACGTTTGGCCTTTGCCCTGATTGGTCAGCGTGATCACCGCAAGCTGCGGGCAGTCCAGTTCCACCCGAATCTCTCTTATGAAGATTTTGTGCGTGGCTGGCGCCCATCGGGAGATGGCAAGTTATCGCTGGTCGATGGCGCGTTTATGGAGGCAGTGGAGGCCGCACGCGGAACCTCTCATCCCTACGTTGTCGTGATCGAGGAAATCAACCGAGGCAACCCGGCACAGATTCTTGGGGAAATGCTAACGCTGCTGGAGGCAGACAAGCGATCGCCGCATGAAGCCTTGGAACTCTGTTATCGGCGCAAACCGGACGAGCGAATCTACATTCCTGACAACTTGTACGTGATCGGCACAATGAACATCGCCGATCGCTCGTTGGCATTGGTTGATCTCGCATTGCGTCGCCGTTTTGCTTTTGTGGATCTTGAGCCCAGACTGGGGCAGCCGTGGCGACATTGGTTGATCAATAACTGCGGCATCGCAGCCGATATCGTTGGCGAAATCGAGCTCCGAATTGCCAAGTTGAACGAGGATATTGCAGCGGATTCGACGCTTGGCCGCCAGTTTCGTATTGGCCACAGCTATGTGACCCCACCGGTTGGCGCAATCAACGGCGATGCCAGGGAGTGGTTCCGCCAAGTGGTAGCCACAGAGATTGGCCCCTTGCTCGATGAATACTGGTTTGATGCACTGGACAAGTCGCGGGCCGCACAACAGCGTCTGATTGAGGGGCTGTAATGGTTTCGGTTGCAGCCGAGGATGAGGTAGTGCTGGATAGTCCTGGGCACGTTGGCCGCATCCCTGTTCGCAACCTGTGGCTGTTGATGCTTTATGCCTCCGACCTCTTTCGCCAAATTGGCCGGAAGAAGGTTTCCGTTGAGGACAATCCGGACGACATCCCTGACCTGGTGGCAGAGATATTGGCTCATGCCGTCGAGGAACGGCTTTACCGTAATCTCAGTTCTGGTTTTAGGCAGCGAGAGGATGTGTTGAGTCGGGTACGTGGGCGAATCGATTTGCTGACGACAGAGCGGCACCAGCTTCTTGCCCGTGGAAAAGTGGCTTGTCGGTTTGAGGAGCTGACGATCGACACTCCGCGAAACCGCTATGTTCTCGCTGCACTTGAAGTCATTGCCGGCGTAGTGCGCCAGCCGGCAATTTCACATCGCTGCCGAAAGCTGGCAAGTGCGCTGAAGCGACTCGGTGTATCAGGCATTCGCCCGACTCGTGCGGAAGTCAGCACCGATCGGTTCGGCCGCCACGATGCAAACGATCGATTTATGGTTGCGGCGGCCAAGTTGGCATTGGATATCGCTCTCCCCACCGAGGATGACGGCAGCGAGTTTCTTGCCTCACCAGACCGCGACGAGATGTGGGCACGTCGCCTGTATGAAAAAGCGGTGGCTGGCTTTTACGATGTTGTGCTGTCACCCGGCGGATGGAAGATTTATGCCGGAAAGCCCCTGAGCTGGCAGATCGCTCAAAAAACTGTGGGTATCGATGCGATCTTGCCGTCCATGCGCACGGATGTAGTGCTCGATCATGTTGGCGATGGCCGTCGCATCGTCATCGACACTAAATTCACCTCAATAGTGACTAAGGGCTGGTTCCGGGAAGCTTCGTTGCGTAGCGGTTACGTCTATCAAATCTATGCTTACCTGATGTCGCAGACGGGAGGCGCTGACCCCATGAATCAAGAGGCGGCCGGTTTACTGTTGCATCCATCGATTGGAGAGTTGGTTGATGAAACCGTGGTTATCCAGGGGCATCCAATCCGCTTTGCAACGGTCGATCTATCTGCCCCCGCAAGCGCCATACGTCAGCGGTTGCTCGAAATGGTTGCTTTTCCGTTGCATTAGCTTACGGCTGAGACAAAAGCAACTCAGCTTCTCGAGTACGCCTCGCAATGAGACCCGGAAGCACCCGGCCCCCGCCGTAGATCCATCTACGCAATTCAACCCCGGCCTGCTGCCAGTCGCGCTGATTGACTCTTCTACGCAATGTCGACGTCTGCAAACGACCGGCACCAAGGTTGAACGTAAAATCCACGATGGCAGCGAGTCGCCCCTCGGGCTCGGTGGCCAGTACCGGACAGTAGCGCAGTGTGGCGGCAACGGCTGACTGGAGATCGCGAGCCAGATAAACCTCGGCTTCGGCCTCGGTAATTGGCGAATGCTTCGGATCGCACAGGTGGCCGTAACCAATCGTCCAGAATCCGGCAGGACACACGTAGGGGATGGCGGTGATTTCTGCGTTGCGCTTCACCTTGCGTTCGAATCCTTCGAAGCGCTTGGCCAGTTCGATGGCCATTTTCGGAATGTCGATCACGACCGCACCCGGTCGAACACACGCCCAAGGAACCAGAAATTCAGCACCCCGGCCCACAGTGCCTGATCAGCTTCAGTCCAGGCGTGAAGGATCGCTGTACCCCAGCCAGCGCCGGCGGTCACGGCAGCCACGAAGGCAGCCGTCTTAGCGGCACAGTACAGGGCCATGAACCAGTACGTGATCACCGGCCGCACGCTGATCGACAGCGCATCGGCCCAGCGCACTCCCGAGCGTTGGCCTTGTGCCGCCACGGCTTCCTTCAGAGCATCGATCGCACCGCTATTCCAGGCTGCGTCAGCTGCAGCGCCAATCTCACCCATGCGCTGTGCACCACGCAATTTCTCGAACTCCAGCGCCTTGTCCTGCATGGACAGTTCGTGACTGCGCTCGCCATTGCGGTCCATCCATTTGAGGATTTCCGGAGCGAGGCGAAACGCACCGCCGAGTAATCCACCGAGTAGTGTCTCGATCATTGCGCACCTCCGAAGAGCTTGAGTTTCACGAAGGCGCCGGCCAGCAATGCCATGACCATGCCGGTCACCAGCATCTTGATGATGGTCAGGCCAGCGGTTTTCTTGGCCTCGTTGAATGCATCGAGCAAATTGCGCAGTTCTCGAATGTCGTGCGCCGCATCCTCGCCATCAAGACCAACCTCATGCAGTGCATGCCGAGCCCCGCGTTCGGCGGCGCGCTCCAGAATTTCCTCGAATTCTTCCTGCGGCAGCGTCACCATCTTGCGCCGCTCGATTTGTGCTCCGTCCATTGTTCAGTCCTCCAGAAATGCGAAACCCGCCTCGAGAGCGGGTTCGGTGGTTGCAAAGTATTCAGTTCAGATCGCGACACCAGCACTCCATCCGGCAACCTTGTAGGCGGACAGGACCGCCTCGTCCTCGATAAAGCAGAGCCAGCCCACTTTGGGGACGTAATATTCCCAGGCGCTCGCCACGCGGACGGCGATCTGGTTGGTCTTGCCGACCCAGACACCAGTGGCACCTGCCGGAATGATGTAGCGATCACCATCGACGGGGCTCGCTGGCGGCGTAGTCAGATCCCGGTCCTTGACCGAGAGCCCAACGACTGCGCCGACGCGTTTCAAGTTTGTGTCCATGCTGGTATTCCAGCCCGACTCGCCGAGCGTCCAGCCGTAGGTCAGTCCGAGATTGGGATCAGTGCTTGCCATCAGATGCCTCCATAGTATTTGCCGTAATTGAGTCCGAAGCCGGCGCGATCAAAAATGCGCGTCTGCCGTTGCCAACTGGCGTAGCCATCGCGCACCGCTTCAACTTCAATCTTGAGTTTTCCGTTGAGGCGGCCCAGACCACTGTCGGTTACCTCATCGGCGACGAGATAGCTCCAGGACGTGGTGGTGAGGCCGGTGACGGTTTTCCGGAGAGCGCCGCTCTCGCCATAAACCCGAATGGTGTAGGTGGTTCCCGCTTCGGGACCGATGTTGGCCTCGGACTGCGTCACCAGATACACCGTCTGCTGCATCCGGTCGCGGTAGGACCAGGTCGCAGATGCCTGACCGAGAATGACCGTCGGCCACATCACGTTGTTGATCTTTACGTTCCCCGGCGGATAAGGCCGGATCATTCGCCCGGCAAAGGTATAGCTGTCCGCAGGCGCTGCCGATTCTGCCAAGCGACCGAGGCCGGTGGCCGGCAGCATTTTCACCTGCAGTGTTTCAGCAGAGAGGTACTGCTCGGTGATCAGCGCTTCCACGGCGTCGGCAAACCAGAGCCGCGCTGCTGCCAGGTGTGCTGCCGGTACCGTATCGAGCACGCCCCGATCGACCGTCACCGTGCCGGCCACTAGATTGATCGCCTTGACTGCCACGATCTCGTTGTCCAGATAAGCAATGGTGTCGAGTTTCACCACGTCCAGGTCCTGGCCATTGCCAATGGCGAGTACCGTCGCCTGTTCGTCGATGGCATTGGTAACAGTTGCATTGGGCGTAAAGCCCATTGTTTCGACTTCGGCGTAGGCGGCGCTGCCCTGGCGGGTCAGCAGTTTGACGTTGAGCGAGTCACCCGAGGGCCGGCTGGCACAGGCGACCAGAAAGCCGCCTTGCGGATCCAGTTCAGCGCGTGCCGTGGCCGACTCCCCGACCAGTCGTTTGACCACCGACCACCAGGGCGCTTCCGCCAGCCGGCGATACGGTACCGGGGCGGGTGACGTCAGCGGCGATAGCCACGAGGTCGGTGTCGGCGAAACATAGGAGGCCGATGGCAGGCCAAAGATGTCTTCCACGCATTCGATTCGTACCCGTCCATCGGTCAGCGTGCCGTAGGAGATACGCACCACCCGCATCACCAGTTGTGCAATGCCAAACTCGGGCCAGGTGAATTTGAATACATCGCCAATGTTCAGGTTGGCGGCCTGCCGGTTGGCGATCAGCGTGGCCTTGGCCAAGGGCACCGAGAGTTGTTTCAGATCGCCCAGCGCAACCCGCGAGGCCAGACTGCCATTGGCGACCCCGGGATAATCGACCGTCACCGAGGACACCACGCCGCCGGCCAGTTCCAGCGCCGCCAGGTCATGCACCGTGATGGCCCCATCCTTGTCGGTGGATCGATCGCGGTAACGAACCGTGACCTGATTGACCAGTTCCGATTCAGCTGGCCGCGAAAAACTCTCCAGTTCCAGAATGTTCGACGCATCGAGCACCAGTAAACTGGAAACGGTGTAGTCGGCTCTGGCCAGTTTCAGCACAAACTTGCCGG
The DNA here is from genome assembly GCF_011764585.1 of Sulfurimicrobium lacus. GTDB lineage: Bacteria > Pseudomonadota > Gammaproteobacteria > Burkholderiales > Sulfuricellaceae > Sulfurimicrobium > Sulfurimicrobium lacus. The sequence continues at coordinate 3,207,218 of NZ_AP022853.1, forward strand.
TACGCGGATGCACATAGAGCGTGCCATCGATATGACGCAGCACCTCGGCGATGAATTCCTCCAAGGGTTGTTCGCGATCCCACAAGATCGACAAGCCGTATTGTTCGGAGGCCAGTGTATTGGCCGCTGCCTGGAAACTGGTTGCATCAATTTCGCTCGCCGCGTAGCCCAAGCCCCACGTGGCGTTGTTCAGGCACTCGTAGATGATGTGCGACGGGTTCGCGTCATTGTTGATGTTGCCGCCACCCAAGGCCGCCGGTGCGGGAATGCGCCGCGCTTCGACGCTCCACGGCTTGACGTAAGGATTCATGGCCGACAGCAGGCATTGCTGCGCGATGAGCGACACGACGCCACGGAAGGCCGGGATGATGCTGCCGAGCATCTGCTGCAGGTAGCCGGAAACGGTTTCCGCTGGCCCACCCATCTTGATTTCGACGTAGCCCTGGACACCGCCCTCGCGGGACTCGCCACCGAAGAGTTCGGGCGCGTTGATGTAGATCGTCTGCGAGGACGTGATGCTGCCGCTCCAGGCCGTGCGCTCGCCGACGATGATGCGCGTCACGGCATCCACCGGCCCGTGGCACAGCGCCAGATGGAGTCCGGCGTAATAGCGATGGCCGACGACATAGGTGGATGAACCGCCACCGCCTTTACCGCCGCCGCCCATTTACGCTGCCTCCTGTTGCTGCGCGTGCTGTTGCTCAACCGCCTCAGCCAGACGGCTGGCCATCGCATCGCCCGTTGCGCGCAACCAGTCGGTCGTGACACCCTGTTGCCGAAAATCATCGAAGCTCACGCCATCGCGCGGGAACCACTTGCGCAGACCGGCATTGCAGTAGCCGAAGGCCTTGGCATCGTCATGGGTCACAATCATTTCTTGCCTCCACTGCCCGACGATTGACGAATTTCGGTCGTTTTGACGTCGCCATACCAGACCACATTGGCCTGACGAATGACGCGGGTGCCGAACAGCACAGGAATGGCCTTTCCGGATTCCGCCACCGGCACATCGAGGTTGCCCGGCGTGGGCGCAATGGGCTTCGGCGGCTTTGGCGTAAGCAACATGCCGATGACTGTGGTGATGACCCAGATGGCAATCTGTACCCACATGATTCAGCCCTCAGACAATGGAATCGCCCGCGAACGGGTTCTTGACGGGGATCCAGGGAAACCCGCCGAAATTGAGACTGTTGCCGAACTTGCTCTGGCAGGTGGCAAACGTCCGGTCACAGCCGGCAAAGGCTTCAAATGCCGAGCCCACAGCAATGCCCGGCAGAACGGCCGAAAGCGTGACGGTGTCGCCCGAGTGATTGGTGATCATGCGTGGCACGCCGCCGACTCGCAGATATCCTCCGGTCAACCAGCCTGTCGCCTGCGCGAGCAAGGCGCTTGATGTCACGTTCAGTCCGGACAGCGCACTCACCGTGCCGGCCACCTTGTAGGCTTGGTTGTTCATCCCGCAGCCCGGATCGAACAGTGCATGGCGGCACCCGGTCTGGTAGTGGGCGCGCAAGCCCGGCCGCTTCAGAGCCGTGAAGATCGACTCGCATCGAATCTTCGCGGTACTGCCGCTGAACACCACGGAGGCCACGCGTCCCTTCCACCAGGTGATGTACTCGGCGTCGCCCAGGTGGTTGCGGAACACCGTCAGCGACACCACGCCATTGGGCCGTGCCGCCGCGAAGAGTTGGGCCACCGCAAAGTCGCGGGCGCACTCGAGGTCAATGCCGTTGCGGGCAAAATCGGGCGACTGCTCGACGGCTGAGCGACGGATCACGGCCGGCTGATAGCTTTCGGCCTGGTAGGTAATGACATCCCGGGCACTCGTTACCGTCCATACCTGCTGACCGAGTACGAAACGATAAAGCTCGACCGGCTGGCCAGCCGCCGCCGAAATTTCCTGTGTGGTGTAGGTCATGCTTTCACGCTCAGCATCGGGATGGATGCTTCCACGACGCTGTCCGTCTGCCAGTTGATCTCGATCTGGTCGGCATCGAGTCGGGTTTTTTCCAGAAAGTAGATGGCGATCCAGTCCTCGGGGTTGGCGTCGAACCCGAAGGACTGGTTGATCGTCATCACTTCTTCGTCACCGATGGTTCCTGCCCCGAAACTTGAGACGGTGCGGAAATACCAGGTGCCGTTTTTGTAGAGGAACGCGGCTTCGGTGCGCCCCGGCATCGGGTTGAAATAGAGTGCGTAACCGCGCGAGGCAACCGTCATCACCGTCTGGTTGGAGAGGATTTTCTTGACCGGGACGATGGAGGCTTCCCAGGTCGGGTGCCAGAACGCGGTCAAGCGGCCCTGGCGGGCGGCCAGCCATGCCTTGAAGGCGGCGACCTCGGTGCGGTTCTTGAAGAGGTAGTCGAAGGAACGGCGCACGAAGGGTCGCGCGGCATGATCATCCACTGCCGTGATGCCGGTGTCGAAATCCAACACTTCGGCCAGCCGCCGATAGTCACTCTCCACGTCGCGCACCCGGTTCGGGCGTGTGATCCAGACCGGGGTCGAGTTGAAGGTGGTGGTCGAGTCCTGCTTGGTGATGGCCGTGGTACCGGCGATATCGAACACCAGCCGGGCGGTGGCGATGGCGTCCGTCACTCGCGAGACCGCTTGTGTCACGCGCAGCCGCGCCGTGCGCGCCGGTGTCACAAACGCGCCTGCCGGCCAGGATTGCAGCAAGGGCTGCTTCAGTGTCACAGCGTTGCTCGCCACCGACAGCACCTCTGCCGCCTCGGTGTTGCGACTGTCTGAGCCAATCACCAGGAGACCGTCTGCCTCGTATTCGAGATTGGTGGTGGTCAGCGGAATCACCGTACTGCCTGCTGCGATGGCTGCCGTGAGCACCGCCTTGTCAGGCCAGATCGGCAGCGCATAGACCCGCGATTGCCAGGCCGAGAGCAGCACATCCAGCAGCGCGGCATCCACACTGCCCACCAGAATCGAGAACTCCAGGGAGCGGCGCGGCTTGGCCCGCAAGCTGACCCGTTGTTCTGTACCGTCGCGGGCGGTGAGTACGTCGGTCGCCCACATCAAGCGTTCCAGCCAGCCGTCTGCCCAGTTGGGTTTGAGTCCGAACACCACGACGCGTCGGCCCGAGATCGACAGCGTCGGCGCTTCATCCGGAAACTGGAAGGTGAAATCCGCTTCGATCACGGGTGGTCCGTCGAGGCTCACCGAGACGTTGTGCAGGCGGGACTCCAGCATGCCGTAAGTCGTTGGCGGATTGGCCGGGGCGGCAAGAGATATACCGCCATCGTTCGCACCGATCACCGCCGTCAAGGTTTGAGACGCGAAGTGCGCGTTCCACACCTCAACCTGGCGCATCTGTGTCGACAGCAGATTGCCCAGTGCGATCGTGGCCGGCAAGAGATGGACGTGGTGATACCAGTCCTGCTCAAACTGGCGAACCAGATTTCCCGAGAAGGCCGAAACGATCTCGCTGATCGGCAGGTTGTTGGTCTTCACGCCGGCATTGGGCGGATTGCCGGCCAACGCTGCCGCATAGGGCAGCGTCAAGGGCGCAGGCAGGAACTTGGCCGCCGCGCCATAGGCGGGATTCCCAGGAAGCCCCGAGGGCAGGACAGCGCCGCTATACGTGGCCATGAGTCGTCATTTCAAGAACCCGTAACCGCCGTAGCTCATGGAGAAGACCATCCAGTCATTGCCACCCAGGGTTACCACGTCCTTGTTAACGTACTGACCGTTCATGCGCAGCACCCGGGCACCCGGGGCATAGCCCATCATCGAATAGAAACCAGACGGAGTTGGGCGACCGACCTCGATGGTCGCGGGATACTGCGGCGTGACACCGTTAAATGCAATCGGCGCATAGCTATCCAGTTGCCGTGCATATCCGGAATAGAACGCCCGCACGGCATCTACCCCCGAGGTGCCGACCTTCCATTTGTTGGTGTTGCCGTCGATGTCGGTCCGCATATAGGTGCTGTAGGTATCCGACAGGAAGGCGCCTCCTGTAAATGTGCAGGTCTTGGTGATCGCTCCGAACAAGAACGGCGCATAGGTAGTGCTCGCGGTTTGCACGATGCAGTAACACCAGCCATCACCGCCAAACAGGAAATACTCGGCACTGCCCGACAGTTGCGTGACCGAGTACGAGCCTGATGCCACGGTCTGCGACGCATAGGCCAGACCGCTGCTGAAACTGGTCGAGCCATAACCCGCTACATAAGTCGCGTAGGAATGCAGATTGACGAACTGCCCGGTGGCGGCATGTTGCAGATGCAGGCGGAAATACCCTGCGTCCGCTTGATACATCAGTTGCACGTAGCCGCAGGAGCCAGTGGCGAAGAGCCGAATCTTGTCGAGCAGGTCGTTGGCGGAGGTGGTGATGCCAGACTGGAATGCCATCGATTACCTCACGCGAGCTTCAAGGCCCAGTAGTCGCTGTACCCGGTGCGAAAGACATCCTGTACCACCAGGTGATCAACGCCACCGACATTGATAATGTTCTCGGCCGCGTTGGCGTAACCCGGCACGGCGTAGCAGCCGTCCATCTCGCCCAGCCCAATGTGGATAAATGGCAGCAGCGGATAAGATCCGTCCGGACATTCGCGCATGGTTCCGCCCCAACTGCTCGGCCACATTGCCGACACGCCCGTCCAGACCCCGGTCGGCGCGTAATACGCGCCCGAATAGCCCGACGACTTGGGCAGGTGATTGCGGTATTGGTAGGAATTGCTCCAGCGCGTCGACCCGTTATAGGTGCCACCGATCAACAGGGGGTACGGGTACTGTCCTGGCGTGGCATAGGGCAGGAAAAGTCCCAGGTGCATCATTTCGTAATAGGTGCCAGTCTTGGCCACCATGACGATGCGCCGGCCATTGGCCACGATCCAGTACGGCATGGCGGAGGCCATGAGGAGTGCGTAGAACGGACCGCCCGGGTTGTACTGCCCGTCGAACGTCTGCGCCGCGTTCCAGCCAACGAAGCCACGGAGTTTCCAGTTGCCATAGTCGGCTCCGGCTTCTGACAGGATGCCAACGTTGACCTGATCGGTTCCCGCCAACCCGGGCCCTTGCAGCACCAATTCCGCCGGCGGTCCCGGTACCCAGCGCAGCACCGACCAGCGCTCGTTGGCTGGCAGCATGTCCTGAGTGACAAACTGCTTGAGGCGGTTCAGCAGATCGAGATAGTCGGTGGCAGTGCCACTGGTAAAAGCCATGGCTTACCTCAGTAATTCGCGCACGGCAGAGCCGTTACGGGAAAGGACGTTGAGAATGGTTTTTTCTCCGGCGGCCGAATTGAGATAGTCGCCAGCCATGCCAGGGTCGATGACATTCACGATGCGCACCGATTGCGAGGGCGCAGCGTTAGGCGCTGGCGATACCGCCGGCACCAGGCCACCGTCAGCGAAGGCCAGTCGTTGCCCACTCCATCGGGGCGCCGATAGGCCACCATTCAAGGCATGCAGGAAATCAACACCGACGCGGCGCACAGCATCCGCCCGCAGCACGTATTCGCCGGTGGAGAGACGTGCCGGAATGGAGTCACTGGTGGTAGTACCGGGGCCGGTGACATACCCGCCACCAGCGAATCCTGCCCACTTGAAGAGGCCGGAGACCAAACCGCCCAAGCCGCCCGTGCCGCCTTTGGTCATGCCACCAAAGAGTTCCTCGGCGATCTTCTGCGCGGCGATACGGTTGATGGCCGAGAGCACCGAGCGGGCAAAATCACCAAACGCGTCGGAGGCCGATTTCGCACCCGACCCGATCTGTTCGAACATCGTCGCGAAGGCGTTCTCGACGTCGCCGTTGATGCGTGTGGCCACGTCATCGGCCACGGTCTTGAGACCCGCCACTTCCACCTTGAGCCGAGCGACCCGGTTGATGGCTTCCTCTGAACCCGTCGCGGCGGCGAGGGCCTGCATCTTGGGGATCATGCCTTCCACTTCGGTGGCGGTCTGTTGGTGCACCGTCAGCACCTCGCGCCGCATCTGCGCCTCGGTAATCATCCCGGCATCCTTCTGCACCTGGAGTTCCCGTTCGCGAATGCTCATGCGGTCGGTGACGTTCTGATACTGGCGTTCGAGTTTTGCCAGTTCCGCCATGTCCGCTTCGACGTTGATCAGACGGCCGACATCGGCAGCACCCGTGGTGTCGCCCATGCGTTGCAGTTTTTCGATCAGGGGCTGGTATTCGCGTTCGAGGCGGGTCCGGGTGACATCGCCGCCGGCCCCGCCACGGATCTCGGCCATGCGGTCGCGCACACGGGCCAACTCGTCCGCCAGTTCCTTCTCGGCCTTGGCCGCAGCATGCGCGTTGGCGATCTCGACTTCGCCGCGCTTCATGTTGAGCACGGTGATCTCGCCCTCGAGTTTCTTCACCTCGGCTTTGGCGCGCAGGCGCTGCGCTTCATCCTTGCCGCCGACGGCCACCGCCGATTGCGCGCTCAGTTCCTGCTGCTTTGCCGTGAGTTCCTGGTCGATGGCCTGCTGCTCGATCTGTGTCTTGCGGGCGTAGTAGTCGCGCACGGACACCAGGCGGTCGTCGAGCGAACGATCGAGGGTTGCTTTCTGAAGATCGAGCCCTTCCTTCAGCACTTTGAATTCGGACTCGGCCTGTGCTTTGACCACGGCGAGTTTTGCGCCAGTGGCGTCCTTCTCCGCACCCTCGGCGGACTTCTTTTCGCACTTGCCATTGACCCACTGGCCGCCCGACACGACGCAGGCGATGCGCTGCATGTCCTCGGTTGGTTTGCCGGTCGGTGACTTCTCGTCCGGACGCTTGGGGCTGGTCAGCGCATCGAGCCGCTGCTTCGACGCCGCCAGTTCCTGCTCCCATTGCGCGAGGTTCTTCCTGAGCGTTGCCATCGCGCCTTCGTTGAACTTCACATCGAAGGGCATGAACGGCACCGGCGCTTTGCCGGTATCGACCTTCTTGCGGGTCGAATCGACCAATTCCTGAATGCGCGCGACCTCGTCACGTGCCTGCTTGATTTCGGTCCCGTTGAACAGGAGATTGCCGACCCCGCCCAGACCCACCCACATAGCCTTCAACTTGCCCGAGTCGTTCGCCGCCTCGCGCATGGCATTCGTGATGTTGATGAGTTCGGGCAGGAAATCGCGGGCCAGCGTGATGCCAAGTGCCGACGACGAGGCTTTGAGTGCCGTGAGATTGTCGTTGAACGCTTCCGCCGAACGCGCCGTTTCGGTGGTGAGCTTCAAACCCAGGCGTTCGGCTTCCGCCGTGAGTTGATTGATGCCGGCCGCCCCCTGGTTCAGGAACGGAATCATGTCCATGCCACTCTTGCCGAAGATCTTGACGGCAAGCGCTGTCTTGACCGCACCATCTTCCAGATTGGCGAAGACGTTGGCCACCTGCAGCAGCACATCCTCGGTGGACTTCATGCTGCCATCGGCATTCTTGACGGAGATGCCGAGTGCCTGGAACAGCTGCGCGCCATCACCGATGCCGGTATTGGCCTCGGTGATATTCTGCGACAGGCTCTTGATGCCTTTTTGCAGCGACTCCAGGCTGACGTCCGACAACTGCGCGGCAAAGCGCAAGGTCGACAGCGCTTCCACCGAGATGCCGATTTTCTGCGAGAGCTTGTTGAGATGATCGGCCGCGTCGATGGCACCTTTGATCATGGCAGCGAACCCGGCTACCGACAGAGAAACGCCCAGGCCTGCCAGCAGTCCTTTGACCCGGTTCGACTCGTCGCCGAGTTTGGCGAGGTTGCCGCGAATCGAATCGAAGGCCGATCGGGTTTGATCGACGGCAGTAATCAGCAGTTGTGCGCGGTCTTGGGTCACGGGTGGCTCGGGTCCTAAATCTTGGAGAGTTGCGTTTCAATGGCTCGGGCGAGGACGGGCAACTGGCCCCGTACCACGCCGGCCAGATCGAAGCGCCGTTTCAGCGTCACGTTGGGCACCAGGACGGCGATCGGGATTTCCTGGCCGCGCTTCACGCTCTTGGTGCCTGTGCGTTTGCGTTCGGCCCGCTTGAATCGCGCCAGCGACGACGCGTTCTCGCGCAGGTTCTCGGCCATCAAGATGACGCGACCGCCCTTCTGAATGAAGTACGCATTGCCGGAACGAATCAGGGCATCAATGACACGTTTGAAGGCACGCCGACCGATGCGACGACCTTCCTCGGTCAGCGGAATCAGCATCCGCCCGGAGAGGGTTCCGCCCCGGACATGGATACCCAGCCACGGAATCTTCGAGCCGATGAGAACTGCGGGCAGTTTGTCCTTGTCACGGTCGTAGACCTTGGCGCGCAATGAATTCACGAAGGCCGCTTTCTTGACCGTGAAATCGGACTTCATTTTGCTGCGCACGACATCGGCCACCGACTTGCCGCCGGCTTGCATGCCCGTGGCCACAGCCTTGTGAATAGCGGCCTGCTTTTGTCGCGTCCAGGCCTCGAGCGTGGATTTGTCGAGCAGGCCGGAAGTGGTCAGGGAAATCTTAAGCATCAAGGCGCCTCATGAACTTCTTGATGGCATCGCTGCTGCCTTGTGCCCCAACACTCACGACCGACAGGAGATTCGCCAGACGCCGCGACTCCTGCCGATCGATTGCGGCGATGAAGGCATCGACCTGCGCCAGGGTGTAATTCAGGATGCTGGCGTAGGCATGCCCGGCATCAATCAGTCGCTGGACTGCATCGCTCCAGGGATCCTGGCTCCCAGGGTTTGGCTTACCCGCGTCGCCGCCTCGGTCAGGCTCGGCAGCACGCGCTGGATAAAAAAATCGGCATTCACCTCGAATACCGCTTCTGCCAAACGCACTGCATCGTCGAGCGCCAGACTCGTCACCCATTCGGACGGGCGACGACTGGCGATGGCGACCGCGTCGATCACCGCTTCGCCGTGCAGAGCCAGAAGCGCCAGCCAGTCGGGAGAGGCCGACAGACTGGCCGCCACCGGCTGCACGGCGCGAGCGAAGGCCGGCACGTCGCCGACCCTGAGCGGTGTGAGTTCGAGACGTTCGCAGCCGATGACGAGTGACACCGGCACCGGCGGCAGGGCTGCAAAGGTGTCGCTCATCATCACAACAGGACGATGCGGCCAAACTGGCCAAGCGCGCCCGCAGCCGCCTTGGTCAGATCAGCCAACACTTGACCGGAGAGTTCGAACTTCATCAGGTCCGCGCTGATAACCGACAAGTCCTTCGCCGGATTGATGGCCACCCGGTAGAGGTCGATCACGACTTCCTTGTTGGCGTCCGCCGTGTTCAAACCTTCGAAGCGAACCCAACGCTCGGGCAGAGGCTGCGTAAACATCGCTGTGACGCTGGCAGCCCCATAGCTGTAACTGGCCGCGATGGCTCCCGTGACGCCGGTGATGTCAGTAAACATGATCGAACCGTGCTTGGCGTTGACCGTGTATTTGCCCGCCGCCACGGTGGTCGCTCCTGCCTTCACCACGACTGTGGAGACGTTTTGCTTGCCGAGCAGATAGAGCTTGCTGAGTTCCGCCGCCGCGATCACCGGCTCGTCGGTCACCGTGCCCGTGGTCACGGTCGTGGTGGAGCCGTAAAGGGCGAGTTCCAGGTTCGACTGGATGAGTTCTTCCAGGGTGCAGGCAAACTCGCCCTTCTTGGTCTTGATGAGTTGAAGATCGGTCAGTCGCTGGCCGGATTGGGATTCCTGATGCTCCAGGGTTTCGACCGAGAGTGACACCTTGAGGTCGGGGACGTTGCCGACGAAGGTGAGGCCTTGCGGATTGCCGCTGGTGTCACGCGAACCGATGAATACGCGTCCTTGTCCAGAGAAATAGGTCATGTGGTGTTACTCCTTGGTTGAGGGAATCGGAGATGCGGGGGTTGCTTCGTTGTGGCGCGAGCGCCGGGGCTCGGCAGACGTGGCGGCCTGGCCAACGCCGTGCTCGATGAGCCAATTCGCCGTGCCGTCATCGACATCGATGATGGTTCCAACGTCATGCTCGACGCCGGCATGGGTGTGGATCTTGAGAAGTTCAATTTGCGACATGGGGTTATCCTTTCTGGGTGAGGTCGTGGGCCAGCGTGCGGTAGGTGACGCGGTAGCGGGATGGCAGTGCCGCCACGTCCATGTCGGAGTCGTCTTGCTGCCAGTCGGTGTCGGTTTCTTCCATCCCCAGCGCCAGGCCACTGAGGGTTACGTCGGCCAACAGCGCGGCGTGTGCGGCGGTCATCAGGCGATCTACTACGGGCTCAGGGAGTTCCGTCGCTGTTCCCGTTGCCAGCGCCACGATGCGAATCACCAGTTCCCGCTCGGTACGATCATTGACGCGGCGTACCGCTTCCGATTCTGGGAAGACAAGGAGCGCAGGCATTTGCGCCCGATCGGACGGCACAGTGGGCTGGCGACGGATCGTCGCTCCCTGTGCCGAGGCAACAGGGGAGAGCCTCGCCACCACGGTTTGAATGATCTGTTCCCGGATGCTTTGCATCACAACCTCGACAAGGTTGCTACCGACTCGGAACCATCCCGAATCTGGCGCACTTCGCGCACCCGGTAGGACTGGCCAGCGATCTCTACCGCATCGCCCTGGCTCAGCGTCAGACGCTCGCTCGGGTATTCGATCTGGTAGTCACGTGAGAGCGCCAGCCCATCAAGCACACTGTCATCCGGCGCACGAAACGCCGCCTGCACCGTGACCGCACCCACCTTTACGGTGGTCAGCAGTCCGCAGCGCGCGGCAGCGTCGTACAGGTCGGCGACGTTCATCGGTGTCAGGCCGCTGTGAGCTTCACCAGCACACCCGGGCGATGGCACATCGGCAGCGGATTCGCTTGGGTATGCAGATCGGTGCCGCGATCGAACTTGCGGGGTTCCTGCTTGGCGTACAGCGGCTGGCCCAGTGTGTTCGCGGTTTCGTTGAAATCAGCCGGTGCAAAGTAGGTGCTGAAGGTGTCCACCGTGCCGATCGGGAAGCAATGTGCTTCACCCGCCGCGATGAAGCGACGCGTCGCACCCGTGGCATCCGTAGCCTGGCCGCGATACTCCTCGAAGGTCACGCCACCGAAGGTGAAACCGGCACGCATGTCGTTGATCAGCACGGCACCTTGCTGCCAGTACGTGTAAGCGTCCTTCACCTTGGCGTGGTCGGTCAGGGCATCGAAGAACTCCGGCGAGCACAGGCAGTGGATGCCGGTCATGAACTCACCTTTAAGGTTGTCCTCGAGGTGGCGCAGCACATCGGCGCACTTCTTCTTGACGTTAGTGCCGGCGACGGCGAGTTCGAAATTGACCGTGGCCGGAGTGATGCCGAACTCGTCGTAGAGGTCGTAGATCACCGAGCCATCGGCATCCAGAATGACGCCCTTGAGCGCGCCCATACGCAGGTGCTCCAGTGTGATCGAATGCTTGTTGCGCATGGTTTCCAGATGCCGCGCCATGACACCGGCCACGGACTCCATCTCGGTTTCCGAGCCGAAGGCGCGGATGCCCTGGACTTCCTCGGGCAACACCACATCGTCGTGCGGGATGTGGGGAATGACGAAGGATCGCACGGTGCGCTTGCCACGTGCGCCAACCGTGCCGGGCGACCCCGGCGGCATCGAGGGCAGCAGGTTGAGCACCCCGTTTTGCTCTTCGACGATGACCTGCCGGGTGCGCACGGGTTTGGCCGGAAACAGGTTGAGTGCTTCCATGCGACCGTAGCGGTTGGGAATGATATTGATGGCGGACGTGAGGGCCGCCATCGAGAAAGCCGGGGTGTTGAACACATTGTTCATGGTGATGATTTCCTTAGGCGGATTGACGGATGAGGATGCCGCGCGCTTCGAGGGCGGCGATGGCTGCAGCCTTCTGCTCGGCGGCAATGCCGGCAGGCCAGGCCACGGCGTGCGAAGCAACGATGGCGTGCCGAGCGAGCAGCAAGGCGTCGTCGCGCTGGATCAGAGTGGCATCGATCGCACCCAGCAGAATGCCAGCGACGTCTTCGGTGCCATCAGTGGCGACCGGATCAAAGCGCTTCAGCTTGCCGGTGGCCGTGACGCGGCCGACGACTGCACCGAGTTCTAGGTTCTGCCCGGATGCGACGGTGACCTGCTCGCGGGAGTAGTTGAGGCAATCCTCTTCGTACTTCAGGAGATTGCCGAGATTGAGGGGTTCGTTGATGGCATTCATGGGTCAGTCCTTTCCTGTGAGTTTCTTGACGGCTTTCATGAGCAGGTTTTGCTCGGGAGATGCCGCCGTGGTGGCTGCATCGGGATGGATCACCGAAGTGATCTCGGGGCTCTCGGCACGCGAGGCCAGCAAGACCCGTCGCACTTGAGATTCGCTGGCGCCTTCGGCGAGGAAGGTCGCAATGCGCTGCGGCTGACCTGCCAGTTGGCAGAGTTCCGCAATCGCCAGAGCATCGGCGCGGGCCGCCTGAGTCGCGGTTTTGACGGCATCGTCGACAACGTCATCGGTCGTCGCTGTGGACGACGATTCGGCCGTCGATTCGGCAGGCGATTGCGTCGGTGGAAGAGTCGGTGCTTCGGGTGCAACGGGGACGTCGGGTGTTTCGAGTTTCATAGGAATCTCCAGTTGAGATGGCGCGGAAACGGACAGGCTGTGGGCCGCCGCATTCCGCGAGCGACGTGCCGTGAGAAACGAACTAAAGTCAGCGAGGACGGTATCGAAGCTGCCTTGCGCATCGGCGAGCCCTGCAGTCACGGCTTCGGGGCCGAAGTACAGGCCGGCTTGGGTGGAGCGAACGAAACGTGATTCGAGGTTGCGCATCACTGCCACGTGATCGACGAAGATGCCGTAGAGCCGGTCCACCTCGGTCTGCAGTCGTGCAGAAGCCTCTTTGTCCAGCGGTTGGTGGGGCGAAAAATCGTTCTTCTGGTCGCCGGCAGTGATGGCGGTGTAGCGATAGCCCTCCTGAGCGTCACGCGCCGACTGATCGACGTGCATGGCGATGACGCCAATCGAGCCGACCCCGGCGGTCTGCGTCACATAAACCCGCGACGCCGCTGAGGCAATGGCGTAGGCCGCCGAGAATGCCGAGTCAGAGGCAATCGACCAGACCGGTTTCACCGCATCGACGGCACGCACCCGCCCGGCGAGTTCGAACACGCCACCGGCTTCACCACCGGGGGAATCCACATCGAGCAGGATGCCGGTGACACTCGGGTCGGCCAGGGCAGCGTCGAGCATCGCGCTGATCTCGCCATAGGACGTGAGCCCGGACGCCGCTTCCATGCCGAGCGAGCGCCGAACCAGCGTGCCGTAGACGGGAATCACGGCAATGCCGGGCGGCGCATCGGGAAGACCACGTGGCGGCGGAATCGGCAGGCCGGCTGATGGTGATGGCCAGCCGATCCGATCACCCAACACCGCCAGGATGATGTCGAGTTTGGAACGGGCGACAAGGAGCGGCGTCCCGTACAGACGGGACGCCAGGTGCGGTAGCTGCATTTCAGTTTCCTTGCGGTTGAGAATCGGGTGGCTGGACCACTGGTGCCGGCGTCGGCAATTCGTGACGCGGGTCGGAATCGAAGACCAGACCGAAGGCATCCGCCCGGGCGTTGTCAGCGGCGATTTCGCGATCCACGTCCTCGGCGTCGTAGCCGTTGGCCGAGATGGCTTCCGAACGGGACATGAGGCCCGAGCGAATCGCCGCTTTCATGGCATCAGCCTCCTTCAAGGGATCCACCCACTGCCAGCCTTGGGGAATCCATTTGACGGCCTGGTACTCACGGCGCTTGGCAGTCCCGTCCCGGGCATAGCCCGTCAGCGTGAGTGCGCCTTCGAGAACGGCTTGTGCCATCCAGGCTTGCCAGATCGGACGGCACAGTTGATGGACGATCACGCCATGCTGCAAGGCTTCGACACGGCGGCGAAACTCCAGCAGCCCGGCCCGGATCGAGGAGTAATTGACTTGAGTGAGATCCCCGGTCAGTTGCTCGTAGGTGACACCCATCGCCGCCGCCACCGCGCGAAACTGCATGCGCAGGAATTCCGAGTAGGAACCGCCGACATCCGCTGGCTGCGAGAACTTGATGTCTTCACCCGGTTCCAGAATCTGCATAGTACCGGGCTCGAGACCCGCGAGCGCCACGCCGTTGGGGTCGGACAATCCTTCACCGAGCAGGTTGTCCTCGGGAGCGAGGCGTGTCACAAAACCGGCAAACATCGCGGCGGTCTTCTTGCGTACCAGTTCGGCGTCGTCGTATTGGTCGAGTTCGTTCAGTTTGACGAGTGCTCGCGCCAGCCACGGCTCGCCGCGAATCTGTCCCGGGCGCAGTGCCCGGAAAAGGTGAATGATCTCGGTGGCATCGACACGCACAGTGGTAAGCCCGCCGTCACCCGACATCGGGGCCAGCATGCCGTCCTCGGGGTGCGATCGGTAGAGGTGGTAGGCCACGCGCCGTCCAAGCCGGTCGAACTCGATGCCGGCACGGATCAGGTTTCCGTTTTCTGCCGTGGTGTTGAGTGTCACCGGCAGATGCTCGGCTTCCAGTACCTGAAGTTGCAGCGCCACCGGCAGTCCATCTTCGGGTCGGCGATAACGCAGCCGCACCAGGGCTTCGCCACCTTCGAGCATCGCCCGACAGGCCAGCGCCTGCAGTCCGTAGAAGTCGGTGAGTCCTGCGGCATCGGCGTCGACAGTCCAATCGCACCACAGTGCCTGGATGGCTTCGCGTATCGTTGCCTCCTGCACCATCGATTGCGGCTTGATGCCGGTACCGATGGCGTTGGCCACGTAGGACTCGAGCGCCGAATTGGCCCACGCATTGCGACGCACCAGATCACGGCTCTTGGCCCGCAGTTCGTGCTGGGTGAAGAGCATCGCGGCGACTGCGCCCGGATTGCCGACCGACCAGGCCAGTGCCCGACGACCGCCGCCAACCCCATCGTAGGTGGGCGAGCCGCCGAAGAGTTTGCGGCCCATGCTGCGAAAGGTTTTGAACAAGCGCATCACGTGCCCTTCGACGTAGTGACCCGGATCTGCCGGGGTGCGCGGGGCCACAGACCGGTGTCAGCCGCTTGCTCGTAGAGGCCGCGTTCGACTTCGAAGATGGCTTGGCGTAGCTCCTCGACAGAGCGGTACTCGACCGTTTTGTCTCCGAAGGTGACGCGCTTCTCGCCCTTGGCCAGCGCGGCTTCGAGGGCGCTGAGTTGTTCTTCCGTATAGGCCATGATTTTCTAGGCGACCTTGGTGGCTACGAGATTGCTGCCGGCCTTGACCACGGCATTGGAGGCGGCGACCTCGGAGGCGAAGCAGATTTGCAGATTTCCCGCCGTAGCCCCGGTCACCACCAGAATCGAGCCCCTGGCCAGCGTGTTGGCATTCGCCGTATCGATGGCCGTGGTGGCTGCCCCGACATCAACCGCCCGCTGGTTTGCCAGCGTGGATGCCGTGAGTGATGTCGGCGTGCTCCACTGCGCCACCACGGTGGCACCTGTGGGCACCGTCTGGGTGAGTCGAATGCCGGTGGTGGTCTCAGCCGTCTGGAACATCACCTGAGCATCGATCGCGTAGGTGCTGTTGGCTGCCAGCGCGATCGCAAGTCCGGTGACGTTGGCCAGGGTCGTCGTGTTGTTGGTGACATCGGCCGCAAGGCGGGCAGTCGTCAAGCGCGTATCGGCGCTACCGAGCAGGGTCATGTCGACCCACGCCGTGCCATCGCACCAGTACGGCTTGTTGTCGGTGGACAGCCGCGCAATGACTCCGGCTAGTGCGGCTGAGGCGGCTGGCAGCACGGAGACGACCGGGGCTGCCCGGTAGGCCAAGTCCTTCACCGATTACCCCATCACCACGACACGGTAGGCATTGCTGGCCGGCGCGGCGGCGAAGTTGAGTCGTGCCGAATTGGTCGTGGGCAGACTCACGTCGCAGTTCACCTGCTCGTAGTTGCCGGAGGCTTGATAGACCTGAACGAGGACATCGCGCGTCGCAAAGTTGTGATTGACGTCGAACTGCGTGGCGCTGCCGTCGCCAATGGTTGCCTGCGCGCGACGGGTTTTGTTGGCCCAGGTATTGAGCTTCAGGGGCGTAACGAAACGCAGATCGTCGGTGCCACCATCGGTTTCGGCCTGCGTCGCGATTTCGGCTATGCCAGAACTGGTTTCCGAGGCCGCGCCGATCGCGGCACCGAACTGCAACCAGGTCACCGACCCGGTGTCGAGCACGAAATTGACGACCGACTGCCGCCAGCTCGTGCCCGCCGACGTGCCTTCCTCGACCGTGGTGACTGCTTGTTCCAGCTCGTTACTGGTCGAGGCGTCAAGACTGCGCGTCATGGCCACCGCCGCGCCGTTCCAGATGTAGAGACCGTTTTCCGATCCGACGGTCTGGGCCTTGACCAGGATGCGGTCGCCGACCGTGAGCGTGATGCCGTCGATCGATGCACCCGGCGAGGAGAGGTTCACGTTGGCCTGACTCGCCACCCGGCACGAGTCCTTCCACGCCAAGCCCTCAACCGCCGAGTTGAGATCCTGCTGGCGTACCGGTTCGTCGGGATTGACCGGGGCCGGAAGATTGCGGATGCGGGCGACGCCGCCAAAATCGAGATCAGAGAGTTGCTTGCGAGACATGGAGGTTTTCCTTTCAGGTGATCAGGTAAGACGAGCGATCCCGGCAACTGGAATCGCAAAGCGAATGACGAGTTGGTTGAAGCTTGTGTGCACGACATCGGCCTCGACCTCATTGCCGCCGGTGTCCAGAATCGTCACGGCGGGCCGCATGCCGAGGTTGTGATTGATCGTCCAGACCGTGTTGGCCTGGGACTGCAAGTGCGTATAGGCCACGCCGCCACTGGTGCTCCCGCCATTTCCCCGGGCGGCCAGTTCGTTGATCGCGGTGACCAGATTCGACTTGTCCAGTGTGTCCAACTGGTCGATGCCGCCGATCCGCGCATCGACGCCGGCAAACTTTTCGGCAACGCGTTCGACGAAGCTGAGGATCTGGGCTTGCAGCGACATGGCGCTCCGCTAAGTGGCGAGTTGGTTACGTAAGCCAGCGGCTGCGCACCAGGCGACGAGTTGGCCTCCGGTTGTCAGAAACAGCGAGGCCACCTCGTTGGGTGGCCTCGGGTTCAGGTTCGTTGTTGGTCAGATCGGGTGGCGGGGCCAGTCCGAGTTGTTTTTCCAGTTCTCGCCAGTGGCGTTCTTCGAAGCGGTCGAGGCCCGATGCGGCGGCCGCCGCGCGGGCATAGACGTAGCAGTCCAGTGCCTCGTTACGCTCGCGCATCTTCTGCCACTCGCGAATCGCGAAGCCGTTGCGGTCACGCCGGGTCACCAGTTGCTCGGCGCAGAGTTGCTGGATGAACTCAGCGTCGACCTTCGGTAGATGCACAAAGCCCACTGGATAGATCGTGGTCACACCATCGTCTGCCACATCGGCTGACTTGCGCAGGTTGTTGTAGAACTCCAGTTTGGCAATACCACCCGCGACCGAGAACACCTTGATGCCCCGGCGTAGTTTCTTGCCGCCGGTTGTCGCATCAACCGCCGTCGGGGTGCCGACCAGTGCCGCCCCACGCGCCACACCTTTGACCGCCATCACGCGAGAATCCCGCACCGCGCGCACGAAGGTATAGGCTTCCTGAGTGGCAAAGCCGGTATCCAGCGCGAAGCGCACCAGCGGTACCGATGCCCCGGAGGCATGCGTCCAGGTTTCCTCCAGCAGGCGAGCCAACTGATTCCAGACCTCGGGTCGCGCGGTATCGCCCATCAGCACCCGGTGCTCGACAAGCCATGAAGCCTTGCCACGCCCGAACGCCCAGACGGAGGCTTCGATGCGGTCCTTCTGAACGTCGCCACCACCGGTCAGGAGCAATCCACCATCGGGAATGGATCCCATCCGGTAGTCTTCGCGTCGTTCCAGCAGGCGCTGCCAGTCGGGCGCTTCGCCTTCCTCGACCCACGTTTCACCGAGTTCAGTGTTCTTGAACGTCTTGATGGCGGCGGCCGATCCGGCTTCCTTGCTGATGGCACTCTCCCATGCGGCGGCGATTTCCCGCCAGTTACGCCAACCAATCGGGCTGTACAGGCTCGACAAATGGAAGCCGGCGGTCTTGCTGGGTACTTCAGCCATTGCCCGCCATTCACCGTGTTCCAGCATCCACGTCTTGTGATGCTCAGGAATCGGTACCTCGCAGGACTCGCAGACGTAGGCAGCCGTGTCGGGCCGATTACCGCTTTCGTCACGCTCCCAGCGCAATTGCTCGAAGCGCAACCACTGCCGATGCCCACAGTGCGGGCACGGCACGAAGTAGCGACGTTGATCACTGGCTTCATATTCGCGTTCGATAGTGCTGACGCCAGCAATCGTTGGCGTTGATACGATGAAAATCTTTCGGCGCGCAAAGGTGCGGGTGCGGGCCTCGGCCAAGGCCACCGCGCTCCCCTCACCATCGACGTCGATCGGATACCCATCGACCTCGTCGAGAAAGAGGTAACGCACCGGCATCGACCGCAGCCCCACGGCGCTGTTGGCCCCGGTCATTACCAGGACTCCGCCGCGAAATTCCTTCGCCAGAATCGTGTTACCCGAATCGCGGCTGCGTGCCGGCGCAATCAGTTCCTTGAGGATGGCTGACTCTTCGATCAGCGGATCGATTCGCTGCTTGGAGTTGCGCTTGGCCATCTCCACCGTTGGCCAGACCGCCATCATCGGGCCGGGCGCGTGATGGATCACGTAGCCGATCCAGTTGCTGCCCATCTCGGTCGCACCCAACTGGGCTGCCTTCATGAACACCACCCGCTCGACCGGCGAGGTTGGCGACAAGCAATCCATGATGGCCTTCAGGTACGGCGTGCGGCTGGTGCGCCAGCGCCCCGGCTCACTGGATGCCTTGGAGGACAGCATCCGATGCCGATCCGACCACTCCGAGACCGAGAGTAGTGGATCCGGAATCAGACCTTCGCGCCAGGCACGCTCGATATCGAGTTCGCCATCGTAGTCCGTGTCCATCAATCCACCCGGGCGCGCAGTTCGCCTAACTCCATCAAGTGCTCACGCACAGCCGCCTCGATCGCGACATGCAAGGCATGGGCATCCACTTCGAGTTTTGCGGCCATTTGCGCCGAGATGCGTGCTGGCCAGTTAAGCCAGGCATCGCGTTCAGTGCGGGCCAATCGAAACACATGGGCGATGGCCTGCGAGCGATCAACCAGATCACCTTTGAGCCGCGCCAGGCGCACCTTGTTGGTCTGCGCTTTGACGACCTCGTTGACCGTGCGCGCCTGCAAAAGCGAGGTGCCACCGGTAGAGAGTGTCGGCGTCGGCGATTCGGCCGCTGGTTCTTGAGCGACCGAGCGGGGTGATTTTGTTGCGGCCGCGACCTTTGGCGTTGCCGAGGCCTTGCGCGGTGACGCGGTGTTCTGTTCCCACTCCCGATCGGCTTGCTCCGGATCGATCGTGCCATCTGTCCCTTGGCTAATCCGGCCTGTGTCGATGGCCTTCTTAACGGCAACGTGAGAGACGCCGCGATGCCGGGCGTAAGCGCGAATCGACAGACCCATGATTTACATCAAGCCGGGCGCAGATGTTCTCCAACAGATGCGATTCCCCGCTTGGCTTTCCTCCTTAACAGCGCGTTCATGCAATCACCATCACCAACGTCGCAAGGAGACACACATGAACGCCAACCCCATCGACACCCTGGGCAAGAAACTCGGCGATACCGCCTTGACCTTGCTGATTCGTCTTTACCCGGACGTGCGGATCGCCACCACCGAGCAACTCGACGCCGCTTGCGCTGCGATGCGGGTCAAGTCCCGGTCAGTGGTCGATGAACTCCTTGACGACGCGCGTGACGCACCGGGGGTAGCACACATCGCGTTTCAAACCGCCGCGTTGACCCTCGCGCACGAAGGAATCCGGGTGCTGCAGGACGCTCGCAAATGAATCGCCGAAGCCACGCAGAAAGAGCTTGGCTTCGCTCTCGAACAGCGCGTTCATGCAATCACCATCAACGTCACCCAAAGGAAATCACCATGAGCCAGATCGACAACATCCTGACCCTGATCGCCCAAAAGCACCTGGACATCGACACCCTGGAAACCCAAAAGTCGGACCGCCTCGACTTCCATGACGTTGCGGTCTGGCGCTTGCGCGATGCCCTCGAGGCAGCGTTCAAGGCGGGTGCGGAATTGGGCGCGTCGCTTCCGAAGGCCACCGAGCAAGAAATTGCCAACGCCACATAAATAAGTCGGAAGTCGGCGAGATAACGCTTGGCTTCCGTTTCAAACAGCGCGTTCATCCAATCACCATCAACACCACTCAAGGAGATCACCATGACCACCGACATCAAACTCACCGACACCCAGCGCCAGGTTCTCGAGCACGCGGCCAATCAACCCGAGGGCCGAATCACCTGGTTCCCTGACAACGTCAAAGGCGGGGCCCGTCAGAAAGTCATTGCCGGGCTGTTCAACAAGGCCCTCATCACCAGCAACGGTGGCCAGGACTGGTTTGTGGCCGCCGAGGGCTACGACGCCCTTGGTCTTGCACGACCCACGCTGGCCAGTACTCATCCCGACCCCGAGGTCGAGGCCGCCGTGTCGGCGGCAGAGGCCCACTGGGCGCAAGAAAAACAGGTGGCGGCCAAGCAACTGATCAAGGTCGGCGTCGAGGGGAAACCCCGCACCCGCGACAACAGCAAGCAGGCCACCGTGATCCAAATGTTGCAACGCCCCGAGGGCGCGACAATCCAGCAGATCATGGATGCCACTGGCTGGCAGGCGCACACGGTGCGCGGCACCTTTGCCGGCGCATTCAAGAAGAAACTGGGCCTCAACCTGGCATCGGAAAAGGCTGAGGGCAACGACCGCGTTTATCGGATTGCTTGATCAGGAGCCGCCGTCATGTTGAAACTCATCACCATCCTGGAAGACCTCAAAGTGCAACCGCG
The DNA here is from genome assembly GCF_011764585.1 of Sulfurimicrobium lacus. Classification (GTDB taxonomy): domain Bacteria; phylum Pseudomonadota; class Gammaproteobacteria; order Burkholderiales; family Sulfuricellaceae; genus Sulfurimicrobium; species Sulfurimicrobium lacus. The sequence goes on from NZ_AP022853.1 coordinate 3,228,025, forward strand.
CCAACTCACCGAGGAGGAGAACCTCTACCTCCATCAAGTCGGCGACGAGTTACGCCGAGCGGAAAGCGATGGCGCCCGCTGGCGCATCCTTGAGCGTGAGGGACTGAGTCGCCTTGATGGCTTCAATTTCACCGAGGACGTCATCGCCAAACTCACCGAGGTGCGTCGCGCCGCCATGAACTAAAGAGCTTGGCTTCCTGATTGAACAGCGCGTTCATACAATCGTCATCAACACAGGAGAGCAACGTGAATTCAGCAACCAACTTTCACCTCAGTCAACTTCGACCACTGGTTGGCGGAACAATTTCTGCCCTCGCCAGAACCGGTCCGCATGACGACGCGGCGGAGAACGAATTTTTCGGTTTTGTCGTCACACTGCCGGATGGCTCGACGCGAACGATCCTCCTGCTCTCTGACGATGAGGGCAACGGCCCGGGGAGCTTCGAAATTCTCAACTGAGATTGATTCAAATAGATTGCGAAGTGGCCGAGAACAGCTTGGCTTCCTGATGGAATAGCGCGTTCATACCGGTGTCGCAACAATCAACCCGAAGGAGAACATCATGCAAACCAACGACGCCCTCCAGCAGCATGCCAACTACGATGCCGACGACTACGCTTACCTCACCGCCAAGGGCTGGACGGACGCTGAGATCCTCGCGCGATGGAATGCCGAAGCCAAATCCGGCACCGGCCCGTGCCGGTGGCAGACCGACTCGGCGCGCAGCAAACTGGCCGCCGTTACGGGTCGCCGCTAGGCCAATGACAAGCCAAGCAAGAAGAGAGAAGATAGTTCAATCTTCCGCTTGGCTTCTCAATCGAACAGCGCGTTACTACGGGTGTCGCAACGATCAACCCGCAGGAGAAAAAAATGACCACCAGCACCCTCAAGAACCTGATCAAGAGCACGATGTTTCGGTTCAACACCCTGGCCAACGCCTCGAGTTTTGCGAACCGCGCCACCTACCCGATGCGCCTCGTCCTGGGTGACCACGACGGTGAGCGCGGCGAGTATTGGGTGGTGACCCCGGCCGATGCATCGCGCCTTGAGCGCGCCGGCTACGAGATGGCATAAAGGAGAGCGCAATGACGACCACCCTCGACCAACGCATCACCGGCCTCGAACCCGGCCAGGAAATCCGCATCTCCGGCACCAACGACCTCTGGGTCACTGCCGAGCGAAGCGGGAACGGTATGTGGCTACGTTTCGTTCGCCACACGCCCAACGGCTTCACGGTTTTCAAGACCACCCGGTTCTGACACCAGGGCATCAAACGCCACCCCGTCCGACTGGCGGGTGGCCTGCGCCCCGGCATAGTCTTGCCAACGGCGCACAATCACATCGACGTACTTCGGATCCAGTTCGATCAGCCGGGCCTTGCGGTCTGACTTCTCGGACGCAATCATGGTTGTGCCCGAGCCGCCGAACGAATCCAGCACGATGTCACCCGGTCGACTGGAATTTCGCACCGCACGTTCGACCAACTCAACCGGCTTCATTGTCGGGTGCAGATCATTCTTGTGCGGCTTCTTGATGTTCCAGACGTCACCCTGGTCACGCGCACCGCACCAGTGCCGGGTTCCTTCGGCTGGCCAGCCGTACAGGATCGGCTCAAACTGCCGCTGATAGTCGGCATGCCCGAGCGTGAAGGTGTGCTTCGCCCAGATGATGAACGTCGACCACTTGCCACCTGCTGTACGAAAAGCAGACTGCAGCACATCGAGTTCGGAGGAGGACATCGCCACGTAGATGCCACCACGGCAGTGGGCCAACGTGGGCGTCAGTGCCGCCAACAGGAAGTCGTGAAAACCAGCGCCGAGGTTGTCGTTCAGGATCGGTCGATCCGTTCCCCGCATCTTGTCCTTGGCGGTATTGGCATAGTCCACGTTGTAGGGTGGATCGGTGAACACCATGTCGGCAGTCTCGCCGGCCATCAGCGCCTCGTAGGTGCTGGCGTCCGTCGAGTCACCACAGATCACGCGGTGGTTGCCGCAGAGCCAGACATCACCCGGGCGCGTTATCGACGGGCCGGCTTCGGGAACAGAATCCTCATCGGTCTGCCCCTCGGTCGTCGTCTCTTCGCCGGCGAGGAGATCGGCAAGCGCATCGGCATCGAAGCCGGTCAAGGACAGATCGAAGCTGTCGTCCTGGAGCGCGGCCAGTTCGACCTGCAGCATGGCGTCGTCCCAGCCTGCGTTCTCGGCGATGCGGTTATCCGCGATCACCAGGGCGCGACGCTGGGTCGGCGTTAAATGGTCGAGCACCACGACCGGCACCGTAGCGATGCCAAGTTTCTGTGCGGCAGCCAAACGGCCATGCCCGGCCACGATGACCCCGTCGCTACCAGCCAGGATCGGATTGGCGAATCCGAACTCGGCGATCGAGGCAGCGATCTGAGCCACTTGTGCATCCGAGTGCGTGCGCGCGTTCCGCGCATAGGGCACGAGCTTGGCGGTCGGCCACTGTTCGATCTTGTCGGCGAGCCACGAGATCGTCATGCCGGTGCTCCCAATCGTTCAGTGACGACCGCATCAAAGGTCTGACCAGTGGCCACGAGCGTGACTGGCACCTCCGGAAAATTCTGCTGGAAGCGTTTGACCGTCACATCGACATACTCTGGTGCAACCTCGGTGGCCCGAACCACCCGACCAGTACGCTGCGCCGCGAGGAGCGCGGTGCCAGAGCCGCAGAACGGTTCGAACACGATATCGCCAGCATCGGTATAGGTTTCCAAAACATGCTGTGGCAACGCCACCGGGAACACGGCCGGGTGATCGATGTCCTGTCCGATCTTGCCCTTGTGCCGCATGAGACGAATCACGGAATCCGGAATCTTGGTCTCCTGGGTCACCTGGCCCACATGGTTCCAGGCCGTCTTGCTGCCATCCTTGTTGCGCATGCCGCCGGCACTGGTGCCGTCACCGCGTAGATGGGTGTCGCGGCCTGCGTAGATGCAGGGCACGATCTTGTTCGGGCGACGCGGCTCTGAGTCCTTTCGGTTGAAGTGGAAGACGAATTCGAAGGCGGGTGCCAGCCGGCCATTCCAGTCGCCGGGCAATCCCGGCCCCTGGTCCCAGACGTACCAGGCGAAGCGCCGCCAGCCTTGGGTGCGCATCCAGTCGAGCCAGCCATCCCAGTAGGGGATGACTTCCTGCTCGCGGTGAATCAATCCGAGATTGACCAGCACCTGGCCATTGGCCGCCATCGGCAATTGATTGAATACGCCACGCATCAGGGCATCCCAATCAATGATGGTGTTCGTGTAGTCCCGCTGGTTGCCATATGGCGGCGACGTGAAGCAAAGGACTGCTGTGTCGCCGGCCATCAGCGCAGTGACCACAGTGGCGTCGGCGGCATCACCGCAAATTACTCGGTGCGCACCCAGTTGCCAGACGTCGCCGGAACGCGAGACTGGATTGACCGGTGCATCAGGTACATCGTCAGCCGCATCCTCGCTGGTGTCAGTCGAGTCATCGGTGCCCGCACCGGCCTCGGCATCGACCAGTAGTTCCTCGATCTCGTCGTTGGTGAATCCGGTGAGCGTCAGGTCGTAACCCGACTCGGATAACTCGGCCAGTTCAATCGCCAGCATTTCCTCATCCCACCCGGCGTCGAGCGCCAGGCGGTTGTCTGCGATTACGTAAGCACGCTTTTGCGCCAGCGTGAGGTGACCCAGTTCGATGACCGGCACTTCGGCCAGCCCCAACTTGCGCGCGGCAGCCAGACGACCGTGGCCCGCAATGATTCCCTGGCTCCCATCTACCAGGACGGGATTGGTCCAACCGAATTCGACAATGCTGGCCGCGAGTTTCGCCACCTGCGCATCGGAATGCGTGCGGGGATTACGCGCAAAGGGGATCAGCGTCTCGACCTTCCGGTACTCGACGCGCAGGGTTTCGATCATAGGAATGCAAAAGCCCGCCACAGTGGGCGGGTCATCAATGGGGTGGTAACTGGTTTCGGGTGGTAACCGGGGTGGTAACTGGTAACCCCGTTGCACGGCCTGACGCTATCGAAAGGCCGGGCTCACGCCCCCCGCATGGGTTTTTGGCCAGGAAGGACCCGTCGAATCCTCTGACTGAGAGCGATGTAGTTTCACACCCGCACCGCTCGCCAGATCATAGCTGTCATGCTACCGAAAATGCGGGGTAGATGTTGCACGGTCAAAAACCGCTGATTGCCGTTGATTACAGCTCTTGCACACTCATTCCCGCCAATTCACGTCAAAACACTACCGCGCGATGAGTCTGCTCGTTGAGGCGTTCGGCAACGATCTGCAAGGCCCGTTGCCACCGTCTCCACGCCGTTGTTCGCTCGCAACCGAAGCGACGACAGATGACTTTCCACTCGTATTGCTTGGCCCGCATCCAGACAAGGTGTCGCTGCTCAACCTCGAGCCATTGCACCCAGCGCATCGTCTCCATCATTCGATCGATGGCCTGCGGGGTGGGCGGCAAGGGGCGGTAGACGTGCTCGTCATCGGGGCAGGACTCCCATACCTCCCGAGCGAAGGCAGGCCAGACATTGAAGTAGCCCTGCATCCTGACTCGAGGCAGTCGCCGTCCGGTCTCTGCCGCATCAGAAAATCGTGCTGCCACATCCTCCATCGTCCATTCAGCCATGACGTTTCCCTCCGTAGAGGCGCTCGCCGATCCGTCGCACGAACTCCCGCTCAACGAAGTCCAGACGGTCGTCCTGCTCGGACACCACGAGGATGTGCTGGTCGCGCCAGCCGAACTGTTTGATAGTTTCCAGGTCGGTGGTCTGCGGTTGCAGGCGACCGAGAGGACAGCGGTATTGCTGTGCAGGGATCTTCACGTCACACCTCCTGCGTCTCGATGGCCCAGTGCAGCAATGCCAAGGCGTCGGCTTCGTTGTCGTCTTTGGGGGCGTGACCACGTGACCGTGCGGCTGCGATCACCTCGTCTTTGCCAGCATTGCCTTTGCCGGTCGCGTGTTTCTTGATCGTGCCGACTGGCACGCCCTGGTACGGAATGTTCTGATGCTCGCACCACGCGGTCAGGTGTCCCATGAAACCGCCGTAGGCGTGCGCGGCATCTACGCCCGCGTGACGTCGTACCTCTTCGAAGTACACCGCGTTGATGTAGTGGCTGGCCGACAGCAGTTCGTTGAGCCAGTGCTTGAATCTGAGGAAACGCATGCCGCCACCCTCGAAGCGCTGTGGCTTGAAGCATTGCGTGCCGCTGAGGATGCTGCCATCCATGTGGTGCAGTGCCCACCCGGTATTCGTGCCCAAATCGAGGGCGAGGATCGTCGTGTTCATGTGTTCAGTCCTTTCTTGCTCTTGGTCTGACGCAGCCGACACGGTTTGTCGAAACATTCCATGAGGCGCGCACGCGCACACGTGTGGAGAGTTACGTGAAAGAGCGTCGGCTGCGTCAGACGGATGGTTTTTCATGAGCGTCAGTTGTCTGCGTAAGGGGTGTAAGCGGGCGCGGGCGGGTTCTTGAGGCCGATCCCCTGAAATCCCCGCACACCCACGCTGTTGCGCCATTTCTCAACTCCGCGTGTGATGAGCAGATCGGAAAAGCGCCGCTGCGACCCACTGAATTCGCCCGCCGCTTCCGACCATTGCTTCCAGTCGGTAAACAGTTCGGCAGTCAGCGACTTGGCGTTGGGCTCGCGCACGCAACACTCCTCCAGCCAGCGGCCCAGTGCATCCTCGGCTTCGAAATACTCCTCGGTTGCCTCTACCACCCGCTGGGGAGGATCGAGCCGTCCCAGACGTTGCCAGTCGAGACAGCCCTGCACCGCCCAAGCCAGGATGCCGTCACGCTCGGCCAGCAATTTCTGCTGGAGATGTTTGTCGCGGCGATCGGGCGGCACGGTGATCGTGAACGGGATCAGATGCAGGCGCCGCTTCATCGCCTCGTCAATGTTGCGAATGGCCGGCTTGTGGTTGCCCGCCACGAACAACTTGAACTGCGGGAAAAACTCGAAGAAGTCCTGGCGCATAAAACGCGCGGAGATCTTGTCGCCCCCGGTCAGGTTCTTGACCTTCGATTCGGCCCAGCGTCGCCCCTGCTCAGTTTCGATGGCTGCCACGAAGCGTGCGCCGCGCAGGCCCGCCATATCGGTCGGATGCCGGTCGGTGCGCGTTTCCATGAAGGTATCCATCGGCGCGTTGGTCGCGTAGTCGCCGAGGATGGTGGCCAGCGTGTTCACGAACACCGACTTGCCGTTCGCGCCCGTGCCGTACAGAAAAAACAGCGCATGCTCTCGCGTCGAGCCGGTGAGTGCATAACCGACCATTCGCTGCAAGTAGCTCTGCAACTCTTTGTCACCACCCGTGACCTCGTCGAGGAATTGACGCCAGGTCGGGCACTCGCCCCCGGGCGTGGCCGTGGTGATTTTCGTCATCCGGTCAGCACGGTCATGTGGACGCTGCCTGCCGGTCTTGAGATCGACCACGCCCCCCGGGGTGTTGAGCAACCACGGGTCGGCATCCCACTCCTCGGTGGTGGCAGCATGTCTGCGGTCCGCGCGTGATAGCCGCTCGACGCCACCGACCGTACTCGCGCTGGCGAGCTTGGCCGCCACTTTGGGATTCTCGGCACGCACGGCGGCATGCCGGCAAACGCTGCGGATCAGATCAGTGGCGGCCAGTGTGTCCTCGGTGCGCCAGCGGTTACCGTCCCAGACCAGCCAACGGCCCCAGGTCGCCACGTAGCGCCAGTCGCGGTGGTAGCGTCGGGTGAAGGCCAGCGCCAGCGCATCCTCCGTGCCCCAGACCGACTCGTCGCTGCTGGCCACAGGATCGGCATCAACGGTGATGTCGTGCATCTGCAGGCGCGGGCCATGAGCGAGAAATGCCGCAACGTCAAACCCCTCGGCCATGGCGTCGGCCGCATCCCACCCATCGGCTGCCTCTTCTGGCGGATATAGAATGTGGCAGGTTTTCGCGCCCGCCGACAAGATGGCCTGCGCTGCCTGCGTCGCATAGTCCCAGCCCGGCTTGTCCCGGTCAGGCCAGATCAGCACGGACTTGCCGGCCAATGGCGACCAGTCGGTTTTCTCCACCGGGGCATTCGCACCGTGCATCGCCGTCGTGGCAGTGACACCCGCATCGATGAGCACCTGGGCGCATTTCTCGCCCTCGACCAGCACGACCTGCGCGGCATCCTTCATCCCCGGCTGGTTGTAGATGGGACGAGGCTCGGGCGGAGCCATCTTTCGGCGTTTGGCGTCCCACGGCCGAAATTCCTTCTTGCGACCGGGCGGGTCGTAGCGGTAGACCACCGCGATCAGATTGCCGGCCGCGTCGAAGTAGTCCCATTTCGCCGTAGCTGGACCGAGTTCATCGACGGGTGGCTCCTTCTTGGCCTTGCGGGATGGAGTCGACGGTGCTTGCCCAAGCAGATCTGCCGCGTGCTGAAGCACACGCGGAAAATCGGTCTGCACATTGGCTCCCAAGTGGGCCGCGATGAGATCGAAAATGTCACCGCCATCACCGGTTGCACGATCGGTCCACAGCCCGGTCTTCTCTCCATCGAGAACGACCTCGAGGCTATCGCCGGGGCTGCCAAGCACATCGCCGATGAGAAATTTCCCTTTGCGCTTCTTGCCCGCAGGGAACAGTGTGGCCAAGACCGATTCCAGTCGAGCGACGAGATCGGCTCGCAACGACTCACGGGTCACCCCACTGTCCTGTGGCAACTCAGCAGGGGCATCGTTGAAATCAAGCATTCGACGCGCCCCCCTGTGCCAGCATCCAAGCTTCCAGCTCCTGCAATTTAAAGCGCACGAGCTTGCCGACCCGGTAATGCGGTATGCCAAGCCGCTGACGCTCCTTGGGATGAGTGAGTAAGTACATCGGCAGATTCAGGCAATGGGCGGCCTCGCTTGCATCAACCAAGCGCTCGCCGAGTACATCGTTGATGGATGAAGGGTTCATGGTGTATTACTCCAGCACCGGTCCTGCCATGCGCACATCCGGCACTCAAAGTGGGCGGGGTCGAGAAAGCCGCGTGGCAGCAATTCGCCGGCATCGGTGGCCGAAATCACCTTCAGCGCGCGGTCGGACATGCGCTGGGCCAGCGCCGCATCGAACGGCACCAGTTCGGTGTAGATCTCCATGGTGTCGGCATTGATCGCCGTGAAGATTGCCGGCTGTTCGTACAACTCCATATAGGCCTGGTAGATCGCTACCTGCGCGGCGTAGATCGGCTTGGCCACGGCCAGCCGGTTTTTCTCCAAGTCACGCCAGGACTTCGAGCCGAGGCACTTGCACTCCCAGAGTGCTGGGTAAGCAAAGCCCTCGGGGCCATCGACGATGACGCCATCGATGTGCCCCTGCAGGCGTCCGCCGACCGCCGAGAAGCCGAACTGATCGCCACTGGGTTTACGTGTGCGCAGATCGAACCCAGCTGCCCGCAACCACTCGACCATGCAGTCCTCCATGACGTGGCCGCGCGCGAAGATGCGTAACAAGCGCCCATCATGGTCACGGCCATGATCGACCGGCGCCTTGGCAAACTCGTACTGCAGGGCACGTTCGCATGACGCCCCGAGGCGCGAAGCACCCAGGTACTCTCGCTGCACCTCAGCGGAACGCAGACGTTGCATTCCGGCGTCGACCAATGCGTTGATCTGCCCAGAAATGCTGGAAGAGGAATTGAAGTCCATCATTGCTTCGCCTCCTTCCCGTCTTCCCACGGCAAGTCGTCCTCCAGATCGGCGAAAGGGTTCGCCATCGGGTCAGGGGTCGGCGCCATGCCACGTACCGGCGGGAACTTGGTCTCCTCGTGATGCTCGACCATCGCATCGGTGTAGCAGGTGACGATGGCGTCGATCACGCGCAGTGCCTCGGCTTCGCTGTAGTCGCCGAGCGGTTTGGAAAACCCAATCTCACTGGCGGCCTCGCCGAAGGATTTGAGGCACTTGCGCATCGCGGCCAATTCGACGTCAGAGGGGTCGATCATGGCGACCTCCTTGATGCGCTTTCCGCCATCCTTCACGCGCAGCCAGTTGCCATACAGGGCGTGAAACACATCCTGACAGCGGCGTGAACAGAACACCCAGTCGATGGGGTAGCGCCGAGGGTTGCCGATGCGATGCCGGTTGTCGGAATAACCGAATCCCCTGGCCTGTCGCTTGCAGACCCAACACTTTCCGCTCATACATGACCACCTCCCGACTGCGATCCACGCCGGGCACGGACGACATGATCAGCGCAGAACGCGTCCAACTCGACATAGTCGTTCCGAATAGCAGTCGTGCCGATGCGCACACCCTTCGGATGGCGGCAACGAGCGATACGCAAGCCGCCAATGTCGCTGGCACTTGTTGGATCGAGATGATGGCAATTGCCACAACGTTTTCCGTTCATGCCGACGCTCCTACTGTGCCCAGGCCGGCTTGCCGGTTGCAGCCGGACGCTGAGTAGTCGCATGGGACGGATTCGCCTGCGCTGGCGCAGCGGAACTGCCGCCACTCGGCACCTTGGGCACCATGCC